>CAVWHE010000002.1:0-100459 GCA_963754845.1 uncultured bacterium
GGAGAATTCTTTACCCGCGGGCTTGCGAGCAATACATCCACAACCGAGCGTCCGCCGCGCATCGCCAGTTCGTAAAGCAATTCCTCTCCCACCGACGGATTCTCGACGAGTGCGGGGGACGGCGGAGTTCTGATGTTCTCGGGCGCGATCCAATATCCCAGAACCTCCGAACTGGTAGCCGGATTTTGCGCCGCCGCCAGGCAAGCGTTCTCGTCCCATCCCGCCAGCGTGAGACGCGCTTGCTGCCCAAATATCTTGTTGTGGAGCGTGAGATGAACAAGAATTTCGATCATCTCCATGGGAGGCACGGAAAGCGATCCACGCGCTGCCGACTGCATCAGGTTCGCAGGAACCTTCGAACTCCGGATCAGATCAATCATCTGAGCCATGCGTCATCTCCTAACCGCGCGGCGGGTGCCCCGTCCAGGTTTCGTTGGGGCGGGACCGTTCGTCGCGTCGGCACTCCAGCCAACCACGCGTTCCAACTCGCCAACCGTAATCTCCAACTCGCGCGTGATGCGGTTCGGCGTGCGCGCATACTCATTGCTCAACGCGCGATAGTACCAGAGCGTTCCTTCCTTCTTGCCGTTGAAACGAACCCAGATATTGTCGCCGTTGTTGCGATAATCGGCGAGAATCGTGCGCACGTTATGCAGCTTGTCCGATGCCGACACAAGCCGCGTCTCCGCGTCGGCATGCCTCACTTCTCGAGATGTCCACGCTGCGTACGATCCAGTCCGGCTTGGGCTCGACGAACAATCCGTGACCCTCAACAATCTTCGCCACGCGTGACCCAAAGAGCTTGCGAATCTCCCGCAGCCGGGGCATGCCTCCGCAATCTTCCACCACATCATGCAGCAGTGCCGCAATTGCCATTCCCTCATCGCCGCCCGCCTCCAGCACAAGCGATGTCACCGCCATCAGATGCGAAAGATACGGAACCGCGGTTCCCTTCCGCGCCTGTCCCGCGTGCCACTTCGCCGCGTAGCGAAACGCCCACTGCAATCGCGGGCCGAGCTCGGAGGCCGCGGCGCCATTCGTTGTTTCATTCCCATACGGTTCCCTACCCGCAGTCCTGGCAACAACCCCTGCCGCGCACCGCATGGACGCCCTCATACGCAATCAGTGGAACCATAACGATCCTGCCATTGAGTCTGCCCACCACCATCCAAGTGCCGCATTCAGCAACAGGCCCAGCAGCAGGACGGCGGACAGGTAAGCGCAAACGTCGGTCTGACGTGAGTCGGAACGCAAAGCCTGACTGGCCAATGCCGAAGCTACCCTCCGCTTGGCGCGCGCCAGTACGGGCATGACAATGAGCGATACTGCCGCCAGCGCGATGCCGGGCAAACTGCGTTCCGGAAGGTCGCGGCGGAGGACGTTCAGGATCGATTCGCCCGCCACGTATCCCGCTAAAACAAGCAAGCTGATACCGACGAGCTTTAGAGCGCGCCTTTCCGTCGCTGCACGCCTCTCTGCATCGTGATCGGAGCGCAACCGCCAAAGCAGGATTCCGCCCGACCAAACTTCGATCAGGGAGTCCAGCCCGAAAGCAGCCAGCGCGATACTGCCCGCTACCGCGCCGCAGGTTAGCGCCACCAGAGCTTCCAGGGCGTTCCAGGCGATCGTGAAATATTCCAGGTTCACTCCGCTCTGCACCGCTGCCGCACGGGTCGTCATCCCTTCTTCTCCCCGCGCCGCATTCGCAAATACGCTTGCATCAGAGGCCGCAAATCGCCGTCGATCACGCGATCCACATCCCCGATCTCCAGCTTCGTCCGATGATCCTTGATCAGCCGATAGGGTTGCAGCACATACGACCGGATCTGCGACCCGAAATCGATATCCAGCTTCGAATCCTCGATCTGCTTCGTGACTTCCCTCTTCTTCTCCAACTCGTACTCGTACAGCTTCGAGCGCAACATGCTCATCGCCTTCTCTTTGTTCTTATGCTGCGAGCGCTCGTTCTGGCAGGCTGCCACCAGCCCCGTCGGGATATGTGTGATCCGCACCGCGGAATCGGTCGTATTTACGTGCTGTCCGCCCTTGCCGCTCGACCGGTAGGTATCAATCCGAATGTCGTCCGGTTTGATATTGACCTCAATGCTGTCGTCGATCTCCGGAGAAACATACACACTCGCAAACGAGGTATGCCGCCGCTTAGCCTGATCAAACGGCGAAATCCGCACCAACCGGTGCACCCCAATCTCGCTCGTCAAATATCCAAATGCATATTCCCCAATAACGGAAAACGTCGCCGACTTGATCCCCGCCTCTTCGCCCGGCTGGTAGTCATACATCTCCGTCTTGAAGCCCTGCCGCTCCGCCCACCGCAGATACATCCGCAGCAGCATGTCGGCCCAGTCCTGCGATTCAGTCCCCCCCGCCCCCGGATGGATCGTGACGATGGCATTGCGCGCATCGTTTTCACCCGAAAGCAGCGTCTCGGTCTCAACTCGATCCACTAGTTCGCGCAGCGAATCCAGTTCCCGTTGCAAATCGGCGGAAACATCCTCGCCTTCTTTTCCGAGATCGAAATACGCGCCGATGTCGTCTGTCCGCCGCGCCAAATCGCCTTCCAGAGACAGCACGGTCTCCAGTCGCTTCCGCTCGCGCATCACTTGCTGAGATTTGGCGGGATTCGACCACAGCCCAGGATCCGCCGCCTGCTTTTCAATTTCGGTTAACTGCTGGCGCAGTCTGCCCGCGTCAAAGATACTCCCGCAGGTCGTGTACCTTGGTCTTCAACGAAGAATATTGCTGTTCCAGTTCATCCAACATAGGAATAATCCTTGGAAATTCAACCGCCCTCGAGCAACCGTGAATCAGCCATCCCTCACAGTCGCCAGAACGATCACTGGGTACTAGTTACTGGGTACCGGGTACTGATGAGTGCGACCAAAGAAATTATCGCACACAGGTATGCGAACCAATCCCCGTGCCGCGTGTAAATCGTGGTACCAGACAACAGCCCATAGCGCGCTATCAGCGCCGTTCGTTGCCTGCGCGGAACCTCCGCCACCACTTTTCCCGAAGGATCAATCACTGCCGTCAACCCGGTATTCGTCGCGCTCAACAGCCACCGACCGTTTTCGATTGCCCGCATCCGCGTTTGCTGTAGATGTTGTTTCCACGCGCCGCTATCCCCGTACCATCCGTCGTTCGAAATGTTCACCAGCACCTGCGCGCCATCCAGCGCAAACCGCCGCACCTCGTCCGGAAAAATCGACTCGTAGCAGATAAACGTTCCTAGTCGCTCTCCGCCCGCATCCAGCGGCGCCCGCGACGTACCGTGCTGAAATTCGCCGACTTCCTTCGTCAGCCCTCCCGCAAAAGCGAACAGCTTCGGAAACGGCAGGTACTCGCCAAATGGCACCAGGTGGACTTTGTCGTACCGCGCCATCCATTCCCCCTGCGGACTAACCAGGCCTGCCGAATTGAAAATCTGCGAACTCTCCCCGCCGCTCTGCATCGCGGAATTAATGCCGATCGCCCCCGCGATCACCCAACTCCCGGACTGCTTCGCCACTTCACTCACCGGCCCGCGAAACTTCGGATCGTTCGTGTAAAACGGCGCCGGCGACTCCGGCCACACCAGCAAGTTGTAACGCGCCCCCTCTTTTCCCCCCGGTGGATGCAAACTCACTCGCTCCAGGTCCTGCAGCGTCGTCTGAAAATAATTCATCGTCCATCCCGATCCTTCGAGGATCGGAATATTCGGCTGCACCAGAACCGCCGTTTGATCGGCCTCCGTAGCGGGACCGTTCACCCACTGCCCGGCCTGCAACACGATCGCCGCCAGGCACGCGGCCACCACCAATACCCGCCTTCTCTCTTTCGCCACCAAAAACGCGGCCGCGAACGCACTATTCACCAGCACAATTTCAAATGACAGCCCGTAAACACCGGTGATCGTCGCAATCCGCGTGAGCGCAAAATTGCCGGTCTGCGCGTACCCCAGCAACTCCCATGGAAACCCGGTAACCCGCGTCCGCGCCAGTTCAACCGCCACCCAAAGAAACGGAGCCGCCACCAACCCGCGCCGCAAAGACAACGACAACGACGCTCTGGGGGATGCCACCATCGCAACCAGCAGCCCAAACAGCCCGTGATAGAGCCCGATGTACATACTGAACAAAATCAGCGCCAGCAGCGCCATCGGAACCGGAAGCCCGCCGTACCGGTGCATCGTGTCGTAAATCCAGTAGCATGTCCCGAGGCTCCAGAGAATCCCGCATAAGTATCCAAGCAGGAATCCCTGCCACGCTCTTGCCGGAGCCAGTTTCATCGGAGCATTCAGTTGCAGCGCCCCCGCCGGACGCGCCCGCAGCAGCGCAATCATCAGCGGCGCAACCGCAATCCACGCCAGCCAGTACAACCCGGGCAGCGGAAAGATCACCACCTGCAAGCCCGCCGACAGCACCGTCAGCAGCCACGCGCTCGAATGAATTTTTCTCACCGCGAAAGCATAGCAAACCCGATTTGGCCGAAACGGTGATTCCCCGTTCCCAGTTCCCCGTTCCCGGTTCTCACAAAGACATCCAGCTTTCTGACCAGGAACAGAACTAAACGCCAGCGACGGATTTCCTCCGTGCATCTCCGTGTCCTTTGTGGTTTCGCTTTAGCAGTTTTCGTCCCGGAAGCGGAACCAGAGACCAGGAACTCAGAACTAAGAACTGAGAACTGCTCTCCCGTCATTGTTCCAGCCGCTTCAATCAGATACCATGTGTTGATGATTTCCTTGCTGGGCGTGTTGTTGGTAAGACTTCTCGAGGGAATGTTTGCGATTGGTGTCATCGGCTCAACGCTCGTCCTTCTGATTACCTTTGTCGAGGATGCGGAAACCCTTTTCGGACGGGAGGAAACGCATCACTCCTAGAATTTGACCCTCGCCTGAATGTCATCCCCCATCCAGCCCGTCAACAACGGTTCGAACCGCGTTCGCATCGTCGTCGCCACGTCGGTGATGCTCACCTTCATCTCCTTCTGGCGCGCCGCGGCCATCGTTCTCAACGACCTCGCCTCCTCCGCTTTCTACGCCTGCGGCATCGCTGAGCAAGCCGTCGGCAAGTCCGCCCCCTGGTTCATCGTCGGAGTCATGCTCTTCTCGTTCACGGTGCGCGCCGTCTACGTCGAGAGCTGCTCCATGTTCGTCCGCGGCGGCGTCTATAAAGTCGTCAAAGAGGCGCTTGGAGGCACCCTCGCAAAACTCAGTGTCTCCGCACTGATGTTTGATTACGTCCTGACCGGCCCTATCTCCGGTGTGTCCGCCGGCCAATACATCGTTGGCCTCATCAACGAGGTCATGGTCACCGCTGACGCTCATGGCTGGGTCCCGCGCGCCGTTCACAACATTTTCCACGGCACTCCCCAGTTCGACGTTAACTGGACTTCCGTCCTCTTCGCCCTCGCCGTCACCATTTACTACTGGTGGGAAAATATCAAGGGTATCCACGAGTCCAGCGAAAAAGCGCTCTGGGTCATGCAGATCACAACCGTCATGGTTGTAGCCCTGCTGGGCTGGTCGGCCTTCACCCTCTTCAAGGTCGGATACCAGCATGTGCCGCTGCCCACTCCAGGAAACCTCCATTTCACAAAGGAATCGCTCGGCTTCCTCCATCACAATTTCCCGGATCAAAGTCTCGCGCAGAAATTCGGAATCCTCGGCATCATGATCGCCTTCGGGCACTCCGTTCTCGCCATGAGCGGCGAAGAGTCGCTCGCCCAGGTCAATCGCGAGCTCGCCCACCCCAAGCTCCGGAACCTGAAAAAGGCGGCCATCGTCATCGCCCTCTACAGCTTCATCTTCACCGGATTGACCGCCCTCCTCGCCGTGATGTTGATCCCCGATGCGGTCCGCGTTCCCATCTACAAGGACAACCTCATCGCCGGCTTGGCCATGTATATGTACGGGCCAGAACTCCTGCGCCTCGTTTTCCGTGGCTTTGTCGTGGTCGTCGGGTTTCTCATTCTTTCCGGCGCCGTCAATACCGCCATCATCGGCTCCAATGGCGTCCTGAACCGCGTCTCTGAAGATGGCGTCCTCTCCGACTGGTTCCGCTTCCCCCATCGCAGGTTCGGCACCAGCTATCGCATCATCAACCTGATCGTCATCCTTCAGGTCTTCACCATCGTGGCCAGCCGCGGCGATGTGTACGCCTTGGGCGAGGCTTATGCCTTCGGTGTCATCTGGAGCTTCGCCTTCAAGGGCCTCGCCATGCTCGTGCTCCGCTTCAAATACAAAGGCGAGCGCGGCTGGAAAGTGCCTGTCAATTTCAGAATCGGACGCTACGAGATCCCCTTCGGCATGGCCTCGATCACCATGGTCCTGCTCGCCACGGCACTCATCAACCTTTTCACCAAGTCCGTCGCCACCATCAGCGGCATCGCATTTTCCGCGGTTTTCTTCCTCATCTTCACCGTCTCCGAGTTCACCAATCGAAAGAAGAAAGCCGCGGCCCACGACCACATGAACGACCAGTTCCAGTTGCTGCAGCGCGATACCGTTGAGCGCGAAAGCCTTAACATTCGCCGTGGCAACGTGCTGGTTCCCGTGCGCGATTACAACACCCTGATCCACCTGCGCTGGACCCTGGAAAAATTCGACATCCGCGACCAGGATGTCGTCGTCATGTCCGCCCGCGTCAGCCGCTTTGGCTCGGCTGCTTACGATCTGGTTCCCGAGCAGATTTTCAGCGACTACGAGCAGACCCTGTTCACACGCGCCGTCGCCGTCGCCGAGAGTTTCGGCAAGAAAGTTTCCTTGCTCGTGGTCCCTGCCGGTGATGTCTGGACCGCCATCGTACAAACCGCCAACAATCTCGATTCCTCGGCGGTCGTTATCGGCGTATCCAGCAAGATGTCACCCGAAGAACAAGCCTTCGCCCTCGGCCGGGCATGGGAATCTCTTCCTGAACCTAAGAAGCAATTCGTCCTGCAGGTCATTCACCCCGACGGCCATGTCGATACCTTTCGAATCGGCCCGCACACCCCTAGCATGAAGGACGAGGACGTACTTCTCCTTCACCGGCTCTGGCTCAATATCACGCGAGAACCCGGCCTGGAGAATGTGCACCACCACCAGATTCTTACCGAAGCCCTCACCCGCTTCGCCCACGATTACGGTGCCCGCGAGCGCGATGAGATTTTGAAAGAGTTGAAGCAGACTGGAAATGCGGCGCGTCGGCCGGGCGCTACCGCTCCACCTACCGCCCCAATCGTGCGTAAGGAAGGCGGCGACGGCTCGTTCCCGGAGCACGGCTCCTACTTTCGGGTTTGGGGCGAGCTTCGTGGCGTTCTTCGCGCGTGTCGGTGGTGGCATTTACACCAAATCCGCCGATGTGGGCGCCGATCTTGTCGGCAAAATCGAAGCTGGAATTCCTGAGGACGATCCACGCAATCCTGCCGTTATAGCCGATAACGTTGGCGACTGCGTCGGCGATACCGCCGGTATGGGAGCTGACATTTACGAATCGTACGTGAGCTCGATGGTCGCAACGATCGTTGTCGCGAGCACAACGTACGGAGCGGACATAAGCTATTTGATTCTGCCTCTCGTTGTGTCGGCCTTCGGTCTCATAGGATCAATCATCGCTCTTGTTGCAAGTTATTACCTGCGCTTTAAGCCTGCGGCCATGCTGCGTAACGCTACGTACGTTTCGATTGCATATCTCCTTGCCGCCTCCTATATCTACATGTATGCGACGGGTATGGAAATGTCGCTCTTTATTTCGATAGTTTTGGGATGCATTGCTGGCGTCGTCGTCGGTGTCGTGACCGAGTACTACACGAGCTTTTCACCCGTTGTCCGCGTCGCCGAAAGTGCCGTTTCAGGAGCGGGAACAAACGTTATTTACGGACTCTCAGTTGGTATGGAGTCGACCGTTCTTCCTGTTATCATTTTGGCACTCATTGTCTTTGCATCATTTAGTTACAGTGGGCTCTTTGGTGTCGCCATGGCAGCAGTTTCGATGCTGGCGACCGTGGGCATCACCATGACGGTTGATGGTTATGGACCCATCGCCGACAATGCCGGCGGTATTGCCGAAATGGCCGGCTTTGGACCTTCGGTGCGTGCTATCACCGACAAACTCGACGCTCTCGGTAATATGACGGCCGCGCTCGGCAAGGGTTTTGCCATCGGATCGGCGCTTCTTGCCGCGCTCTCGCTCTTTGCCGCTTATTCCCATGAGGCAAACATCGACGTGCTGAGTCTCACCGACGTCAACGTCGTTGTCGGGCTCTTTATTGGCGCCGTTATGCCGTTTTTAATTTCGTCGATGACGCTACGCTCGGTGAGCCGCGCTGCGCTTCAAATGGTTGTTGAAGTGCGTCGTCAGTTTGCGACAATTCCGGGACTTCTTGCTGGCACCGCCGACCCTGACTACAAAAGTTGCATTGCTATTAGCACGCGTGCTGCACTTAAAGAAATGATTGTGCCGGGTATTTTGACAGTCGCTTCCCCTGTCGTTGCATGGTGGTTTTTGGGCGTTAAGGCTCTCGGAGGTTTTCTTGTTGGCGCCACAACGGTCGGCGTTCTTTTGGCGCTCATGATGGCGAATAGCGGGGGCGTATGGGATAATGCCAAAAAATACATAGAAGCCGGTAATCTCGGCGGCAAAGGCTCTGCTGCTCACAAAGCCGCGGTTGTTGGCGACACCGTCGGCGACCCTTTTAAGGACACCTCCGGGCCGGCACTCAACATACTCATTAAGCTCATGTCCATCGTTTCCCTTCTGCTTGTGTTGAGGTGATGTTTTGAAAGACGGGGTCGTGCTACACGTGATAGCGAGTTGCGAGGATGGTCGTGGAGCAACTTAGTCTTGGAAAGAGAGTCTTGGCAACGAAGGATGAGTTGAGTCGTGCGTTCTCGCGCACTGCGAGCCACGACGAGCTTGAGACCCTTCGTGTGCAGTACCTCGGTCGTAACGGCATCGTGGCACATTTCATGGCTGAACTTAAGGAACTTTCCCTTGAGGAAAAAAAGGAGGTTGGTCCTCTCCTTAACGACCTCAAGACGTATGCTCACGAAGCGCATCAAAGGCGCCTGCAAGAACTTGAAAATGAGCGTAAAAGCGACGCTGTGGCGCGCGAACGTAACTTCGATGTTACAGCATACAGGCTCAGGCCCATACACGGTTCGCTTCACCTCTACACACAGATCATAACCCAGCTTGAGAATATTTTTACCTCCATGGGGTACGAGCTTGCCGACGGACCTGAGCTTGAAACTGAATATTATAACTGCGATGCTCTCAACATACCGGCAGGCCACCCGGCGCGCGATATGCAGGACACCATATGGATGAGCGATGCTCCCGGCATGCTCTTAAGGTCGCACACGTCGCCCATTCAAGTTCGTGCCATGGAACAGAGGGGTGCGCCTCTTGCGATTTTTGCTCATGGGCGTACGTATCGTCATGAAGCGACGGATGCGACGCACGATTACATGTTTTCCCAAGTTGAAGGGCTCCTTGTTGACAAAAACGTTTCGGTTGCACAACTTTTGGCGACGATTAAGAGTTTTTTGAGCGCGGTTTTTGAGCGAGAGGACCTCGACATTCGCGCCCGTCCCGGCTTTTTCCCCTTCGTTGAACCGGGCCTCGAAATCGAGTGTTCATGTCCTTTCTGTACGGCAGGTTGCTCGGTGTGCAAGAAGAGCCGCTGGATTGAACTTATGGGGGCTGGCCTTGTTCACCCCCACGTTTTGAAGTGTGGCGGCGTAGACCCAGACGTTTACTCGGGTTTTGCCTTCGGCATGGGTCTTGAACGCCTTGCCATGATCAAGTACGGAATTAACGACATTAGGCTTTTCCATGGGAGCAGGCTTTCGTTTCTTGAACAATTTTGAGGTTGCCTGAAAAAATGTGGAGACCAACCTTAATGAAGATCACGAAAACGGTTATCCCGGCTGCTGGTCTGGGTACGCGTTTTTTGCCTCTTACCAAGACGTTGCCCAAGGAGATGTTGCCGCTTCTTTCAAAACCTGCGGTGCAGTACGTCGTCGAAGAAAGTCTTCAATCGGGCATTAGAGATATCATCGTCGTAAGCAACAAAGAACGCGACGTGCTCATGAATTATTTCGATGTCTCACTTGAGCTGCGTGTTATTCTCAAAGACAGGGGCAAGGAGGGACTTCTTTCTGAGCTCGATAGGATCATCAATACGGCGCGTTTTACGTATGTCAGGCAACCGGAGCCGCTCGGGCTCGGTCATGCCGTTCTCATGGCCCAGGGCAACGTTGAAACTAAAGGGCATGTTTGTATCATGCTTCCTGACGATATTATCATAGGGACTCCCCCCGCTATGCAGCAGCTTATGACCGTGGCGATGCAAGAGAGAACGAATGTACTGGCCGTTCAGGAGGTTCCCAGCGAGTGTCTGCACTTATACGGCGTAATAGCAATCAAAAAGCAGCTGACGCCACGTCTTTTTCAAATTGCTGGCATTGTCGAAAAGCCCAAACAAGAAGAGGCTCCCTCGAACTTGGCCGTCGTTGGGCGCTATATAATTTCAACCAAAATATTTAAACATCTTGCCGATCTCGGCCATTGTGCCGTCGATGAAATTCAGCTCACAGACGCTCTTAATCGCATGATCAGGGGCAATGAAAAAATTCTCGCCTACAAAATTCAGGGGGCGCGTTACGACGTGGGAACGCCGGTGGGCTGGCTCAAGGCCCAGATTGCCCTAGGCCTCGAAGATCCCCTCTATGCACAGGCTTTGAGGCAATTTATTGCCACGCTGGACACTCCCAGTTCCTTTAGGGTCAATCCGGCGCGTCCCGTTGTCCACGGTGCACAACCTTAGGAGTTACGTCGCCGTAGAGGGCGCGTTGTCTTTCCTCGTTCTCGTGTCCCTCTCGTGTCCCTTTCTTGTCAACCGAACCTGGTGGGTTGCGGCTGCGTGTGTTGTGGGTTTGTGTGCTTTAATGCTGGGTCTGCGTGCGGCAAGCTACCGTTTTTTATGCGCTCATGAATTTGCTAAACTGTGGTGCTCGTACTTGTTTTTAAAGAAGTTTCCAGCTTTTGTGTTGAGACGCCATGGATACCAAAGCTTGCCGGTTGTTCGTCGTCATTGTAGTTCTTTTTACCGCCGGCTGTGGTCGCACGCGTATTGTTCGCGAAAGGCTCGCCATAGACGGATGCCAGGTGCCAGCGTTCCCTTGCACGTGCACGGAAGCTGAGCATGAACGTAGCCCCTTCATCACTGTCTGGGTACATGGCACACGGCTCACGCCGCGCGTTGTCATGCGTCGCTTTTTTCACACGCCGTGCGGGCTCGTAAAAGCGGCAGACTTCAACAGCGATTGTCATATTTATTCTGTTGCACGGGCTCTCGCAGAGGCCGATCCAGTCCACTATCCGTTCGACCATCTCTATATCTTTGGATGGTCGGGCGAACTCGATTTTCGCGCGCGAAGAAAGGCTGCACGCGATCTTCGCAACCATATTAATCGCCTCGTTCAGGAGCAAAGAGCCGTTGGCCTTGAGCCTCGGGTGCGCATCATAACGCATAGTCACGGCGGCAATGTTGCCCTCAATATGGCCGCCATCGAAGACAAGCACGACTTTGTTGTCGATGAGCTTATTCTCCTGGCCTGCCCTGTACAGTGTGCAACGGCACCCTATATACAGAGCAAGATTTTCAGGAATATCTTCGCTCTCTATTCATCGTTCGATTTCATTCAAATTATCGATCCGCAGGGCATTTACAAGCACACCGGCCACCGGCCGCTTTTCTCCGAGCGTCGGTTTCCAGCACGCGGCAATGTCATGCAAGCAAAGGTGAAGCTCAACGGCCGCGCTCTCATGCACGTTGATTTTATAAGACTCGGCTTTGTTTCACTTCTTCCTAGAATTGTGAGGACCCTCCATGCGCGGTTTATGAGTCGCGATTTCACCGTGGCGTGCAATAGTGGCGATCACTGCGTGTCTCTCACCACCGTTCGCGCCTAGGCGCCGTTCAATGTGCTCTGACTATTGTTGCGTCAACAGACAGATACTCCTGGTCAGGGTCGTGTATACAAAAGGCAAAAAGTTTCTCCCATACGCCCTTTTTGCTCCAGGCATCGAATCTTTTGTATACACTGTTCCACGCGCCGTATCGTTCTGGCAACTCCCTCCATTGCGCTCCAGTTCGCATAATCCAGTACACTGCCTCAACGAAGTTCCTGAGCCTTTCTTCGCTGACGACGTAAATTTTGGCGTCTTCTTTCAGGAAGGCAAACATTTTTTCCCACGCATCACTTGTGATATACTTTCCCTGCATGATAGCTCCTGTTCGAGTGTTCCATTTTTTTGGATTGGAGTTATCATGCAAAAAAATCAGCGTTTTGAAAAGTCAACAGGGCTAGTAAACATTTGCCCGCGATGCGTTCAAACTGAAAGGTGCGCATTCACGCAGGACCCTTTTTTGGAGGCTTCTCACACGGTCCTTTTCTGTTTTTTGTTTTTTTGCATTAACGTAAGTATACTAAAAATGTTGTGGTACTGTGCGTGGTGAATGTAGCTCAGCCGGTAGAGCACCAGGTTGTGGCCCTGGGGGTCGTGGGTTCGAGCCCCACCATTCACCCCATTCTTGCTGTCCAGCTTCGCTGTTCGTATACATGCTGATAGTCTAGTGAGGGACGAAAGTTTGATGGAAGGAAGATTGATGCCGGCCTCGTTGCTCTTTGGTTGTTTTCTTATACTTTTGGGGCTTTCTTACATCGTTGGTGCTCTTCTTGGCGTCAGCATACCGCTCTTCAGGGTGCTCTTGGGGATATTCATCATATACATGGGCTTCCAGGTCATCACCGGAGCACGCAAAAAGTCGATGTGGCACTGCTGTGCCCAGTACCATGGCACGCACGAAAGTTACTCGACGTTCATGGGGCAGGCTGATATTAATCTCGATGATGAAACGCTGCGGGCCGGAACATCACCCTGTCACTACGCTACGGTCATGGGCAAAACTTTCATCGATCTTTCACGCGTGACGCCCGAAGGTCTCAGAACCATCAAAACACCCGTTGTTGTTGAAATTAACAGTGTCTTTGCCGACACATACGTCAGGCTCAACAAAACAGTTCCGACACATATCATAGCCAAGGGCGCGTTCGCTAAGATTGAACTTCCTGATGCGACAGCTATAACTTTTGGTACTCACACGCACGAAACGCATAAAAACGAAAAGCCCCTTCTTCTTATCACGGCTTCTGCAGTTTTCGCAAAGATAGAATTCCAGTAACATCGGTACGCCGGCGCAATGGTGACAACGCGCGCTATCGTCTAGAACTTTGTGTTTGTCCATTGGAGCGGGTCTACGGGCACACCGCTGAGGCGCATTTCCCAGTGAAGATGGCAGCCGGTAGCGTAGCCAGTCTTGCCTATGATGCCGATGGGATTGCCTTTGGCGATTTTCTGCCCGACCTTTATGGCGGCAAAGTCCTCAAGGTGGAAAAAGAGCGACACGACACCTAATCCGTGGTCGATAACAACGGTGTTGCCGCTACTTTCGTAACGGCCGACGTGTGAAATGATGCCATCTTGTGGTGCCCAGATCACACTGCCCGGTATGTTAACAAGATCGACGGCGCAATGCGTGTAGCGACCTTTTTCTTTGGTCGTTCGTACGGTACCAAATTCGCATGTTACGCGTGCCGGCTCGGTCGGCATACAAAAGGTGCCGCGCCACAGTTTTGTGCCCGGTGAATTGCATACAATGTCGTCGATCGCGCGTTCAAGAAGATTCTGGGCTGCCCCCTTTTCTTTTTCCTCTTTTACCTTGTCGGCACTGACGTGCAAAGATTGCTTCTTGAATGGGTAAAGTATGACCTGAAATTTGCCATCAAGTGTCGCCGCGTTGCCGACTTTGTCGGCAATTTCGAGGGAAAAAGCGTACTCATTCGGGGTCTCCTCGCAAAGTATGGGGACGAAGCATTCATAGATGAGGGAGTCCTTGGCCTCAGGGAAGCATCGATATTTATTGCCGAGTGCATAAACGTACGCGCTGTCGACCTCCTTATTTGCCTGCGCCTGGATGTGTAAGGTCCTGCCCTGAAGTACTTTATAATCGGATTCTGCCTGCACGAGAGCTGCTTGAAGTTGCAAATTGTCGACAAAAAATGTTGAAGTGAGTATGGCGGCATTTTTGTGATATTTGTAGTCGGTGAAATCGATTCTTATAGTGTGCTTGCCGTCGGTGAGTGTCTGCGTTGGGATGGTGAAGGGATAGTCTCGATTGCACTTTATTGCTTCGCATGGCCTCGTGAGAAGTTGGTTGTCAAGACGTATGGAAATTTCACCGGATTTGTTGCTTTTAACGCTGCAGCAGACGTCGCCACAATAAAACGAATTTTCACAAAGTCCCACAAGAGAAATAGCAGGGGAGCTTGTGTCGAAGAGATAGGCACAGACTTTCCACGTGAAAACACCAATAAGAACAACGAGGATGGCAACGGTAAACGTACGCAGGCTGAAAACCATAGGGACACCCGGGCTTTGAAATGTGGTATCGCGTGCATGACATAGAGAACATACGCTGAAGAGTATAGCCTTTTTGCCGTGCCCGGCAACCAATGGAGGAGGTGCCAGTGTTGTGCGCACCCCTTGACCGTCGTCGTGAGCGTGCGGTATAGTCAGAGCGCGCGTGGCAGAGGCGTACGTTTTTTCATGTATACGAGGTAAATCGCTGGTTACCGTGAAGGATACGTGCTGTGTTCGTGGGCAAGGGTACCTTTGCTGACATTATCGCCATTCTGCGTACAGAGACGACGGACATGGAGCGTCCGGCGCTTGATCGAATTGTTGCCGAATACGGGAGGGACCCCTTTCTCATTCTCATAAGCTGTCTTCTCAGCTTGAGAACCAAGGATACCACATCGGTTCCCGTTTCCCGTGCGCTTTTTGCTCGTGCACGCAAACCGTGTGACATGGTTGCTTTCGATCGGCACGAACTCGAAAGAATTCTTCACCCTCTAGGGTTTTACCGCAAAAAAGCCGACATCGTCCAGTCCGTGAGTCGTGAAATCATCGAACGCTTTGAAGGGCGCGTGCCCGCCACGCGCGACGAGCTTTTGTCAATAAAGGGCATCGGCCAAAAAACGGCACATGCCGTACTTGGCTGGGCTTTTGGCATCCCGGCTTTGTGTGTCGATACCCACGTTCATCGCCTAGCAAACCGTCTGGGGCTCGCGGAGACAAGAACGCCTGAGCAGACTGAGCAAGCTCTGACGCGCGCCATCGAACCGCGGTACTGGATTGAAACCAACCGTCTTTTTGTCATGTGGGGCCAAAACGTGTGTACTCCTGTGTTACCGTGGTGCTCGCGATGTGCCATCGCACACCTGTGCCCGAAGCGCGGTGTCAAACGGAGCCGCTAGACGAGCAGGGAATGTGCTCTCTCTGCCGTCACCACCGACCGGGAGGAGCGTGGCCGTTGATTTTTGTTGTGCGGCCTCTTGTACCTCGTCGCGCATTGGGGCTATGAATATATCGTGCGCCGCCTTAATGTAACCTGCGATTTTGGCCCTTCTGTCGCTTGCGGTCATGGGTATGTTGGCTGAATCTATGTAAATGAGTTGCGGGCATTTTCCGTTCCGTTTAACAAGGCTTAAGAGAACGGCATGCTTTTTAACGACACTATTGAGATGAAAATGTATGATAACGTTCTGTCGCGACCGTACGTAGTGTGAGGCGAGAGTTGTTACATCAGTAAGGTCAGTGACCACGCTGGGATCATCACCGGGCCTGAATCGTTTGTTGAGGCTCCACACGCGTATCTGAGGTCTAGTGCGTTTTGGGGCAAGGAGGCAATACGATTCAGGTGTGAGAAGCATGTGGGTCAGTTTGAGCTCCTCGACCTGGTTGAACCCTCCGGTCTCGCCAACGCTGCGCAGCGCACGCTCGTAAAGTTCCTCGATGCCGGCATAGGGTGCGTAAGCAACAACATTTAACGCGGTGAGGGAAAGGCCGTGAGAGACGACGGATTCGATGCCGCAGGCATTTGCAAGACAACTCCCTGTGCAGTAGATGGTATCTTTGGGCTGCCGACGAACCAAGAATTGGCGTACCAAAGCCATGGGAAACGCGTACGCTAGAGCCTTAGGTAAGCGAAATTCAAGGTCTTCAAGACCAACAAAACGCCCCCCCCCGGCGTCAAAATCGACATGAATATGATGACCTGTTGTCGGCTGAACGACGACGATTCTGGGGCACAAATTCCCAGAGCAGGTATTGTTTTCATGCGTGCGCTGTTGTGCGCACAAGCACGCGAGAGGTACGAGGACAGCGAAGTAAAAAAGTCCCTTCACGATTCAGTTATCCTTGCTAAAAAAAGGGGTGGTGGCGTTATCGCACAAGAAAATGACAAAACATATAAACTAAAGCGCACGTTCCAGATGAATTATATTCTATATTTGTTTAAAAAATTTTCAACGAGCCTGTCTTCGGTACAAAGTCGTAGCGAGTATAGGCCGTTCGGCAAAAAAGCAGGGTGTGCAGTGTTCTTGACAAAATTAGCTCCGACGTTGCAGGCTGAGGCTAGCGTTTTTGTGTTTGCTCCTGTTCTTTTCAAAGGAGGAGGGCGTTTCGTGTTTCAATCGCTTCTTCTTGTCCTTGTGCTGGGCGTATCATCGCTGAAGGCATGCGGGATGATGACGAGCGATCGGTGATGTGTCGGTATGACGTGACGCCTATCGCCACAACGTGTCTCGATGAATCGATTACATCGCTTTCATGGTGCATGCCGTGCGGCGCAAAGTCAGCGTACCTTCTTGCCGGTGCAGCTGGTACCACTGACGATCTTGGCCTCAACGCGTGCCCACCAACTCTCGCCGTTTACAAGGCCCGTTGGTGTGCGCAAAACAGGGATTGATGGCGTGTTAAACAGAGCTAGCGCGCGGTTTCGCGCTGCTCGCCGCGGCTTGGTACGCGTGCTACGGGCGTCGTACTGCCCTCGTTGCCCAGCGTTACGGACCATGTTGGCCTAAGGCCGCCGGAGAGGCTGAAGCGCGATTGGCTGCCGCGTCGCTCACCTCTCACCGCTGCACTGCTCCCCTGTTCTTCGTGTGCATCGCACGATGTGGCAGCGATGCTGACCCCCGTCGGTGCACGACACCCTTCAGAGATTCTGGCCGTTGTTTCTGCGTGCGTTGTGTGCAGTGTAGTGTTGCCGAAGAGGCTGAGTGGCGAATGACTGTTGTGCTGTTGAACCTCCGCCGGAACATGACCGACATGCCCTGTCTCATCAGCATCCTCGTCCCTGGCCGACGTGCGAGGCCGTCTGGAAAGATTGATCGGTGTTTCCGTGAACGCCAGCGTTGCAGCACGAGCTAGGTGTGTTGGCACTGCAAGCGGTGTCGCGGGAATCGCCTCCCCTGTTAATTGGCCAGGGGCGACTCCTCCCAAAATCTCGTCGGCCGCAGCGTGGAGAGCGCGGGCCAGTGCGGCTCTGGCGAGGTCAGAGCACGCTGCCGTAGCCCCTGCTGATCCACCGAGAGAGCCACCGGTTCTTCTGAAGATCGTTGAAGCCCGCGGTGCCGATGGGTTAACTGGGTCGATGTGAGTAGCGCTGGTGCCTTGGTGCGGTGCTTCTTGTGCGTACTGGCTGCGAAGTTTTTTAGCCATAATGTACTCAAATGCGTCACGCACATGCTTGCGTTTAATGCGGTCGTAGCGTGCGGGGTTAATACGTGCTTCACCGTTGCTGTGGCGGTACTCGGCATCAATGTATTCGGTTGCCGCGCGCGAGCTAGCTTCACTAAAGATGCTCTCGAGTTCGGCGCCGCTGAAGCCCTCACTTCGGTCGACAATATATTTCCAGAAGGCGGCCGCTGCTGCCAACCCCGAGCTTTGCGAAGCTATAATTGAGAGCGCCGAGTATCTCAAAAACGTGGGGATGGTAAGTGCCGGGTCAATGTACTGTGCAAAGTTTTTAAGATAAACTTCGATGATACCAAGACGCTGCTCGTGTTCTGGTAGCCCGATAGCGATCGGCTCAAGGCGCCCCGGACGAACGAGCGCCGGATCGAAGAACCACGCGTCTTCGTTCGATGTGGCGACCACAAAAACGTGAGGGTACTTGTTGCAATCGAAAGCATTAAGGAGTTCGTCAACGGTCCGACGATCCTCGCGATGTTCCGATGCCGTAGGACCAGCGTTACGCCTTCCGGCAACGGCATCAAGTTCATCGAGATTTAAGATGATCGGCTTAATAACACGGGCCCCTTCGCCGGCCTGTTGGTGTTGTCCAAGCAAGTAACGTCCAAATGCAGCCTTCGCGCGTGCCACGAAGCTCCGTGGTTGTGGCTGTCGCGCATGACCGGCAATAAGCGCCAGGCGTTCAGCGCTGCCGTAGAGATTTTCAGCAAATTCTCGTATTTGTAATGGAGTCATGGATCGCAGGCTTGTATCGACGGCTCGCGCAGTTGAATCGGCCCGCCCAAAAGCACGTTTGACGCCCTGGGCACCCGTGCCGACGTACACATTGAGCCACGATGCTGCCGATTCGCGCATGCGCGGGCAACCCGTGTGATAAGCTATGTAATCGGCCATAGTTGTTTTGCCAGTACCCGACGGTCCTGTGAGAAGGATCCCCCGACCTCGTGTTGCGCCAAAGCGTGCAAAGGCAGCGGGGTGATTGACCTGCCAAATGGCCCGGTGGACCGGCTCTGGTACGCTCTCAGGTGTCAAGTTTGGACATCGTTTGACAAAGAGATCATCCCGCCACTCGGTGCCGGTACCAACATCGCCGTAGTGAATGCGTCTGAGAGCGTTGAGGGCAAGCTTCATCGAGCGTGGGCTGAGGTGATTGAGTGGCGGCAACTGATCAACCCTGCGCACCTGGTGCTCATCGATGTAACGCATAATGAGTGCTGCACGCTCACGCTTTTCACGCCTGAGTCGCCGGATGCCCGGCATGAGCCGTACAAGAGGATCAATGGTGAAGCTGTGGAGGGCCCCAGCGCTTTGGTGGACGGCAGCAACAGCGCCGGCACACTCAAAGGCGACTTTGTATGGCAACATACCGCGACTTCGCAGATACTTATAAACGCCAAGACCACATACCAAGGAGGTGGCACTCGTTAACTCTCTCCTCATCCTTTGCTTTGCTATCGCATATTCATCAGCTACAATGCCGTGAAGGGTAAAAAGTTGTTCGAGCTGATCGCCGCCATGGGGTTCGCTGGCGACAAGGCTGCACGTGAAGAGAAAGAAGTACACAGCGAACCAGAAATTTTTTCTCAGCATGCGCATATCCCCCACGAGCACTCGAAACATGAAGACCGTGCGTCTAATACCTCTAGGATCGTCGACCGCAAAAAAAATGAACACCGATAGAACTGTATCACAAGAACAATGCATTGAAAAGGCCTTCGATGAGCCCGATTTTAAAATTCCGCTTGAAATATTGCAGAGAGCGGGAGATGTTTTTGGTCATGATCGCGTTATACTGAGCGCATGTTCATAACAGTAAGGTTGCTACGAGGCTACCAAGAGCCACTCCTTTACCACGTTACATCTGACGTGGCGAGCACGTGCACTGTCGGGGCCCTCGTGAGGGTCCCCTTTCGAACCGAAAAGCTTAGTGCATTTGTTACCGAGATCCACGCAGAAAGACCAAAGACCGAGCGCGCGTTTACCGTCAGGGATGTACTCAACGTCGAACCGGTGCCCAACGATGAGCATTATCTCAGCTTTGTAACGTGTTTGGCGCACACCTATCACCTTGATTGTGTCACCATCGTGCGGCGCATTCGTCACTTCTTATCACAAAGGGAACTTTCGAAGGCAGCAGCAACGGATGAACCATCTACGCCGCCTTGTGATTCTCGCGTTGTTTTGACTGACGAACAGAGGTTCATCGTCGAGTCCTACATCCCTGTCGTTGATGATCCTCGCTATGAGCCGGCCCTCATCCATGGTGTTACGGGTTCGGGCAAGACCGAAGTTTACAAAAAGCTCATAGCGCGGACGCTTGAGGTCGGCAGAAGCGCCATGTTCTTGCTTCCTGAGGTTTCTCTAGCGCTCACCTTCGAAACTATCCTTGCCAAGGGCTTATGTGGTGCGACGCATGTCGTACGTGGGTTTCACTCAGCAACACCCGTTTCAGAGAAAAAACAAACGTGGCGTATGCTCATCAACGCTGAACCCGTCGTCCTTGTTGGTGTGCATCTGCCAATTTTTCTGCCGATAGCCAATCTCGGGCTCATTATCGTCGACGAGGAGCACGACGTTGGCTATCAGGAAAAGAGAAACCCGCAGATTAATAGTAAAGACGCGGCGATTATGCGTGCCCACCACTACAAGATACCCATTATCATGGGATCGGCGACGCCTTCGCTTTCCTCGATTTACAACGTCAAAAAACGTGGTTGGCGAATTTTTAACTTAACCAAACGATACGCGGGAAATTTCCCCGTCGTCAAAACGGTGTATCTGACGAGTCGTACTCCACGAACCGCTTGCCGCGCGAAAGCAAATTTTTGGATCAGCGACGAACTTCATGCGGCGCTCGAGGATCGTTTAGCAAAAAAAGAACAGAGCATCATTTTTATTAATCGTCGCGGGTTGAGCTTTTTTGTACAATGCCGCTTTTGTAACTTTGTTCCATCATGCATGTCCTGTTCGGTGAGTCTGACGCTTCATGAGGGTGACGAACTCGTGTGTCACTATTGTGGTTTTGGCATGGCAAAACCGCAGGAGTGCCCGCAATGCCACAAGGGCTCCAAGCCCTTCGTCCAGCGCGGCATCGGCACTCAAAGCGTCGTGCGCATTGTCGAAAAACTTTTTCCCCACGCAATCGTCGCGCGTGCCGATCTCGATGCCACGCGCAACAATTGCCTCTGGCAACAAACACTTACCGACTTCAAAGATGGTGCGATCGATATTCTCGTAGGAACGCAGACCATAACCAAAGGATTCCATTTCCCCCGCGTCACCCTCGTTGGTATTCTGTGGGCCGACGTCAACCTCCATTTCCCCTCTTACAACGCGTCGGAGACAACGCTTCAGCAAATTATCCAGGTTGCCGGGCGCGCGGGACGTCAAAGTGCGGAGAGTCTCGTTATCGTGCAGGCAATGGAGCGCCACGCCATCTTCGCCTATGCAAACGAGGCTTCCTACAAGGAGTTTTGCGAGCATGAGCTTGCCGAGCGGGCATGCGCTGGCTATCCGCCCTGCGCTCGGCTCCTTGGACTGGAACTTGCCAACGCGGATGACGATGCTGTTGAGCGCGATGCTCTCGAACTCGCCAAAGCGCTCCGCGAACGTGCAGACGACACAACGAAAATCCTGGGGCCAACAAGGCCACCGGTATGGAAAATTCGCAACGTCTGTCTCCGCATGATGTATCTCAAGGGGCCAAGTTTTGCCACCATGCTTGACCTTCTAGGGGTGCACGACGCCCTTGCGCTTACAAGTACGGTCAACGTCATCCTCAATCCGCTTCAATAAATGAGCACCATGAGATGAGTGTACGTACCGCTCATAGGCTGCTGGCCAGCACCCCCCGACGGTCGGCGTCGCACCACCCATCACCATTTTCCATGGCGTTGTGCCGGGGCATGCGGCGTCGGAGCAGCACCGTACGTTGTTGATCCGACTGCTCTGATTCCCCGCGCTCATCAGCGCAAGCTCGGACAGGGAACCCCCTGCCGTGCTGCGAGTACTCACGAGCAGCGATCTGTGAACGCGCACGTGCTCGATTGAGCTCGTCGGTGATGATGCGTCTAAGGCCGATACCTTGTGGACGTCGTTCCCTGTGGCCCTGATAAAAGGCTTCACGGCGGTTGGCGTTGCTCATGGCACCATAGATGACGTCGGGCGTGAGGCCATGCGTTTGTCTGGCGAGCCCATCGATGAACGCTGCGTCGAGGGCGCGCCGCATCACCGGATACCTGTTTGCTGCCGCTTGGAACATAAGACCTCGTGTTTGTTGGTTGGGGACAGGAATTTCAATAACGTAACTGAGGCGACCAAGGCGACTAATGAGCGAATCGGCAAGATCGCGCAGCCTGCTGTTGGTGGCCATGATGGTGATGACATTTTCTGGGGCATCTACACCATCAAGGAGCGGCAAGAGAGTGTTGAGAGCCTCGCGATGGGCTTCGGAAGAGCCCCCCCGTTGGTAGATGGTCGACGTGCTATCGAATCGGCTTCGTCAAGAAAGACAATAACGGGTCTGCCCGTTGAGCGCGCCCGTGCGGCCGCTTCGGCGTAAATTCCGCGAATTTTCTTTGCCGCATTGCCGACGTACTTGCCGAAAATACTCGCTGCCTCATACGTCATGAGCTCGCAACCAGCTTTCTCTGCAATCCATTGAGCCGCGTGGGTTTTGCCTGTGCCTGGGCGGCCATAAAGAAGTATGCCGTGCGGTAGGCCGATGCCCTCATAATGCCCAGAGTGTCTGATGTGGTCGACGAGGATGTCCAGTTCTTCAGGACGCGGGCCCTCCCAAGGCTTCACGGGTTGGTGGGGGCACTGCCGGCCATATCGTATGATCTCGGCACGAACGGTGTCTATGGTGGCAACGTCGGCATCCGAACGACATTCGGAATACTCGGGAAGGTCGTGTACTTTCACGTCGCCATTATGAATTATCCTCATAAGATTGCGCCAGGCACGATCCTTGTTTATGCGTGCATTTTTAAGGCGAGAAAAAGTGAATGGTAGGTATGAGCACGCCTTTGCTCCCCACCCAACGACGGGTTCAAAGATGCCGCGCGAGAAGGTATATGCAGCGCCGCATGCGCCCAAAACTGCCTCGCCGCGTGTCCGTGCATCGGAGATCCTTCGCGTTAGAAGTGCGCCGCCAAAAAGGGCTGCAAAAGGCAGGAATTGCTGAATCGATTCCTTGGTCTGCCTGAGCGCAAAAGCATATGTAGTGTTGGCATAGCGCACGCAGTTAAGTGCCTCCTGAAAATTATCGTTTACCGCGTGCATTGCGAGCGTCGCAGCAATTCCTACAATGAGCATCGCGTTTTTTAATTCCATGTTCATGAAAACCTCGTACAGCTTGCACAAAACTTCTGAAAAATAACATACATTCATGAGAACGATTGGCGCACCAAAAAGACCACCTGGACAGTGTAGCATGGGTGCGGTACACGTGCAAATGGCGTTCGCGTGGGGCATACGGTCGTGGAAAAAAATGTTAGACAGAAGTTATTGAGCAGTTACACAAATACGGGTGGTACCATGTTTGTGCCGTGGGGCACAAAGAGCACACTTATTCACGTCCTCCCTTGCGTTTTGCCTGCTGCATGCACTAGGATGAGGGGTGTAGTACCCGCGGTATGTCCGCCTAGAGGTGAGGGCAATGGTTCCATGAGGGTTTTCGTTTCTTTTTCATGCGGTCTTTTGCTTTCAAACCCTTGCCAGGCGATGGAGGGGGCGCGTGTGCTTCTGCGTACGAAAACGCCAACGCATAAGGTTGATTATGGGCCGCAGAAGATCGTGAGAAGTTCGTCATACTCGGACCTCCATGCGTTATACTTGGAGGTCATGAGGAAAGAGGCGCACAAAATTGGCCAACATAGGGTGAGCGTTCAGAACGATCAGAATGTCGAAGAAGAAGAAAATCATAGACCGGAGCCCTCCGCAACAACGCCGGCATCGCACATCATAAAAAAAACGGCAGAATAAGAACTTTACACGCACGTCACTATACGCTCCGCTCTACACACAAGGCACGAGGCACCGTGCTCCTTCGCCGCCGAACCTGATGCCGGCGCCGATGAAGACGTTGGCGTTGTGATGACTGGCGAAATCGTCGGCGCCAAAGACGAAGTAAAGGTTGTGAAAGCCGTAAATTCGATTGAGCCATTTAAGGTGAGGTCGGCAGTCCCTCTCTTTGTTGAGACCACGAAAGTCGTACACTTCAAATGTCGTGAGCCAGCGAAGTCTCTCGGCCGTGAGTGGTAGATCGACATCGAGTCCAACGCCAGCGAAATAGCCGTCAAAGAGGCCCAAACGTACTGCTGCATCGCCGAATATTTTGCCAAACTGGACACCGACGTGCATTGTGTTGCGTTTGAATTTCTGGCGATGTCGCACGCATTGAAAGCGCAGACGTGCTTCATCATCAAGATTGAGTTTTTCGGCGTCGACGCAGCAGTCGTTGCCAAGCCCAGA
This sequence comes from uncultured bacterium, assembly GCA_963754845.1. Taxonomy (GTDB): domain Bacteria; phylum Babelota; class Babeliae; order Babelales; family Vermiphilaceae; genus JAKASV01. Next base: position 24,117 of record CAVWHE010000002.1, read on the forward strand.
AAAGCTGCATGAAATGTCGTCGCGGAATATGATGCCTCGCTGCGATGTTGCGAGTTCCACGAGAAAGAAATAATCATCGCTTGGATGCACGCGAAGATCGAAGTAACCCTTAGAATCTTTGTGGGGATAGGATGTGTTGCGGAGGCACATGGCCTCAAAGTGTGCATCAAAAACGAGCTGCAACGATCCGACACTATCAAAGCACGTACGAAGTTTCTGTGTCGCCGCTTTAAGGTCGTGGTAAACCCCATCTTCGTTTACCAATTTACCCGCGAGTCCTGCACCCTTGTCAACCTTTTCGGCAATTGAACCCAGTGTTTTTAATCCCTGGCGGGCTTCGCGCAGCGTGTGCTCAACTTCGTCGGTGCCCGACTCAAATTTTGCTGTCAATCGCCCGACATCTTTGTCAAGAATGCGTGCAAGCTTTTCAAGATTTGCTTGAACGGAAACGAGGGTTTCTTTTTCAAGCTTCTGACACACGAAGCCAAGGGAGGAAAGTCCTGCAACGGCGGAACGCAGCCCCTCGACGAGGTCACGTATATTTTCGGCTGTTTCTGGTCGATTGATTGTTTTTTTGAGCTCGGCGACGACCTCTTCGACGGCACCTGTTATACGGCGACAACTTGCCAAGAGCTCATCGATGGATGTCGATGCCGCCCCCTCGGCCGTGGTAATAGTGCCGCCCGGTTCAAGGGGTGGCGTCGTTGAGTCGCCAGGGACAATTTCGACATACTTGGAACCTAAAAGTCCGTCCTGCCTAATCGCCGCGCGTGCGTTGGAGTATATGACGTGTTCATGATGGACAGCGAGGGTGACGTGGGCCTGCGATGGTCCCTGGCGCGTGAGCGTGACATCCTCAACCCAGCCCACGGTGACGCCCGAAATTTTAAGGGCAGCCTTGCGTGAAAGGCCAGAAACATCGGTAAAAAGCGCGTGATACCGCATGTAGGCTATGCTGTCGAACCGAAATGCACCGATGTGAAAACTCATGTAGGCAAAAATGGCAAGGGCTGCCACAATGAAGGAGCCCACGAGCAGCTCGATTCTTTTGTACAATGTGCTTCTTCCTCGTTAGTCTGCTCGTGGTTTCACGAGTGGTCACCGGCGACCTCAAATCCAATAGATCTTCTTAATGCTCATGCGGGCTGGGGCTCCATTTTTTCTCTCGGCCATGTCACGCTCGACGATGGCAAAAATGCGGTGTGTACTCTGTCCAACCGTTGCGTAGGATAACACCGAGAAGGTTTCAGGTCCAAAGGTTGGATTGAGGATGACCTCAGACTTCTTGGGTAACCCGTTGAAATTCTTTTTGTACATTTTAGCAAACTGAGTGTTCCAATCAGCAGGCCATCCGTACGAGCTTTTGAAATTTTTAATGAGCTGTTTCGCCTGATCGTCGAGGCCTTGCGCAGGTCGTTCAAGGCCAAGGAGAGCGCATACCGAGTGCGATAGGAGCCATGGATCAATCGTGCGCTTGTGCGACCACACGGTGAAAATGTCAGTCAGATAAAGATTCTTTTTTTTGTCTTTGCCGGTTACCTGCTGCGCTTCATCAGGCGAGTAAAAAAGCATATTTTTAAAATGATCAAAGGCCTTGACGGTGACGAGTTCGGTTACATCGCGTATTTCATCATCTCTGCCTTTAAGAAAAGCTTCAAGGCCCTTGAAGGCCTCCTCGCCTGAGCTGCCTGTGCCTATTTTTCCGCAGAAGCCCTCGAGAAATATCTTTACATCTTTGTTGTCGAAGGTGTGTCCCTGAAAATCGTAGAGCTCGTTGAGGTTGATTTTGCCGTCCTCGCTCATAACGCATATTTTGATGGTTGCATCGATGCCATCTTTGGTGCCGTTGAGAGCAAACGTTTGCCAGCGCCCCAAAAGCGGAAGGAGCGTCATGAGCATCTTCTTTTCGTGCTCATTGCCCTTGTGGCCCTCTTTTTTTCCGTCCTTTCCCGGTTCCTTCTCTTCGTCCGCGTGCGCTTCCTTTTCCTCTCCCTTTCCCTTTGTACTCACAACATCAGCGTACGCCAGCTGACTCATCGCCATGTTGACGCCGCTCATGGCCAACTCCTGCGCCCTGCAACGATCAGTAAACGTTTGCATAAAAGGAGCGTATACCATCCCTCGATTGACGAGGAACGTAACGAGGGCAATGGCAAGGGACACGACGATGAGGGTCACGATCATTATGTAACCGCGCTGTGCTGATGTGCCCTTCATAGCGTACCTCTTGAAACCTCGCGAGCGTAGGCATGCTCAAATATTCTTCGCACGTTATTGCCGAGCGGAAGGTTGGCTGGTAGTCCGTGTGCATTCATGGCTTGTCCCGTGGGTCGCGCAGGTGGCATCATCGAACCATTCTGAGGTCCGCGGCTGCCTGTAGGGGGGCGACTACCGCCGGAGGGGCCCTGAACATCACTCGGCATGCGGGGAATGCGGCGTCGGCGTTTTATGTGCTCGGTGTCTGCATCAAGGGCGAAATTGAAGGTATACGTTGCATCGCGTTTGTGCTCGTCGTCCCACAGAACAAGAACGGCTTCAACGTCGACAGGCAGAGGTTTCTGAACTTCGGCTGCCTCTGGAGATTCTTTTTTTGCCCCCTCCTGCTTTTTCTTTTCGATAATCCACGTGTTCATGTCTTTGTAGGAAATTTCCGTTTTGGTTTTCTTAATCTTGGGTGGTGCCTTCGCGGCAGGCATTCCCGGCTTGCCGTGATCTTTGCCCTCGGCCGGCTCCTGGACAGCTTCCTCGACGGGGATCTTCTTTTCTATTTTGGCGGTGAATTTAAGCGAAAGGTTTTTGATGCCCCCCACGAGTTCATACGTTCGGCCGGCGCGTCTGTCCCAGTCGAGCTGCGCCGATTCTTGGCGCATGAGGCGAAATGAACCGGGTGTGCTCTTGTCCTCCTCGAGCGTGTAGGTCACGCGCGCAAGGCGAGATTTTGGTTTGCCGATGTCGGCAAGCCCGGGACTCGTTGACCAAAATGCACGGAGGGCGTTGTTGGACGTGAACGTGAGCATGTCGAGGTTGGCGCCGCGCACCGTGCTTTCGAAAATTTTTGTGACAATCTTTTTTTCCTTCTTGGGTGCTTTTTCGTCACCCTCTTCACCGGCGGCTTTTGGTTTTTGCGCGGTTTTGTCCTTGTCCGTGGTGTCACCCACAGGTTTTTCTTTTTCTATTTTTTCTGGCGGTTCATTATCAAGAAGGAGTGTTGCCCCTGCTACGTCGTGCTCAAATATGGACGCAAAGAGCGCCGCCCGTTCATTGAAACCCATGACTGAATCGGTGATGATGACAGAGGAATTTATCTGAAAAAGGGCAGCAAAAAGGACGGCAGCCATCATGCCGGCGACGGCTGTTGCAACCAAAAGTTCTATGAGCGAAAAGCCTGCACTTTTCATGGCTGGTTCTCGCTCTGCTCAGAAGGAACAAAGGCAAAACTTACAAGAAGATCGCTTTTTTTGCGCGAGTCCTCGGTCCACTCAATCTTCACAAGCTGACGTCGCATGTCCTTGAATTTTGTGCCAATTGTCCCGGCGGCTTTTTCGCAAACGTACGTGAGCGTCACAGGCGGCTCGGCAAGCGTGCGCGGTGCAGTTTTTTTCTTGGCCTGCTCATCACGACGCGCCACACACAGGTAACTTCGTGCGGCAACGATACGTCGATAGGCCTCAGAAAAACGGCCCACACACAAGAGCGCCGCGCCCTCGCTGATAAAGAGCGGCGTGAGGATGGCGGCCATGATGGCAACGGCCAAAACGACTTCGATGAGCGTGAAACCGCAGCTATTTTTGGAACGTATCATACTCTTTGAACCGCACGCTGAACGGATTGAGCACAAGGGAAACGGGCCGGGGGCTGCCATCGGCCAAGGCGTCTTTTGTGTCAAAAAAATTGATAACGACGTCCTGGGCAAGCCCATCGGGCATGATGTAAAAGAAGAAGGCATTAGCATTCTGCGATGCGCCTTCGATGGAGAAATTCTTGAGCTCATACTTTTCCGGCCACACGATGGTTGTGCGTCGATAATCAGCTTTGATTTCATGGGCCTTCGGCTTGCCACTTTCAAAGGCATCGACACGCTCAAGAACGACGGTTTTTTTGGCAAAACTTATGTCGACCAGATGTATCGCCCCCGTCATGAGCGCCTGCTGCCAACCAAGAAAAAGAAGCCCGTTGAGATCGGCAATAAAGGCTCGGCGCTCGGCGCGCGCCGTTGGCCCTGAAAGATTGGGAATTATAACGGCCGCCATGAGTCCTATGATGACTATGACGGCCATAAGCTCAATAAGGGTAAAACCCTTGCTACGCATGGTCGCCCATTTCACCCTTGCCTGCAATTATTCCCACACGTCGATCTTTATCGGTTTGTCAGGATCGCCGTCAGAATAAAGCTCATAATGGTGTTTGCCTTGTCCTGGCGTGTACTGATAGTGATAAGGTTGGTACCACGGATCAAGAGGGATGTCTTCCTTCTCTAAATAAGGCCCAGCCCAGTTGCGTGCAGCCTCCCCGGCCGGTTTCTTGACGAGATCTTCCAAGTTTTTTGGAAAGGTTCCGACCGTCAATTTATACGAGCTGATAGCGGTTTTGATACTGTCCATCGTCGAACGTGCCGCCCGCGTCTTTGCCCACGACTGAACCCAAAAGTATCCCGGTATTGCAATCGCGGCTAAAATACCAATGACAGCAATGACAAGTACGAGCTCAATAATGGTAAAACCGCGTGCCGTTTCCCGGCACGTGCGTCTTCTCAGACTCATTATGTTCATAGCGCACGACTCCTTCGTTTTAGGGTTACGTATGTCATTGTGCAAATCCCTGACTCATTTTCAAGATCGGCATGGCAACGGCAGCAACGATGAAACCGACAACGAGGGCCATAACGACGAGCATGATGGGGCCGATGCTTGCTGTCATTTTGTCGGCGATTTCGCCAAGATCTTCTTCGTAATTGCGCGCCACCGTCGTTAACATCATATCAAGCTGGCCGCTTTCCTCGCCCGTGCTGATCATATAAATCGCTATGGGGGGAAACAAATTTGTTTGCTTTAAATATTGAGCAATTTTGCCCTGTTTAATTATTTTGTCACGTGCCTCCTCGAGTGTGTCGGCCAAAATGCGGTTGTCAATAATGCTGCACACGATATCAAGCGATTCAGATAGATTGACGCCGCTTGCAACAAGAAGCCCGAGAGTTTGACAAAATTGGACAACGGCATTAATGCGTGCGAAATACTTGACAAAGGGCGTCTTAAGCCTGAGTTGGTCAAGCATGCGTGCGCCTTTGTTGGTTGACTTGGCGTAGCGAAACAGAGCGTACAAGGCGACAAGGAAAATGAAAATGAAGAGAAAATAATGTTGAAGAAAATCGGACATGGCAAGAACAATGCGCGTCGGCGCCGGCAGCTCCTGTCCGCCTTTGACAAATGATTGTGCAATCTGCGGTACGACGGCCGTCATAAGGAAAACGACGACGGCACCGGCGACAACAAGTTGTATGAGAGGATACGTGAGGGCGCCACTGATGCGTTTGCGGAGTGTTTCTTTGCGTTCAAGAAAAACAATAAGGCGATCAAGAATGACTTCAAGTTTGCCGCTTGCTTCCCCGGCACGCACAAGCTGTACGTAAATCTTATCGAAGGCATCGGGGTACTTAGCGAGGGCGTTGGCAAAAGAACTCCCTTCCTTCAGGTCGTCGCGAACGTGAACGAGTATCGTGCGCAGCGTTCCTTTGAACTGATCGATGAGAAGTTCAACAGCCTGAAGAAGCGAGATGCCTGCCTTGAGGAGCACGGCAAGTTGACGCGTAAAGAGGATCTTCTCTTTGACTTTCACAGAACCGGCAAAAATTCTTTGCCACAGCGGTTGTCGCTCCTGCTCGCTGGCAGCAGCAATCGTTATGGGGAAAAGGCCCTGACGAATGAGCTGTTCTTTGGCGTGCACCGAAGAAGGTGCATCAAAGTAACCCGTGACTTTTTTGCCATCTTTGGAAAAAGCTTGGTACTCAAATAGGGGCATGAACACCACCTCGTCTACACGAGCACCCGCGTGAGCAGCACATTGAGCAATCCGTTTGCTGTGCTATGCTAAAGTCTCAGCCGGGCGAGTTTTTGTAACGACCGCGCCATGGAGAACAAACGCCATGAAGGTACGAGTGATTACCGCTCTCCTCATCACCAGCTGCCTCATACAAACTTATAGCGCAAAATCAGGTGATAATCAACAGAGTGGGTGTAAGAGTAGGTGTAAGGGTGACGAAAAGGTCGTGTGTGCCGCCGACGATGACCACGCATATCTTTACGCACCCATCATATTTTGCCGAGGAAATCTTACAAAATTTTTTCGTCACGTCTTCAACGACCGGGCCTACGCACGCGACGTTCTACCCAACGATTTTTGCCATTTCATTCAGTGCCTTGATTACACGCAGCGCCGCTTTGACGATTATGCACACGCATGCCACGTCGTCCGCCTTTTTACTCACAAACTTCGTGCATGTACCTACGTGAGTGCCGAAGCTTTTGACGCTATGCTCGATGAGACCGCTCCCATCATGCGCCGCTATCTTGAGGGCGCCCGTCAGAAAGTCCTGACGGCGATGAAGACGTCAATCAACGATGCGCTTTACGATGCGTTTCTTTCCAAATTTTCCCAGTTTCGCCAGGCTCCCGAAGACTTTTTGGCCGAACTTTCTGACGGCATAGCGCTTGCCGTCTACGACGAACGCAAGCTCCTGGGAGAAACAACGATCAGTGATTTTATCACCGACGTCCTCCTTTTCTTTGATCTGGCGCTTGGCAAGCTCCTCTGGCACCCCGTCCAGGGAATCAAGACATGGCATGTGACAACGAGCATCGCCGACAAACTCACGCACATAGCAAAACACTCAGTGCTTTCAAGCGATCAACTCGCCACCCTTCATGACGCACTTTTTGAACGCTACTGTTTCTTCCTTGACGTAGTTGGCCAAGATTTACCACTATCGTTTTTTGCAGATCTGGCAAACGATCCTCATGTACAACGCAGCGCGCTCTTATGCGCCGAACCCCTTGAGCCGTGCCTTGAAACGCGCAAAGAGCGCTTCGGCTACGTTCTGTGCCAGGCGGAATTCAAGGCACGTGCGCACGAGAAGGGCCTCGTCGTTCGTGCATCGTAACATGGCAAAAGCTACCAGTTGAAGTCTTTTTCGTAACCAAGATCGATGAGCAACTGGCCGGCTCGTTCTTTAAATTCTTGCTTGTTTTTGGCGGTGAAATACTTCTTCCAGCTACCAATCTGGCCCTCTCTGAACGTGGTAAATTTCTTACCAAAAAGCCGTTCCGCAACATCCGCTATTTCTTCGTCTGTCTTTGTGACTCCGATGTGAGCCGCTATGTTTTTGATTTCCCGTATCTGCGCCTCATAGTTGCCACCGCCGGCAGGTCCGACAAGATCCTCAAAGCGTGTTGCATAAACGAGGGGGCTGTTCCGCCAGGGCAAAAATGCAGTGTAAAAGCTATCTATACCGCCAACGTCGCCTTTCCAGTGATTGTAAAACCACTTCTTAAAAAGTTGACCGCCGCAAATACATTTCGAGATATACTCTTCAAAAGTTAATCCACTAGGAAACTCTTTGCCTGCGATGTTCCAGTAAACTAGGGATACGATTTGATCTCGCGGGTCACGATGTACAAAAAGAACTTTTATACCGCTTTCCGCGAGCAAACGCTCAGCACCATGGGTAAATGGTACGTGCACGAACACCGGCGTATTCCGGGTAAATCCAACAATTTTCTTAATTTGCCTGTGATCAATGGCGCAACCTAAAAAAGGAGTTTTGTATTTATAGGGCCTCCCCATCAACAAATCGACACATTTTGCAAGCATATTGGTTCCCGATTTGGGAATCGAGATAACCAGGAGTCTGTTTTTGCCAAGTGTTTCTTGGTTTGTGTGTACGTACGGGAAAAATGAGCAGCAGGCAATAAGGCCCAAGACGAGACGAAGTATGGTGATGGAATGATGGAATGCAAACATGCTTCCTCCTTGTGAGGCATACTGCCTACACCTATTCTAAAGCACTAGGCCCTGTTGACTTTTCAAAACGCTGATTTTTTTGCATGATAACTCCAATCCAAAAAAATGGAACACTCGAACAGGAGCTATCATGCAGGGAAAGTATATCACAAGTGATGCGTGGGAAAAAATGTTTGCCTTCCTGAAAGAAGACGCCAAAATTTACGTCGTCAGCGAAGAAAGGCTCAGGAACTTCGTTGAGGCAGTGTACTGGATTATGCGAACTGGAGCGCAATGGAGGGAGTTGCCAGAACGATACGGCGCGTGGAACAGTGTATACAAAAGATTCGATGCCTGGAGCAAAAAGGGCGTATGGGAGAAACTTTTTGCCTTTTGTATACACGACCCTGACCAGGAGTATCTGTCTGTTGACGCAACAATAGTCAGAGCACATCCGTGCGCAGCTGGCCACGGCAAACAAGCAGAAGAGGGTCTTGGGCGAAGCAAGGGGGGCTTCGCTACAAAGGTCCATGCTAAGGTTGATGCTCTCGGAAATCCTCTTAAATTCATTATTACACCAGGCCAAGTTGCCGACATCACCCAAGGAGAGGAGCTTATTAAGGGAGATTCTGAATCGCATATCATCGGTGACATGGGGTATGACTCGGACCCTTTTCGCAGGCAAATAAGGGCTCAAAATTGTTGCCCGGTAATCCCAGGCAAAAGTAATCGAACGCAAGTTGTGGAATACGACAAACACGTCTACAAGGAGAGGTCTGTCATCGAGTGTTTCTTTTCAAAGATTAAGCAGTACAGACTCATTTTTTCTCGTTTCGATAAAAAGCTGCGCAATTACCGGGCCTTTCTGCTTTTTGTGGGGACTTGCATATGGCTCCGGTAAAAAGTCAACAGGGCCTAGGAAACTCTTTGCCTGCGATGTTCCAGTAAACTAGGGATACGATTTGATCTCGCGGGTCACGATGTACAAAAAGAACTTTTATACCGCTTTCCGCGAGCAAACGCTCAGCACCATGGGTAAATGGTACGTGCACGAACACCGGCGTATTCCGGGTAAATCCAACAATTTTCTTAATTTGCCTGTGATCAATGGCGCAACCTAAAAAAGGAGTTTTGTATTTATAGGGCCTCCCCATCAACAAATCGACACATTTTGCAAGCATATTGGTTCCCGATTTGGGAATCGAGATAACCAGGAGTCTGTTTTTGCCAAGTGTTTCTTGGTTTGTGTGTACGTACGGGAAAAATGAGCAGCAGGCAATAAGGCCCAAGACGAGACGAAGTATGGTGATGGAATGATGGAATGCAAACATGCTTCCTCCTTGTGAGGCATACTGCCTACACCTATTCTTAGGCACAGTCAAGTATGAAGTGCAACACTTTAAAATTTCGAGTTGAAACGTTGTTTTGGTGGTAAAAAAAGGTCATCTGCATCCTGCCGCTCCTTTCTGTTTCACATCAATTCCCGCGTGTATTTCGCGGGGCGTATAAAACCCCAAACAGGCGAGTGGAATATTGTTTATGAGGTCAGCAACCTCGTCAAGCCGCTCCTGTGTTATATGTGCTTCATCGACCTTAAAGGGTAAGAAGCGCCGGATACGCTTGTGTACATTTTCAACGGACCCTTTTTGCCATGGGGCTCCCGGATCGCAAAAGTACGTTGATATACCCAAGTTTTTTGTTATCTGCCCATGGAGGGTGAACTCTGAACCGTTATCGAACGTTATGCTCTTGACACCGAGAGTCTTGGCGAGATTTTCCATGGAGTCTATAATCATTTGTGATCTTTTTGAACAATTCTTCGTGAGCATGATCATTCTGCTTTTTCTGTCTATAAGAGTGAGTACGTTGCTTGACAGACTCCCAGAATTAAAGAAAAGATCGCCCTCAAGATGTCCGAGCTGGTCGCGTTTTTCGATATCCTTTGGTCTGTCATGGATCGAAACACGGTCGGGTATACTCGTTAATGGCTTTCGCGCTCTCAACACGCCTCGCTTCGGTCGCTTTTGCGGCAAGAACGTATAGAGTCCTCGCTCAATGCCGTCACTGCTGTAAATCCACGCATAGACCGCCTCTTTGGTTATGGCTTCATTGGCTTTCTCCATCGACCAACGTCCAGCGATTGTTCCAGGAGACCAACCTTGCTTGAGCTTTCCCTCGACATACTCGGTAAATCCCTTGATACGTACTGCTTTGTAGCCGTGATGCGCCTTTCGTTTATCCGTGAGCTCCTTCCTGGGCGCGCTGCGGATAATGATAAAAACCTTGCTCGTTGCTATTTCTTCTCAACTCCCTACTGATCGTTGATGGCGCTCTTTCCAGACTTCGAGCTATGAAGCGAGCTGATTGGCCGCTGTTGTGAACTTAAAAAATCTTTGCTCTTTCTGCCTGCGAAATTTGTGTATACTTTCTCATGCAACACCTTTTTCCTGTTGGATTTTTTGCATATAAAATAATTATATAACAGGATAGGTGTTGCACTTCAACTTAGTCTATGCATAGGCCCTCCTCATTCGAGGCTCATGATAATTTCCTTGTCTTTCCTTGCACTTATGCAATCTTCGGTCAGCAACCTACCGAGGTTGCTTCCGAAGTAGATCGAGTAAATACATACAAGGCCGTCCCAGATAATCTGGCCTTTGTAAGGAAGCAGGCTCGTTTCGACTATGAGTTGGTCCTTGCTTGGCAACATCTCCTGGAAGTCATCTGTTAGAGCTAGAACTCCGTACAACCGGTTATGCGGGTTTGTGGTCGATGCAAAGACTGAGTAGTTCTGGTAGTGCCTTACAATAACGTAATTTTGCCTCTTGATACCCTTCCACTTTTTCACCACATCAGCGTCTGCCGGGGGAAATTTTTTTTGTGCCGCGATAAAATCATCAATAATGGTGGGATTGCTTTGCCAGTGATTGCGAAATTTGAGCCGCAGCTTGTTGACGTCATCGCTATAGACGACGCTCCCCCTTTTCATAACATTGCAATGCTCAAGTACATGCATATCCAGACTGTCAAGCAATGCCAGGCATTTTTTCGCCTCAGGCGCCGAAATTTTCCCCATACCGCTACCTCTCCATGGTCAAACGCTGGAACACTTCACATGGCTCTCAAAGTGTAGTCCGGATCCTATTTTTTTGAAAAGAATTGGGACATAACGAGAAAATAAAAATAGTAGTTCTGTAGAAAGTTTGACCTGCGCTCCTTCCCCCTTTATCGCTATAACCAACAACACCGACACCATGCTACACGACGCGTAACGGCACGTGTAAGTATCCAAAAAAATTGGGGTCCAGCGTTGTCTACAGCAGCGAAGAGGCATATTCTTTTGACATGGCGTACTATGGTGGTATGGCGGTGAACACATGGTCACTTTTTTCGGAGGTCGCAGCCGTGGGAACTCCCGTTAAAAATGTTTTCCTTCTTTCTTTAATTTTCTCCTCGGCAACGTGCTGCGGGGCGGCGCCGCGGCTTGTGGTGGCAACAGCGATTGCTGGCGCAGGTGCTCCGGTTCCCTATGCCGGTGGACGCGGCATGGATGCTCGCGTTGCTTCGGCCTTTTCCGGATCGAGAGTACGGTCACTTTTTGACATGGCTTCACTGGCTGTTGCCCGCAACATTGTCGAGCGTTGCAGTGCGGGAGCTCCAGCTGATGCGGTCGTGGCGGATGTTCTTCGTCCCCGCGATGGACTCCACGTTCCAAGTGACGTTTGCGAAAAAATTCGCCAGACGCATCTTCACGCATATGCGTGGCGCACGAGGGTTACTGAGCATACCATTACCGTACCGCCGTTTGAATTACGTGAGGGCAGCGCATCGCGCAGTCAAGATCCAACGTTGCGCATACTCAAATGCCTGTGCATGTCATGCAACGGCGAAGTTGTCGTTGCAAATGTTAGCGAAATTCCCCTTGAGGGATACGATGGTGCTCGTGGTCGCGGCTATCGCGATCACTTTTACATATTTGATGGGTTCACGAGCGCGTCGCGTGGCGTATACACGACGACCCCGCTTGCTTGTGCTCCCCTTGCCACGGTTCACGATTTATCACCCAGTGGGGAACGTCTTGTTGTCGGCAGAAACGCATACACCGTCGATGGTCGAAAGAGCCGTGGCGGACTTGTGAGCGTTGTCGACACGAGGAACGCTCAAGAAATTCGCTCGTTTCACGTTCTCGCTATGGCGTCCGTGGGGTCAGTTTTTTCATACCTCCTGGCCAATGGGCATGAAGCCGTTGCAGCGTACGATAATGGTCTGATTTCTACGTGGGATCTTGAAAATGGCGCTCTACTTTCTCGCGTCGATTATCGCTATCGTCATCAGAGTGATGACTATAAAATCAGCGGGACGCCGTGGTGCACGCTTTCAGACGGCCGCATTGTCACAAGTCTCGTACAAAACGGCCCGGCGACCGGGATTCCTCGACTCGTCTACGGTATAGTAAGCACACGCACGAGGGAAAGGCCAGATCCTTTGCCGATATGTTCGACCCAAGAATTTCCGTGCTGTCGCGGCAGGGAGGATGCTGAGCCTCACGTTCTCGGCCACGGACGCTACCTCGCCCTCATGCCTCGGCGGGCAATGGGAAGCACTGGTGTGTGCGTTCACGATATGTTCACCGCAGAAAATAAGCACATCGACGTTCCGGAAGCAACTGCGTTCTTTTCCACACAAGGCCCCTATATTTTGGCATGGCGCAGGCGCGACAAAGACGGTCCGTCGCACATACTTATCGATTCGTCAACCGGCCATCGTGTCCTCAACCTGTGGTGCCATCCTGCCACCACCGATCTGCGCGTCGCAACAAGTGAGCAATGCATTGCCATGGCGGCCATAACCGGCTCGTGGCCGGGGTATATTACGGTCCTGCGCGACCCCCTCCTTGACGCCATCGATGCTTATGCCAAGAAGTCACATGGTCAACGAGCGTACTCCTGCGAGGTCCGCTGATCTTTGGACTATGGCAGCGATTTTGTTTAACTCAGCTCCTGATCATTCCTGCGCATGCTTGTGGCGGTCATTTTCTCAAGCAGAAGCCGCGCCATACGCTCAGTGTGTTCAGGACTTACGCGTTGTCCTTGGAGTTCTTTCCTCCTGCAATCGTCGATGTATCCGAAAACTCTTGCATAGCGGGAAACCTCTGCTATCCTTACTTTGGGTGTCCTTGTTTTAGGTTAGACGTTTCCTAATCCTAAAATTAGACACCCACTTTGTTTGAAAACCAAGTCCTAGACAGAACTTTCAGCATCTGCGTAAGTCCTGTAATTTTTTACCAATCCTCGCGCAATATTGTCTCAAGCGGCTCCATTTGTTAGAATAATGGCGGTCGCGGCACGCATGGATCGTGTGACGTTGAGGTCGATAAGAGCTATCCGCTGTCAAGGTTCCTTTATACGCGGAGTTCGTGGGACTCATGGTAAAAAAGGCAGGTCGACGTGCAACATTGAAGCCGTGCGCAACCGTGTACCTCGTCGACGGATCGTGCTTTCTCTACCGAGCGTACTATGGCCTGCGGCCACTTCACACGCCCCAAGGTATCGCCGTACAGGCCGTTTACAGTTTTTGTCGCATGCTCAGGCGCATGATCGAAGCTTTCGAACCGATGTATCTCGCCCTCGTGTGGGACAGCGCAGGGCCGACCGAACGACACAGTGTTTACGCAGCCTATAAAGCGCAACGGCAAGAACGTCCTCAGGACCTGTGGTCTCAAAGAGATCTCGTCAAGGAGTTTGCCGACATCATCGGCCTCAGACAGGTCGAACGCGAGGGCTGCGAGGCCGACGATCTCATGTATTCGCTTGCCAGGGACATGAGTGACGCCGGCATGAATGTCGTCATCGTCACCTCCGATAAAGACATGGCCCAAGCGCTTGATGAGCACACCGCCCTCTACGACCCGGCAAAGGATCGTATCATCGATGTTTCATCGTTTGAAATTGAAAAAGGCTTGCCAGTCGCACAACTGGTCTTTTACTACGCTCTTGTCGGCGACGCATCGGACAATATCCCCGGTGTGCGCGGCATCGGCGACCAAGGAGCACGTACCCTCTTGGCGCACTATGCATCGCTTGAAGACGTCTACGAACATCTTGAGGACGTAAAACCTGATAAACTGCGCACAGCGCTTGAAGAACATCGCGACGATGCCTTTTTAAGCCAGGAACTTTTTAGGCTTCGTTACACGCCTCTTGCCCTTAGGCCCGGAGACCTGCACTTCGATGAGGCACAGTGGCAACGGGCGCAGGATTTTTTTCGCCGACTTAATTTTAAGAGCCTTGTGACGGAAGAAGTTTCGAAAAAGAAGGCAGCGTCATCGTACATGCCCGGCCAGTGCTCACTCATCGCTCCCGCCTTGCCGCGCGAAGGACTGGCGACGCACGACGCGCGAGCCATTACAACGAAGCACGAGCTTGAGGAACTTTGTCAAAATCTACGCAACGCTGGCGCGTGCTCCCTTGACACTGAAACCGACGGCATTGAGCCACTCGTCAACGCGTGCGTGGGCATTTCGTGTTGCTTTTCTCTCGGACAAGCCTTTTACATTCCCTTTGGGCACGTTACAGACGAGCAACAACTTGATCGAGACATTGTTGTTGCGGTGATGCGCCCTGTCCTTGAAGACCCAAGCATTAAAAAATATTTTCACAACGCAAAATTTGATCTTCTCGTTCTTCGCCGCTGTGGCATCGACGTTGCTGGCTTTGATTTCGACTCCGCACTGGCGGCACGCCTCCTTCTCAAGGAATGGCAACGCGTTGGGCTCAAAAGCCTGTCAGAGTTTTATTTCAACGAGCCTATGATGTCGTACAAGGACGTCGCTTCTCTGAGTGGAGCACACGATTTTTCGCACGTCCCTCTTGCTCTGGCGGCACGCTACTCGGCAGCCGATGCCCATCAAACGTATAAACTCGTTCAGCTTCTCAAGCGCGAGTTCGAGCACGAGCCGACGCTTGCCAAACTCTATTTTACCATCGAACATCCTCTTGTCGAAGTCATCGTTGCCATGGAGTCCGAGGGAATAATTCTTGATTGCGATGAACTTCATGCCCTTGGTCATACCATCGATGAAGCCCTTGAAAGCGTTCAGGCAACAATCAAAGACATGATTGGCATTCCGAGTATAAATCTCAATTCGCCGCGCCAGATCGAGCATCTGCTTTTTGATACACTTGGACTGCCGCCACTCAAAAAAAACACCAAGGCAGAGGGTTATTGCACGGATCATGCCGTTCTTGAAAAACTGGCACAACTTCATCCTGTGCCCGGCCTTATTATGCACTATCGCGAGCTCTTTAAGCTCAAAAATACGTACATCGATGTTTTGCCCACGCACATCAACCAGTACACGGGCCGCATTCATACGACCTTCAGACAGCTGGCCACCGCTACGGGGAGGCTCGCCAGCTCCGATCCCAACCTCCAAAACATCCCCACTGATGGAGTGCGCTGGAGCGGAAGTATCCGCGCGGCGTTCAAACCGCAACCTGGACACGTTTTTATCGCCGCAGATTATTCACAGATCGAACTTCGCGTTCTGGCATTTTTAAGCCGTGACGCTCATCTGATTGATGCTTTTGTGCATGGTCGCGACATTCACACCGAGACGGCTGCCCATCTTTTTCAGGTCGACCATCACCATGTTTCGCGCGAACAACGGAAAATTGGCAAAAGGGTCAATTTTAGTATCCTCTTTGGCATGACGCCCTACGGCCTTGCCAAAGACCTCGGCATACCCCAAAAGGACGCCAAAACGTACATCGACGGTTATTTTGCACGTTATCCGCACGTTTCTCTGTGGATGGAAAGGGTTGTCGAAGAGGTTAAGGCCACGGGTTTCGTCGAAACGCTCTGGGGTCGTCGACGTTACATTCCCACGATTTTTGAAAAAAATCATACGCTTCGCCAGGAAGCACACCGCCTCGCCATCAATACAAAGGTCCAAGGCACGGCCGCCGACCTCATGAAGCTCGGTATGGTCCGCGTTCACGAAGCCCTCAAAAAATCTGGCCTTGACGCGTCACTCGTTCTTCAAATTCACGATGAAATTCTTGTAACCGTCAGTGCCGAAGAGTGCGGTGCCGCGCGCTCTCTCATTACACGAGAGCTTGAAACCGTCGTTGCATGGGACGTCCCCCTCGTTGTGACGGCACACAGCGGAGCCTCCTGGCAAGCCGTGACACAGTAAGTACACCAATCCTTGATCGAGTGTGCACATCAAAAACGTCTAAAGTAAGCACATTTTCTGTGTTTTATAGAAATATATTTTATAATAGCACATAAAAAATGTACGCTTAAAGTGATGAATGAGAGCCAACTATCCATAGGGTTCCGTGTGCCATGGATCGAAGAAGGGGGTGTGCGCATGAAGATCACTGCTCGTGCATGCGTCGGGGGTTTCGTAGGGGTACTTTGGTCAATCATGTGGTGTGGATGTCCTGCCAGACACGTCGGTGTGAGTGCAGAACTCCACGCGCGGCAGTACATTGCAGCCGCTCACAAGCGCGATCCATGGCTTACCGTGTGGATACATGGAGTCAATCTCCTTGGACGCAACAGATACCACCTCGGTCTCTGGCAAGCGTACACATTCACAGGAAAAAAGAGTTTTCGCCGCATAGGCGCAACGCTCAATAACGCCGATCCATACATGTTTCCCACCGATGACGTCTTTGTATACAGCTGGGCTGCCAGATTCAATACCCACGAATGTGAAAGAGCCGCGTGCACGCTCCACGACGAACTCATCGTGGCGCTTGGGCGATACCGTACGGTCCACGGATTTGAACCCAAACTTCGCATTGTTACCTTTAGCTACGGCGGCAACATAGCGCTCAACCTGCCACGCGTAGAAAACAATAAGCTCAGTGTCGACGAACTCATACTTCTTGCGTGGCCCGTCCAAAAAGGCATTGCCGACAGCGCTCACGATCCCATGTTTAAACGTGTTTTTAACCTTTATTCGGCAGCCGACGTTGTCCAGCGCATCGATCCACAGGGCCTCCATCAACACTACCACCCAACGCCCTTTTTAACGACGCGCCGACTTCGTGGTTCTTCGCATATCCTTCAGGCGCGTGTCAAGGTCGATGGACGAGCGTGCAGCCATTTTGGTTTCACAGGCAGACGATTTTTGTCGTCATTCCCAGCAGTTCTTGATACGCTCAATAATTGGCTCGGTACCAGGTACGAGTACCGCTGCGATTGCGATGAAACGCCTTATACGCTCCTCGTTTATTCCAGATAAATAGAGCGTTCTCCTTGGGGGATGGCATGACACTTTCATAGTTCAGCAGCTCGGCACGCGAGCGTTTTTCTGTACACAATGAGCGTGCAGTTACAATGTCTAGTACGAGGTCCCATGAGTGTACAACCGCACCATAAAAAAGAGCTCATTGCCATCGTACACAAATATTTACCGCGGTGTGCGATTTGGCTTTTCGGCTCCCGCGCCACTGGCAGGCAACGGGTGGGATCGGATGTCGATGTGGCACTTGATAACGGTCAAAAAATACCCTGGCACATCATTACCAAGATAATGCTTGATATCGAAGAGACAACGATTCCCATGGCGGTGGATGTTGTCGATCTTGCCACTGTCGATGATGCCTTTAAACACAACGTGCTCAAAGAAGGGATTTTATGGACACGTTAAAACTCAAACATACGCAGCTCCTCAAAGCTCTTGCTACGCTTGATGAAAGCATCGCCATGTTTGATATTTCTGCCGAGCATATAAACGTACAAATTAGCCACTATACGCATGAACAATTGCGTCGCGCCCTGAGAGATTCCGTGATTCAACGCTTTGAATTTTGTACTGAGCTCTTTTGGAAATATGTAAAACGATTTGTTGAAGACAAGGGTCAAGTCATTGAATATAACGCCCCAGTTCCGGTCATACGTCAAGCGTTCACCGTTGGTGTGTTCGATGAATGGCAAGCAGAAGAGATCCTGAAGATGGCCAAAGATCGTAATCGAACATCACACATATATAAAGAAGAAGTGGCCCAAGAATTGATTGAAAAAATTCCCCCCTATGCTGTCGTGATGACCACCGTTGCACGACGACTCAGCCCTACGTAAGGAAGATTTTAAAGGGAAGAGCATGAAGCATGAACGTACTGTGCAGCCACATAAGACAACTTCGTAGCCGCCCACGAAATGGCCAACATGCCATCACTTCATACTTGACGAACTCTAAGAAAAGGGCAAGGATATTTATGCGTTTTCGTATTTTCATTAGTTGCTGTTCTCTACAAAGAAAGGGGTCCAGTGCGTAAACGTCGTGTGCTTGCAGTTGTGCTTTTGGGCACAGTTGCTTTTCTTGTTGCCCAGGAAGTTTTTGTCGCGCGTGGGAGAATCGGTGCGTCAACAGGAGCGGGAATGGAACCAAACATCGGTATTGTGCCGAATAATCGGGCGGCCGTGAGCAAGGTACTCAACACACTACTTTCGGACGAGTACATTCTTTTGGTGAAGACGAAAAACTACCATTGGAATGTCACTGGCATGAACTTCAACGATCTCCACCTTTTTTTTGACAAACAGTACGAGCAACTCGTGACGATAGCCGACGAAGTTGCCGAACGCGTCCGCATGCTCGGCGGCAGACCGCTGGCGACGCTCAGTGAGTTTGCCAAGAGCGCCCGTCTGAAAGAAACCGAAGGCGTTGTTCCTGAGGCCCGCGAGATGATCGGCAATCTTCTTGCTGACCATGAAGCGATTGTTCGTTCTCTGCGTCTTGATATCGACACGGCGATCAACGAGTACGGTGACGCTGGCACAAGCAACTTCCTCACCGATCTCATCGAAAAGCACGAAAAAATGGCGTGGATGCTACGCTCGTATATTTCGTAGGTACGAAGAAACGAAGGATACGCAAAAAGAGGGAAGCGATGGGTCGGTGTACTGTCGCCTCCCGTTTTTTTTGAGGGATTTGCGGCACAAGTTCTGTGCTTGTGTTCACCACGAAGTTACATCTTTTTGTTTCGGTAAGCAGCTTATTGCCGGAGACATCGAGAGTCGCTATACTCTAAAAACGTCATAGCGCTCATATCCCACTGGGAAGTCGTCTAATGGCAGGACACTGGACTCTGACTCCAGGAGTAGAGGTTCGAATCCTCTCTTCCCAACCACATTTGCTGAGTACGTTGTTTGGAAAAAGAATGGTGCGCGCACCTTCCAGAGTGGCGCACCCCGTTACGCTATCCTCGTTTACATGCTTTTTTGGTGTATCTCTGGTAGCCCAAACCGTATAGTCAACTTTTCTGACCCTCACTTGCATGACCGCGCATGAAGGCTGGCACATCAAGATCGTCGCCAGTGCCGCGACCAACGCAGGCATCGGACATCATGTCGGCCTCCGCAAAAGATGGCTCACGATGGCGCGTCCTGCATGCGTGCACCGCTTCGATGTCGTGTCCTGGTACGCTGCTTTCTACGCTGGCGGGTGTCGTGCGCGGCGCGTCTGGTTCCTGCGACCGTTCTCGTGCATTTCTTTCAAAACCGGTTGCTACAACGGTAACAACGACTTCGTCATCAAGATCCTCGTTGATGACGGTTCCCAGGATGACGTGTGCATCAGGTGCCGCTTGTTCGTAGATAACCGATGCCGCCTGACTGACCTCGTGGAGTTTCAACGAAGAACTGCCAGAGATGTTGAGTACAACGCCACTGGCGCCACTGATCGTCACATTTTCAAGAAGCGGCGAATTAATGGCGCTATCTGCAGCATCTCGCGCCCGGCTTGAGCCTCGTGCGCGTCCTGTGCCCATAACGGCACGCCCCATATCCTTCATTACCGCCTTGAGATCGGCAAAATCAACGTTGATGTAGCCAGGTTTTGTTATGATGTCGGCGAGGGACTTGACCGATTCGCTGAGTACGTTGTTGACAAGAGCGAAGGCATCAAGGAGCGACATTTCCGGATCAACGATATCAAGAAGTCGTTGATTGGGAATAACGATGAGGGCATCAACGTTGTGTTCAAGCTGGGCGAGCGCTTCGCGGGCAATGGCGCTCCTGCGGGATCCCTCAAAAATAAAGGGGGTTGTCACGATGGCAATAGTGAGAGCACCTCCGTCCTTGAGTGCTTTTGCAATGACGGGGAGTGCACCAGAGCCAGTACCGCCGCCCATACCGGCTGCCAAAAAGACTATGTCAACATCGCCAAGCGAAGAGACGATCTTCGTCAAATCCTCTTCGGCCGCATGCCTGCCAAGCTCGGGGTTCGCCCCCGTCCCCAAGCCTTTCGTTGTTGCCAAACCGAGCTGAATCTTGGTCGGCACACATGACTGTTCAAGGGCTTGCGCGTCGGTATTTGCCGCGATGCAGACCACGTCATGACAACCTGATTTCACGAGGCTGTCGAGTATATTGCCACCGGCACCACCAACGCCGACAACCTTGATCGAAGGGAGGCGCGGCGCTTGACCGTCGCACGCAAATTCTATCATAGAGCTCCTCTGCCTGTTTTTGCTCAAAAGAAATCGGCAACCCAGGACCTAACGGTCCCAACAACACGTTTGACAGCAGATCCTGTACCCGATGCCGTCACCGGGCCGTCACCGCGAATTGCGCACAAGAGAAGTCCGTAGGCCGTCGCATAAAGGGGGCTCGAGAGAGAGGCCGGCATGCCAACCTCGATACGCGGAGCACCTCTACGAACGGGTACGTCCACAATCTCGCGTGCAAGAATGTCCATGCCCGCAAGTAACGATCCTCCACCGGTAATCACAAGTCCTGCTGCCATGGACCCGATTATATCATGCCGCTCAATTTCTTGCTTTATTAACGTGAGGAGCTCGCGTGCCCGTGCGTTGACAATAGCTGCTACGTCGGCGTGGCGGATACGCTGGCGATCCCCGCCATGGAGTTGCTCGGCTTCGACGTCAAGTTCCTCAATCATGGACGGATGAGCAACGGCATATTCGTGCTTAAGACGTTCGGCGTCACCGATGGTCGTCCTGAGTCCAATTGCCATATCACGGGTAAATTGATTGCCCGCGATGGGAAAGACTGCCGTGTGCCGCAGAGAACCGTGGTGGTACACGGCAAGGTCCGTCGTGCCGCCGCCTATGTCAACAATCCCCGCGCCCAGTTCTTGCTCGTCTTCATTAAGAACGGCACGTGCCGAAGCCAGGGGTTCGAGAATAACGTCCCTGACATGAATATCGGCCTGTTGGCAACAGCTGACGAGATTTTGCACCGAGGCCGTCGATCCTAGTATTACGTGGGCGAGGACCTCGAGACGGACACCGTGCATGCCGATGGGATCGCTCACGCGCTCGCTGTGGTCGATAGTAAAGTGCTGAGGCACAACGTGAACTATGTGTTGCCCCTCGGGGATGGGAATTGCCTTGGCTGCCGCCATAACGTCAGCAATGTCACGCACGCGAACGCACCCTCTTTTTATGGGCGCAGAACCGGGGCTGTTGGTAGAATGAATGTGCGCGCCGGAAATGCCGATATAAGCTGAGCGCAGGGTGGTGCCACTCGTGAGTTCAGCCTCTTTAATGGCAGTTTTCAGCGAACGAACAGTTTGACCAATGTTAACGACAACACCTCTTTTGAGTCCATCGGATTGAGCCTTGCCAATGCCGGTGATAGTGAACTCATTGTCGCCGCATCGCTCGGCAACCAGGACACAGATTTTTGTTGTCCCGACGTCGATGGCCACGATAGTGCGATCGGAAAAAACCCTTGCCATTGCTTCCCCTATGCCTCGTGCACGACGATTTGATTTTTAAACCTAAGATCGGCTACCCATGTTCGGGATGCGGAGCTTTTGAAAGCGGGATCATTCTTAAGCATATCGCGCGCTACCTTGCCTGCCGCGCAAACGTGCCTCGTGGCAAGATCACTGCAACGGCATACGAGGGAAAGCTTCGGCTCAGTCTTGTCGTTTAAATGAATTTCCTGCCCGCGACCGACAACAACATTGTATCCCTTGAACATTTCGGGGCTCATTTTTTCGAAAATTGCAGCAAGTTCAGCAGGCTCATAGTGCCCTCCTGGCCGGTGAGCAGCTGATGGCGACGGCACGTAGGCTTGGT
Organism: uncultured bacterium; assembly: GCA_963754845.1. Lineage (GTDB taxonomy): Bacteria > Babelota > Babeliae > Babelales > Vermiphilaceae > JAKASV01. The sequence goes on from CAVWHE010000002.1 coordinate 46,178, forward strand.
CCTTGCCCATCTTTAAATCCGGCACACTCATGTCGGGCAGACCGCGGTATACCTCTTCGTGGTACCACGATGTGGGACATATAAGCTTTGATCCTACGAGCACGTGCGTCGTGTTGATGGTACACGAAGGTCGACGCGCCCGCACCTTAAGTTCCACGCAACCCGGCTCGACAACGCAGGTTTCCACAACGCTTATGATGGGTATATTTTCGGAAAGTACGTGAGCAAGGCGTGCTGGTACGAACGTGTGCTGCCGACCAAGGTCTTCAATGCCTCTCTCGATATCCTTTTTGATAGAATCAGTGAGAAGTTCGTCAAAAATAATAGAAAATTTTTTGTGCCGCACATTCGGAATACCGCCTCTCCACGACTGCGTCAAGCTTACAATGATCGTTGCGCAAAGACCAACAACCACGACATGCACATAAAAATGATGCTTCATGCACAATCCCCCCGCGCGTATACCGTCCCCGCATGGCCCGCGTTCGTCACCGCATCCCCTTATAGTTCTATAATTACGGGGTCACGTGAGTCAATGATACTTGTAAAATGAATTGTCACTACGCTAGACTGTGCTTCGGGCATGTCCCCGTGTTGCGTAGTTGAAAATAGTTTAACAGCCCGCCATAAACAAGCGGGCCACTGGAGGGTCTACGTATGTACGTACTACCACCTTTGCCGTACGCCTACGATGCACTTGAGCCATACATCGACGCACGAACCGTTGAAATCCATTACACAAAGCACCACGCAACTTACGTCGACAACCTCAACAAGGCGATCGACGAATACAAGGGGAATCCGGCGATCCCAGAATCTCTCAAGAAAGCTTCCGTCGAAGAGCTTTTGTGCTCACTTGATAAACTTCCGGCAGACATCCGCACCTCCGTGCGCAACAACGGTGGCGGACATTACGCGCACAGCCTGTTTTGGAAGATTATGGGCAAAAACACGACAAATGAACCACGCGGCCCGCTCGCCGAGGCACTTACACGCGACTTTGGCTCGTTCGGGGACTTTCAAGCTGAATTTACCAAACGGGCGCGCACGTTCTTTGGCAGCGGTTGGGTGTGGCTCTGCCTCTCAAAAGATGACAAGCTCGTTATCACCTCTCTTTCTGGTCACGACACACCCTTTGTTGATAGATCAAAACCGCTCATGGTGCTCGATGTCTGGGAGCACGCCTATTACCTCAAGTACCAAAACCGGCGTGCTGACTACATAGACGCCTGGTGGCACGTAGTTAACTGGGATGCCGTCGAAGCCAATTATCGTGCCGCCGGAAATTCAACGCCTCCGTGTCCCGTTACGAACGAACCGGCGGGTGTCCGTGATGTCGTTTCGACGAAGACCGCCGACTCTGGGTGCTGCCGTCGTCGGTGCACAGCGTCTCGGGCGACACGAGTGCCCCGCGGTACTCGCAACTCGCGCTCACGTTCCCAGGCGCCCTCGTAATTTGTCCCCGCTTACGACACCTGTCAATGCGAAGCGATTGCGCAAAATTGGTCACCTCGACGCCCTGAGCGTCCTCTATAATAACGTTGCCACCGGGCGAGCGTATTGAAACGTCGCCTCCTTCGGCACGGGCCGTGATGGTGCCGTCGACACCACATATGTCAATGAGTGTACGATTGACACACGCAAATGGCTGCGCGTTGTGGCTATACACCGTTACGTCGCGCGCACGTGGAACGTATACAGTGTGGTGGGTTACGCGTTTGTGAGATGGTCCCAGAAGCAGGCACAGCAAGCGCCGCACGCGATTACCATTACCATGGTACAGAAGGTCGCTATTATAGTCGTGGCGCCGTGTCGCAATGCGCACGTAATCCTCATCGTGCCCACGAACATCAACAAATCCGTCGGTTTGAATGACGATACCACCGGTTGCTGATGTGCTGATACGTGCCGAGCGGCATATATTGCGGTGTTCGTTCATGAGATGAAGCACGCAGAGAGCGAGTCCACCTTTGATGGCGGTGGGCATGAGGCTTGTACACGCCTGGTCTACCGCTCTCATGAGCGTACGCGAGTACAGCGCGACGCTCGACCACACAGGGGCGGCACAAACCGGCACCGAAACTGCAGCAACGAAGGCACACGCACTCCACAAAAACATTCTGGCAAAAATTGTGTTCTTTTTCATATTCATATCCATAGCACACACCTTTGGCTGGGCAAAAATCTGAAATCATTCTCAGAGGTCGCGCACTCTTGTCAACGCCTACGTTGTTCGACGACACGGCCAGGATGACGATTTCCGTACCCTTCTTCGAGTTTGAATGGTCGAAGCTGGCCATTGATATACACGTTACCTCTGTGGGACTGTGGCTGATCGTAATGGACGCCCTCGGGGTTGTCCGTGGTAACCGTCATACTCCCGGTAATACCTCGACATGAAACAGTGTTTGTTCTCTCCCTCATGCTGCTGGCAGGCCTTTGTGAATTAATGATAATGTCGGTGTGCGGTGGCACCTCGATCCTGTGACGCAGACGGCGCTGCGACGCAAAGCAAAAAAACTTTTCAAGAAAGCATTGCCAACACCGCTTGCGTGGCTGGCCGAGGTTGCCCATCACGGTTAACGTATTAGTGTGACCATCAAGTCTTTCAGAAAAACTAATGCTTTGCATATCGGTGCGCCATGACGCCCCGTACTCGTGATCAACCCGTATTACTCCCTCATGGCCAGCGGTCACAACAACGGCTCCATTAGTTGTGATGTCGAGCGTTGTGGCAACTCTTACCCGTCGCTCTTTCCTGCGTTCACCGTCTGCTGACCGATCACCACCGCACACTAACGTCGTATCGTGCGAAGGGTATTCCACGATATCGTGCCTCTTGGCGCCATACTGCAAAATCGCACGAGTCACCCAATATCCGGCGCCGGCACATGCCGCTCCCGTAAGAAGTTTTTTGCACGATGGCAGTCGTGAGCAGAAAGACCGCACACACGAGAAAAGCGATCGTCTTTCCAAGCCACCCGCCGGCCACGTGTACACCATGCCCAACGAACATACAAGCACGCACAAAAATCGTACGTGAAAATTTTTTACACTCACGCGGTCCTCCATACAAAACCCTGGGCGGGGTAATATTTTCCAAAATTTTCAGGCGCGAACAAAACCACCCGCAGCGTCCCTGCACCGAGGCAGGTGCGCGATGACGCTTTCCTTTATCAATACCGTATTTTATGCTAACGTATCTTAGCCAAGGTGTCCATAGGGTTGCGGGGTCGGTCGTTGTGTACTGTGTTTGAATCATGAAAGTAGCACTTTTACTGTCCGGTGGCGTCGACAGCTCAGTTGCCCTCCGTCTTCTCTGTCGAGAGGGTCATGATGTCTCCGCCTTTTATCTGAAAATATGGCTCGAGGAAGACGCATCATCGCTCGGTTCGTGTCCCTGGCAAGAGGATCTCGATTACGCCGGCGCCGTGTGCTCGAGCTTGTCGGTCCCCCTCACCATCGTTCCCCTTCAAAGGGAGTACCACGAAAAAGTCGTCGCTTACACAATCGCGGCAATCAAGGCCGGAGCGACGCCGAATCCCGATATTTTTTGCAACGCACGCATAAAATTCGACGCTTTTTTGGAACACATCGATCGCTCGTTTGATAAAATAGCAAGTGGCCATTATGCGCGTATCGAGCGAAGTGAGCACAACAGCGGCGTCCCGCACTTGCTGTGTTCACCCGATCCTATCAAAGATCAAACCTATTTCTTGTCATATCTTAAATCTGAGCAGCTTGAACGTCTTCTTTTGCCCATCGGCACCTTCACCAAAAAACAGGTTCGCGAGCTTGCTCACCGCTATGACCTGCCAACGAAAAATCGCAAGGATAGCCAAGGAATCTGTTTTTTGGGAAAGCTCAAATTCAACGATTTTATTCGACACTATTGTGGCAACCAAACCGGGGAGCTTGTTGAGTATGAAACGGGCACCGTCATCGGCAGCCACGAGGGTTTTTGGTACCATACGATAGGACAACGCAAGGGGTCGCGCCTCGCCGGTGGACCGTGGTACGTCGTCGCCAAGGATCCGACAACTAACCGCATTTTTTTATCTCGCACGTATAACGATGGCACAAAAAGACGCGATTGTTGCGATGTTGGCTCATGCAATTGGATCGATTATGAGCCACGCAAAACCATCCTTAATGTTAAGCTTCGTCATGGACCGCACAGGCACACGTGTTGTGTGGAGCCCATCGATGATGACGGCTCACTCCACGTCACGCTTGCCACAAACGATCAGGGCATCGCGCGCGGCCAATTTGCAGTCTTTTACGATGGACAACGCTGCCTGGGTGCTGGCATTATCCGATAATTCCTTGACAAAAATTAAATTCAAACTTAAATAAAGTTTCCATGAGGGCTTTTGCGAAAGTCTGAAAATATTATAGCTTCAATGGTCCCTTAGGAGACGTGCATGATCGCAAGGCCGCCAGCGTTCGTGTACGCTACAAGGTCCAGCGGCACCCAAGGCGCACGTACACGAGGTACAAAAACATACATGCGGTGGCAGGCTAAGTTTTGTCCTTGTTTTGGAGACTCACAGGCTATGAACGGTATGACGATGGCGCGTATTTTTGTACTTTTGCTTACATGTGTTACGCATGCGGCACGGTCCGGAGAACGCCGCGCTGTCTCAACACTGCCCGATATTGTGTCCACCGTAGCACGTAGCCGCGCGCGAGCTCACGCTGTTCTCTCTTACGATAAAGATGAATCGCGCGAGCTCCTTGGCCACGACGTTAGGCTCATGTACATCGACGATGGCAGTAATCAGGGGCAACCGGTTCACCCAACAATCTATCTGGCTGGGTTGAGATCGGGTGGAGCAAAATTTTACGGACGCCTCCATCGCCTTGCCCTCACGGGACATAAACACGGAAAAATGCTTTCATATCCGGCTATTTTCTTCGATTTTGCCGACGCCGGTGCCTCCCTCTCCTCGGGTCCTCTGACTTTCCGCAAGGTGTGCTTTGGCCAATGGCCCGATGTTGCCACAACTCTCTACGTTCTCAAAAAGTGTTACGATGCCGGCTTTGAGCGCGTCGATATAATGAGCCACTCACGAGGAGGGGCAGTGCTCATCAACACACTTGCCGCCCTTCGCAACCCATCTTACACACAAAGGTTTGTTTCCCTCGGAATCGATGCCCCAACACGCGAGGGCATACTGCGTATGATCGAGAGCGGTTCCATCGTCCTTGATTCACCTCTTAAGAACGTCTTTGATGCCAGTAGGATTGTTGTCGTATCGTACCTGTCGGTTGCACAAAAATTTGCTGACGCGCTGGCTCTCTTGAAAAATCTGGGATCGCCGGTGAGCGTACCGTGGGCATGGCTCGTCACAGCACCACTAACAGCGCTCAACCCTGCAAGAAGCGCAGCGCGGAAGATCGCTACGTACGCAGGTGCCACGTGTGGCTGGGGCTTGGCAGCGGCGGGAAATTACGTCGTCCTTCCACTCATAACCAGCTACCGCCCCTGGCGCGAACAAGTGATGGAATCATCGCGGCATCTTGATGGCCTTAAACTCAAGGTGCTTATACATTACGAGGAAAATGATCAAATTGTGTCAAACTGGTATGACGATGAACTTCTTGAAACTTTTCGTAGAAATAACCCGCATCATACATATTGCGTCATCGGCCATGATACGCACGATGAACACGGCGCTACGTGCGAGCCTCACCTAGCTGTCAGGACATCCATGCCAGACGTCTACGTTGCCTTTAGAGAAAAGTATCACTACCATAGAAGTAGCAGGCATACCGAGGAAATTCTGGCCGTTTACAGAACCGATGATTCAGCTTCACATACTACCGTTTTGGGGGATGAAGGGGGAAGCACCCGTGGGCCAACGAGCACACGCAGGAATGCGCGCGGGGCTTTGTGCAAGTGCCGCGATGTTTTTGCTCCATCACGCGGAAATTGTTTCGATCGTGCCACGCGAGTACGTGCACGAGCTGCGTCGCATCGCTGTTAACGCCCTCCATTACGATGCGGAGGACGCGCGACGGCGCCTCGGTTACAACCCCGCGGTACTTCTGTGCCCCGTTGGAACATCTGCCAACATGCCGCCAGGCACGCCGCCAGACCGCAGAGGGGATCAAAAGTCAATAACAGTCTATGTGCACGGGTTTGGCGACAATGCCGAAAATTTTTTGAACTACTGTGTCGGCACGGGACTTGTGACCAACGACAGCCTCTTTGTGGACCTTCCTGATGCAGAACTGCGAACGAAGATTTTGGCACTTCGTAAGGCATCGTTCGCGCAGTGGTCCGACATAGCACCGGTACTTTATGTCCTCAAGAAGTGCTGTGATGTTGGCTACACACACGTTGATCTTTTCGGCTTTTCTCGCGGTGCAAGTGTCGTCCTCAATATGCTTGATGTACTCAAAAATGACACGTATAAACGTGAACAACGGCGCATCGGCATGGATGACGAGACCCGAAAAAAAATCACAGCCATGATAGAGCACGGCTGCATCACCCTCGATGCTCCACTTAAAAGTATGCCGCAGGAGCTCCTTCACCTTGCACGCAACGCACGTCGTGAATTCGCCAATGCCATCAGAAAAGCCATTCCGTATTTTGGGTGCCATCAACATCAATCGTCACCCTCACCATTCCCGTGCCGTACAAACGTTGTGTCACGCTATGTTGAAAGTGCCGTAAGAACCATGCTTCAGGGGACCGATCATGTCGTGGCTTCATGGTTTAATTACGTGATCCTGCCGCTCGTGACACGCTACCGGCCATGGGGACAGCAAGCAATTATATCGGCTGAGCGCCTTGAAGGTCTCGATCTTAAATTTCTTATAAACTACGAAGCCAACGACACCGTTGTCACAGGCTGGGGCAATCGCCGGCTTTATCAAACACTCTTGGAACACCATCCCCACACGTACTGCGTACGGAGCAATGACGGTGGACATGTTGCCGTGCGTCAAAACCTGCCCATCATCCTTCGTGCATTTAAATCACGCTTTGGGCACACGAGTGTGCCGCTTGATGTTTCTGAGGCGAACAAAATTCTTGCCGAATGTCACGTGACCCCCGAAAATATCGAGGACTGCTGAACTCCCTCCGTATTATAGGTCCGTGGCACAGTCAAGTATGAAGTGCAACACTTTAAAATTTCGAGTTGAAACGTTGTTTTGGTGGTAAAAAAGGTCATCTGCATCCTGCCGCTCCTTTCTGTTTCACATCAATTCCCGCGTGTATTTCGCGGGGCGTATAAAACCCCAAACAGGCGAGTGGAATATTGTTTATGAGGTCAGCAACCTCGTCAAGCCGCTCCTGTGTTATATGTGCTTCATCGACCTTAAAGGGTAAGAAGCGCCGGATACGCTTGTGTACATTTTCAACGGACCCTTTTTGCCATGGGGCGCCCGGATCGCAAAAGTACGTTGATATACCCAAGTTTTTTGTTATCTGCCCATGGAGGGTGAACTCTGAACCGTTATCGAGCGTTATGCTCTTGACACCGAGAGTCTTGGCGAGATTTTCCATGGAGTCTATAATCATTTGTGATCTTTGCTTGACAGACTCCCAGAATTAAAGAAAAGATCGCCCTCAAGATGTCCGAGCTGGTCGCGTTTTTCGATATCCTTTGGTCTGTCATGGATCGAAACACGGTCGGGTATACTCGTTAATGGCTTTCGCGCTCTCAACACGCCTCGCTTCGGTCGCTTTTGCGGCAAGAACGTATAGAGTCCTCGCTCAATGCCGTCACTGCTGTAAATCCACGCATAGACCGCCTCTTTGGTTATAGCTTCATTGGCTTTCTCCATCGACCAACGTCCAGCGATTGTTCCAGGAGACCAACCTTGCTTGAGCTTTCCCTCGACATACTCGGTAAATCCCTTGATACGTACTGCTTTGTAGCCGTGATGCGCCTTTCGTTTATCCGTGAGCTCCTTCCTGGGCGCGCTGCGGATAATGATAAAAACCTTGCTCGTTGCTATTTCTTCTCAACTCCCTACTGATCGTTGATGGCGCTCTTTCCAGACTTCGAGCTATGAAGCGAGCTGATTGGCCGCTGTTGTGAACTTAAAAAATCTTTGCTCTTTCTGCCTGCGAAATTTGTGTATACTTTCTCATGCAACACCTTTTTCCTGTTGGATTTTTTGCATATAAAATAATTATATAACAGGATAGGTGTTGCACTTCAACTTAGTCTATGCAACCCCACACGAGGCTCTGAGATAGGTAATTGCATCGCTGTTTCCCCAGGCGGTAGCCAGTTTTAAGAGCGTATTGCCATCAGCACCAGCGTTTTTAAAGACCCTATCACCATCTCTATTGCCCAGAATGCACGCCAAGGTAGTACTTTGCGTCGTACCCTGTCCACCCGGAGGTGTACACACTGTCTTTAATTGGGTCCTGAATGCGGTCTCTCCTCTTTCTATGAGCATGTTCAAAATGTCTCTGACTACGTCGAGCTCGCCACGATATGCAGCAAGAAAGAGGGGCGTAATGCCGCTGCTTGTCGGTTGTATTATATCGGCACCACACGAGGCTCTGAGATAGGTACTTGCATCGCCGTTTCTCCAGGCGATAGCCAGGTTTAAGAGCGTATTGCCATCAGCACCAATGTCTTTAAAGACCCTATCACCACCTCCATTGCCCAGAATGCACGCCAAGGTAGTACTTTGCGTCGTACCCTGTCCACCCGGAGGTGTACACACTGTCTCTAATTGGGTCCTGAATGCGGTCCCTCCTCTTTTTATGAGCATGTTCAAAATGTCTCTGACTACGTCGAGCTCGCCACGATATGCAGCAAGAAAGAGGGGCGTAATGCCGCTGCTTGTCGGTTGTATTATATCGGCACCACACGAGGCTATGAGATAGGTAATTGCATCGCTGTTTCTCCTGTCGATAGCCAGGCTTAAGAGCGTATTGCCATCAGCACCAATGTCTTTAAAGACCCTATCACCACCTCTATTGCCCAGAATGCACGCCAAGGTAGTACTTTGCGTCGTACCCTGTCCACCCGGAGGTGTACACACTGTCTCTAATTGGGTCCTGAATGCGGTCACTCCTCTTTTTATGAGCATGTTCAAAATGTCTCTGACTACGTCGAGCTCGCCACGATATGCAGCAAGAAAGAGGGGCGTAATGCCGCTGCTTGTCGGTTGTATTATATCGGCACCACACGAGGCTATGAGATAGGTAATTGCATCGCTGTTTCTCCTGTCGATAGCCAGGTTTAAGAGCGTATTGCCATCAGCACCAATGTCTTTAAAGACCCTATCACCACCTCTATTGCCCAGAATGCACGCCAAGGTACTTGCGGTACCTTCCACCGGAGGTGTACACACTGTCTCTAATTGGGTCCTGAATGCGGTCCCTCCTCTTTCTATGAGCATGTTCAAAATGTTTCTGACTACGCCGAGCTTGCCACTGATATGCAGCAAGAAAGAGGGGCGTTGCACTACTAAAGCCACCGTACGATCGTTGACTTAGCACTATTAACAAAGTGTAAAAAATCGTTGAGACCACACGAACACCGAACTTACTATGCGCTTCCATTGAAATACCTCCCTCTCACTCTAACTCGGCAACTCCTGCCGAACATGACCTACAACAACCTACAACAAAAAAAAGAACAACAACACAGTCATTTGGGCGGTTAATCTAACCAAATTAATAATAATGACAGCTAGAATTAAATGTCAATAATATTTTTGTAAAACACCATACAAAAGATTAGGCCCTGTTGACTTTTCAAAACGCTGATTTTTTTGCATGATAACTCCAATCCAAAAAAATGGAACACTCGAACAGGAGCTATCATGCAGGGAAAGTATATCACAAGTGATGCGTGGGAAAAAATGTTTGCCTTCCTGAAAGAAGACGCCAAAATTTACGTCGTCAGCGAAGAAAGGCTCAGGAACTTCGTTGAGGCAGTGTACTGGATTATGCGAACTGGAGCGCAATGGAGGGAGTTGCCAGAACGATACGGCGCGTGGAACAGTGTATACAAAAGATTCGATGCCTGGAGCAAAAAGGGCGTATGGGAGAAACTTTTTGCCTTTTGTATACACGACCCTGACCAGGAGTATCTGTCTGTTGACGCAACAATAGTCAGAGCACATCCGTGCGCAGCTGGCCACGGCAAACAAGCAGAAGAGGGTCTTGGGCGAAGCAAGGGGGGCTTCGCTACAAAGGTCCATGCTAAGGTTGATGCTCTCGGAAATCCTCTTAAATTCATTATTACACCAGGCCAAGTTGCCGACATCACCCAAGGAGAGGAGCTTATTAAGGGAGATTCTGAATCGCATATCATCGGTGACATGGGGTATGACTCGGACCCTTTTCGCAGGCAAATAAGGGCTCAAAATTGTTGCCCGGTAATCCCAGGCAAAAGTAATCGAACGCAAGTTGTGGAATACGACAAACACGTCTACAAGGAGAGGTCTGTCATCGAGTGTTTCTTTTCAAAGATTAAGCAGTACAGACTCATTTTTTCTCGTTTCGATAAAAAGCTGCGCAATTACCGGGCCTTTCTGCTTTTTGTGGGGACTTGCATATGGCTCCGATAAAAAGTCAACAGGGCCTAGAGAATCAATGAGCTATTAAAGAGCGCCGGACAAAGGGATAACACAGACAAGGAGAATGACTATTTTATTCACGTGAAAACCTCCAGAAGAAACAAAAATAACCTTACTGTTCCCAAAGTGTATTAATTTTTGCAAAAAAAGCAAAGAAGAAAGCCCTCCATTTTTTGAAAAAATTACATGACATGATACGATGTACGATACAACACTCATATTTAAACCTAAAGAAGTTACACGCACAAAGTCAAGGAAATGTATTCCTAGATTAGCAACTTGTTCTTACATGCCTGAAGTACTCAACGATGCCCTGGCAAATACCGGCCGCCAGGACAACGCGGTACTGGTGGTCGTTGATAAAGAAGGCTTCCGCATGATTGGTTAAAAAACCGAGCTCGACGAGAGCTGCGGGCAAGGGAGAGCCGACAAGTACTTGAAAAAACGCCTGTTTGACACCTCTGTCAGGGATATCTTTCTGGCGCGTACGAGCGAGGCCAAGGACATTCTTGTGAATGCTCCACGCCAGAAACTGGCTTTTGGCGCACCTGCCGTTCATGAGAGTTCGCGCCGCATGAGAACGCTTGTCGACCCCCGTGCAATGGTTGGCAACGTCAAAAAAAAAGGTTTCTATGCCACGGGCCTGTTCGTTGAGCGCCGCGTTCGTGTGTATAGAAACAAAAATCGAGGCATATTTGTTGTGGGCGTCGATGCGTGTACGACCATCAAGCGCAACGTTGACGTCAAGGCCGCGGGTGAGATACACGTTATAACCGTAACCGTGGAGCATAGCAGCTACCGATGTGCCGATTTCAAGATTGAGATTTTTCTCTTTCAGATTGAGCAATCCGCTAGCACCGCCATCAGATCCGCCGTGACCACAGTCTATGATGACGCCGGGTCTGAAAGCCACGTGCAAAATTGGTTCATGCTTGGTGCGCGATGTATCGATCAAGGTTCGATTATATACCATAATGACAAGGCGCTTGTTCTCTTTGCATGATTCCATAGTCGTGTGCATGAGACCGACTTTTTCTCGATCATAAGACACAATGCAGCGCAGCCCAGCAACGGGATACTCAACAGGATCGCACGTTAGCTTGTAGCACGAGCCGCGACTGTGCGCGAGCGCAGCAAGCATGCGCGTACATTCATGATTTACCGCTCTGACGCCGGGGAAAAAATATATACGACGATGCAATGTCTCTGCGCCAACCGGTCCCTCATCGCTCACATCAACACGAGGTTCACGGGCAAAACTGAAGACAAGTTTCCCGAGCTCAAGAACACCAAGCTTCCCTACCTCAGGTTCAATACGATGATGAAATACCGTGAACAACGAGTTAGGCGTCTCGCCCATGACCACGCGTCCTGCTCCTGCCACAGCCAACGCGGCACACGCGGCGGCGATGCGCACGAAGCACCACCCTACCTTCATTGCTTCTCTCCTTCTAATTTCCTCTCTGGCCTATCCTGAAATCAAACTATCAAGCGTTATAACAAATTGTCAATAAATCTAATTCCTTGATTCAATCAGGATCGCTACGGACAGCGGCTATGAGGTAAGGCGGGATTTTATAACTACGTATTGGAAAAAAGATGATGGTGCAAGAACATGGATGCGTGCGCAGGCTGCGCGGTTGTCGTACAAAATTCAGCCGCGCGTAGTAGTCCAGGAATCGAGCACAAGTTTCATGGATGGGTCGTGAGGGTTGTGAACGCGAAGGACGAAGCTGCCGCGCATGAGCTCCTTTTTTGTGCGAAAAAGGGTCGCCGCGACCGTCAGAATACCCTGTGAACTTGTAACGACGAGCGATCCAGAATGGGAACCAAGTTCGGGCACAACGTCGCGCGATGGCCACGAATCAAGAGTGACGGTCATATGCGCTGCCTGCTTTGAGCCCCAAGGAATGAGGGTAAGTCGGTTGTGCTGGCAGAGCTCAACGCCATACGTCATAAGCCCCTCAAGAAGGTGAAGTTCTTGTTGGTAACGATAGCGGGCACGGCATGTTGCATGAAGTGTTAAAGCATTCTTGAAATTGTTTGCAACGCAGACCAGAAGAATGCTCATCATGGTGAGCACCAAGGGCGTCATGGAGCCCCGTAGTGATGTCTTCATGAAACAATTCCTGAACGAATGTGTACATAGCGTTTAAAGGTGACTGTCGTACCATGCAGATGTGTGGTTGTTGTGATAGTAACGCCCGTTACCATGCCGCCGATCTCATCGAGGGAGAATGATCCTTCGAGGTTTGTTGCAAGCACGTTATAAAAAGGAGCACGCAGTTTTCCATCTTTGGCGTATGATCGCGAAAAACGTAGAAGCTTCGTGCGATTGAAGGAAAAACCGACAGTTCCGTCGAAAGTTTTCCAGGAAATCATCGATGTGTCTTTATGGTACCACAAACGTTGATCAGCGGGAGCGCAGCTACACTCACGTGCCATGCTGTCAAGACTTGCGTAGATACTTGCACGTGCAAGCGACTGAGCATTTTTTTTTGTCGACGTCCGCTGCACATTCACACAAAAATGTATCACGAACATGAGCATAAGCGAGCTTGCTGCAAGATATACGAGAAGCTCAACAAGGGAAAAACCTGCGGTCTCAGCCATCGTGCTCATGTGAACGTTCCCGCACAACGCATGGAATGTGATAGCGACTGCCATTGGTCGCAGCACCGTTTCTTCCCACCGTCACGAGCATAACTTTCATGTTTTTTTCGTAGTTCTGCGAAAAACCTGCTGGAGCCCCCGTTATACGACCGCGAGGTCCGGGCAACCTTTTCAGTGTAATTTCAAGCGAACCGTGAGCTGACGGAGGCGTCGTAGTTTCTGGAGAAAGAATTTCGGCACATTGAACGGCTGCATCAACAGCATCCATTGCTACTAAGGCTTCACGGTGCCACTGGCAAGATCGTGCGTGATATATGAGAATGACGGCGCTCACAAACGTCGCAACGGCGATCATAACAATAACTTCAATAAGCAAAAATCCCTTTTTCATACAAAATTTTTTTTATATTTGGCTAAACACGACCCCCTTGCCTTATCTCATGGTGCATGATAACATTAAAATCAGCGTTTAAGCTAGATAGTTGGTCTTGGGACGTGCACTTTCCACAAAGCACAGTTCCATATGTTAAGGGAATTCTGTCATGATAGAGATGTCTAGATGTTGTAGAATGGTTTTTCTTGTCGGTTTTTGTATGGTGACGGCGTGTACGTTGCAGTGCGATCTAGAGAGTGCAATTCCAGAAACTCAACACGAGCCAGCGATCATGGTGCCGATACCTCAAAACGAAGACGAACGGGTGTTTGAGCAGCAATGGGGTGAGCTCGTGGGTGAAATGACCAAAGAGCTCTCCGATCAGGGAAAAAGGGAGTTTTGCGAAGAGTTCAATCGTCTCGTGGGCGAGGAAACCAACAAGGTAGACCGCATGGACGACGAACAACTTTCTTGCTACGTTCAGAGTGCCAAAGGTAAATTTGATAAGATATACGGGGAGTTCTGTCATGAGGGAAAGATTTAGGCATTGTGGAATGATTTTTCTTGTCGGTTTTTGCATGGTGACGGCATGTGCGTTGCAGTGCGAATCCGCCGCCGCAGTACCGCCGATGACTCAAGACGAACAGGCGCTTGCGCAGCAGCTCGATGGACTCTTGGGAGAGATGACCAAGGGTCTCTCCGAACAAGAAAAAGAGGAATTCTACGGGCAGTTTAATAATGCCATGGACGAAGAACTCGACAAGATAGATCGTATGGACGACGAACAATTTGCTCGCTACGTCCAGGACGCCGAAAGCAAACTTGCCGATCTCAGTGGTTTTGGCGCGCCACTCGCCGAGGAGCAACCGGTTGCCTCGGCACTCGAACCATCGGTACCCGCATCAGTTGAAGAACCAAAGAAGGTCGAAACGAAGAAGCCAGAGAAGCTCTCGCGCGACATGACCTCCACTATCGATGAAATCGCGGCGCGGCTTTTAAGCTTTCTTCAAGAAGCTGATCAGGTTCCTGAAATGGCGGTCAATTTTAAAAAGTGGGGGCAAAAGGGTAAGCTTCATAACTGGAAGGCTTCCCTGCCGTGGGACGAATTTCGTAAAAAAGTCGAGGCCCTCGAAAGCGCACTCGGCACGATAAAAAGCATCGATGTTCAGACGCATAAGCCGAAATATCTCACTGATCTTGCCGCCGAAACGTCGCTCTGCGACAATTTGGTACATGTCAAAGATGCCCTTGCCAAGCATTGCCCGTGCACCAAGGTCCCTTCATTTGGCCTCAAAAAAATGAGTTCGGAAGGCAAGGCCGCGCTCATCGACGTTATCAACGATTGTCTTGAAGCGCTCACCGTTCTTGACATTCCGGGTGCTCTGGCCAAAATCATCGAAAAGTATGAGCCCACAGCGCATAGAATAAAAGAGGCCGAAGAAAAAGCTCAAAAAGCGGCGATGGAAGCAAGCAAGCGACGCCCTTCACAACCGGGTGCGGCGCAGCATATTGTCGGACACGGCGGCGATGAGGGGTATTTCAATCCCAACCTTCTCACCGGTAATCAGCCGGGCTACCACGGGTATGAAGGTTACGGTCCTTCAGATTATCGAGCGGGACAATTCGGTGAAACCCCTGGCAGTAGTGCCGGTGGCGGCGAAGGTAAGGGTGGCAGTGGCGGCGGCGCGGCCAAAGATGGCAAAAAAGGTGCCGAGACCGGCAAGAGCCCCGAAGGTGGTAAAAAAGACGAAAAAAAAGAGAGGGAAGACGCCGAAGCCTTCAAGGCTCTCGACGCTGCGTACGAAAGTTCCATGAGCGAACTTGAGGGGTTTGTTGAGCGCATGGAAAGTGATGAATTTTGGAACGATGAGGGCACCCTCCGTGCCAAGACAAGTGCACCCACCACTGAATTTATCACGGCACTTGAGAGTTTGACGAGCAGCATAAAATCGTTTAAACGCACGCAGGTTTCGTCGAAGATTCACAGCCGTTTGACGAAGCTCAAGGGCGAATCACACACCAAACAAGTGAAAAGATTCCAAGCTCTTTGGCGCGACTACAAACCTGCCTTTGATGACTTTATCGCAGAACTTTAACCCTCGAGGGGACAAGAAGAATATGAAATATACTTTATCATGCCGTCACTGCTGTCTTCGGAGAGTGCTGACGTGCACAGTGCTTGTGACGTTGTACATGACGTTGCCTGTTTTGTCGCTTCGTGGAGCTGAAGCATCGGCACGGGTAGCTCCTGCAGCCGAAGCGACCCGACGACCGGTACCAACAGCAGCGGCGGCTACGGCGGGTGGTGGAGGAGGAGGCGTTCCTGTCGTCATCCCGGCTGCTGCTCCACGAGTGCCCGGTGGTCGTCGCAGCGCCGCCGGCACTGACGAGTCTCGCGGAGAACCGGTCATCGAGGCCACGCCGGAGCGTGCGCGCAAGGCGGTTGAAGAGTTGCGGGTGGCAATTGATGAACTTGACCAGGCATTCCGTGGTCTCTCAAGCCCGCGCAAGAAGCTTAAACTCGGACATGGCAAGAAGGGTGATGCCAGATCATCACAAAGGGGTCATACACGGCGATAATGCGCGGTGTGGACTTGGATGGGGGCGCTGTGTGATGCGCATGTCGCGAGAATGCGGCGCATAGTTGGCGGCGTTTCTCGTTTTCGGTGGACGCTGCCGCCAATCAGCGTTGCTTTCGTGGGCCAGGACACTGTAAGACATTGAGGAACAGGCGCCGCCGGCGTGCGTGGCACGTGAAAACAATGTAGACGTTCGTACCGCTGAAGGTGTGATTACATCGGGTTTTTTATGGCACAGTATTTTACGCATCTTCACGTCCATACCGAGTATTCTCTCCTCGACGGAGCAATTTCGCACGAGGCGCTCATTGAATTTGCCAAAAAGCACGGCATCAAGGCCATTGGCATATCCGATCATGGCAATGTCTTCGGAGCGGTCAAATTTTTTCAGGCATGCGCGAAGGCAGGCATCAAGCCGATCCTCGGCATGGAGGCGTATTTTACCGATGACGTAAAAGTCAAAGAGATCAAAAACAGGTACCAGCACCTCATTATCATCGTCGTCAATGATGTCGGCTACAAAAACCTTTGCAAGCTCATATCCTTTTCGTATCGGGAGGGCTTCTACTTCAGGCCGCGTATTGATTACCGCGCACTCGAAAAACATAACGAAGGGCTCATTGTTACGACAGCCTGTCTTAACGGAGCCATTCCGACGCTCCTCATGCAGGGTAGCGACGATGCGGCGCGTGAGCGTGTCGACTGGTTTATCGAGCGATTCGGACGCGAGCGTTTCTTCCTCGAAGTTCAACCAGCTGAGTCTGAAGAACAGCGGGTACTCAACGAAAAGCTTTATGTACTTGCAGCCGAAAAAAATGTGCGGTGCGTCGTCGGATGCGATGCTCACTACCCGGCTCTCGAGGATCGCCAGGCCCACGAGGTCATGCTTTCGATCCAGACGCACGCCAAAATGAGTGATGAAGATCGCTTCACGTTCGGTGAATGTCGGGCGTATCTACGGAGTCCTCAGGAGGTATGTGAGCTCTTTGCCGATCACCTCGATGCCGTATGGAATACGGGCGCTATCGCCGACATGTGCGAATTTAAGTTTGCAACAGGCAAACTTTTCTTTCCGACGTTCCCCATTCCTGCCGATCACACTCCTGTTACGTACTTCAGGAACCTGTGCGATGAGGGGTTGCGGCGGCTCAAGGCCGAAGGGCGCATTGATATGGACAAGGAGCGCGAATATGACGCGCGCCTCGCCCTTGAAATGGACCTCATTATCACGATGGGATTCGTCGAGTATTTTCTCGTCGTGAGCGACTTCATTCAATGGGCGTATCGGCAGGGTATACCCGTTGGACCGGGGCGCGGGTCGGCAGCCGGGTCACTCGTTGCGTGGGCCCTTCAAATCACCAACATCGATCCCCTCAAGTACTCCCTTCTTTTTGAACGTTTTTTGAATCCCGAGCGTGTCTCGATGCCCGATATCGACATTGATTTTTGCATCGATGGGCGCGATCGTGTCATCAATTACGTGAGGGAAAGATACGGGCACGACAAAGTTTGTCAGATCATCACGTTTGGCACCATGATGGCAAAGGGCGTTATCAAAGACGTATCGCGCGCCCTCGGCATGCCCTTTGAAGATTCAAATATGATCACGGGGCTCATTCCCGATCAACTCAAGATCACGCTCAAAGAGGCCCTTGAACAAGAACCGCGCTTGCGCGAACTCGTCGAAAAGAACGAGCACGTACGCAACGTCTTCGACATAGCCTACAAACTTGAAGGTCTCACGCGCCACGCTTCCAAGCACGCTGCCGGTATCGTAATCTGTCCTGAGCCAGCCGACACGATCTTGCCGCTCTACGTTCCTCCCAAGACTGACGAACTTGTCGCTCAGTATGATATGACCGAGCTTGAAGCTCTCGGTTTTCTCAAGATCGATTTTCTCGGGCTCAAGAACCTGACGCTCATTGCCAAAGCCCTTGCTCTCATTAACAAAGGGCGCGACATTGCGCTCGACATGGACAAGCTTCCCCTTGACGATACGCGCACGTTCGCCCTTTTATGTGCTGGCACGACGACAGGGGTATTTCAGTTTGAATCCAAGGGGCTCAAAGACGTTCTCACCCGCCTTGCCCCCGAACGGTTTGAAGACATCGTCGCCGTAAACGCCCTCTATCGTCCGGGGCCCCTCGGCTCTGGCATGGTTGACGATTTTATTGAGCGCAGGAATGGGCGCCAAGAAATAACGTATCTTTTCCCCGAGCTTGAACCAATCCTTAAAGAAACATACGGCGTCATCGTCTATCAAGAGCAGGTTATGAAAATTGCTTCAACCATAGCCGGCTATACACTCGCGCAGGCCGATATTTTGCGCCGCGCCATGGGTAAAAAAAAGGCTGAGGTCATGGCCGAGCAGCGCGCTCTGTTCTTGGAGGGAGCGCGTCGTACGGGTTTTGATGGTACGAAGGCAGGCGAACTTTTTGATCTCATGGCCTATTTTGCCGGCTATGGGTTCAATAAATCCCATTCGGCGGCCTACTCGCTCATCACGTACCAAACTGCGTATCTCAAGGCTCATTTTCCCGCCGAATTTATGGCGTGCCTCATATCTCTTGAAGCAGCTAATCCAGAATCGATGGCTGCATATCTCGGTGAAGCGCGGAGCATGGGAATTACGATCCTGCCGCCGGACATTAACCGTTCGGGCCCCGAATTTACCGTCGACGGCGGCGCGATTCTCTTTGGCCTTCAAGGTGTCAAAAGCATCGGTTCCATAGCTCTTGATGAGATTATGAGGCGTCGAGCCCACAAGCCTTTCGCCGACATACTCGATTTTGCTCTTCGTGTTGACATGCGTGCAGTTAACAAACGTGTCATGGAAAATCTCATCTGCGCCGGAGCTTTCGACGCCATGCCCGGTAGCCGCTCCCAAAAGTATCACGAGTTAGCCACCATCATGGAGCGGGCACTCACGCGTAAAAAAGAAGTACAAACTGGACAGGCAAGCATCTTTGCGCAACCGTCAAGCACACCCGAACGCGAGGCGGCCCCGACGACGTACCAATTTCAAGAGCGCGCCCCCTGGACCGACAAAGAAAAACTCGAGCGTGAAAAAGAGGTCATGGGGCTCTATGTAAGCAACCATCCGCTGGCGGCGTACGAGCTCCATAAAAAATGGCTCAATGTCACTCCTTTTGCGTGCGCTTGCGAAGCGTTGGCAGAACCCGCTACCCTCATCGTGGGCTATGGCCTCATGGTGGGGCGACGTGATATAGTGACCAAAAAGGGCGACCCTATGGCATTCGTACAGCTTGAAGATGCCGATACGATGCGCGCTGAGCTCGTCGTCTTTCCTTCAGTGTACAAAAAAATCCAAAGGCACCTTGACGATCACCAGGTCTTCATTTTTAAGGGATTCGTTGATAGTGCTACCGGCACGCAGTGCAAGATCAGGGTCGAAAGCATCATTCCTCTTGACATGCTTTTTGACGAAGGACACGAACTGCGGCCGCGCTTCGTGCTCATCAAGCTTCCGGAATCTTTCGGTGATGAACTTGTAAAAAGCTTGCGCGCACTTCTTGAGTCAGGAAATATTCCCCTACGATTTTCCCTCGTTGAGAACGCGCAGCAGCTCACGGTCGACGTGCGCGAAAGGGTAGCAATTTCCTTCGATGTTCTTGCGCGCCTCGCGTCACTGCCCGTTGATATCAAGGTTACGCTTTGACTTCATCAACCTCTATGAGCCGATGGGCATGCGCAGCGTAGTCGGTGCTGAGCGCCGTGAGTGCTGACATGAATTTTTGAAGAGCGCGGCTGTCATCGCCATCAAGAAAACCAGAAATTGCCGCACGAATATGGCCCAAAACGCGATTTTCATCGGGGCAATCACTTCGTATGAGCGCATACGCTATCTGCTCATGTTCGTGAGCCGTTTGCTTACATGTAACGACAGTATCAAGTTGCTCGAGCATGCGCTCGGCTTGCTCGAGGTCCTGTCCTTGCATAAGCGCCGTACAGAGGTGCCTGAGATTTGAAGCTACCTTCGAGGTAATACCCAAACGCTCGTAGAGTTCAACAAGGGCAATACTGTGATCGCATATGTTCGGCTCCAAATCACGAAGGTGCTCGTAGAGCGCGGCAGCTTCAAGAAATTTGCCATGTTTTTGATAGAGAAGCGCCGCGTCTTTATACTTGTTTATAGCGTCCACCTTATCTTGAAAGGCAAGGAGTATATCTCCTTCCAACTGGTGCCTGAGAGCCGTGTTTTCTATCGAATGAGCAAGCAGGCGATAAACACCAAGCGCACGGACTTTTTCGCCGCGCGCGATAAATTCGGCAAGCGTAAACCAAGCAACGTTATATTTGTCCTGGGGAACGTGCTTCATAGAAGATGTCCTCCCTCATTACTGTACTTGTCAATACCACAACCCACAAATATCCAAAGCGCCCACTGGCACGAGGTTTGTACTCATATCAAAGATATAAGTGTTCGTGGCGCATGGCAAGCACAACCTTGGTCGTACTAGTGCCTCAAAAAAAACGAGGAGCACATACAAGGCCCCTCGCTAAGCTCTGCTCAAAAAGCATCTTTCAATTTTTTACTTTACCACCGCCTTTAGTGTTTTGCCTGGCTTGAATTTAGGCACCGTCTTGCCCTTGATGAGCATTTTTTCACCCGTCGCCGGATTTACGCCAGACCGACTTTTTCTTTTCATGGTGGTAAAGGTTCCAAAACCAGTTAGTACAACGTCTTTGCCCGATTTCAGCGCCACACATACGGCGGCCATGAAGGCCTCCAGGCATTCCTTACACGTAGACTTTGGCATTTTTGTGGTTTTGGACATGTATTCAACAAGTTTTGCCTTGTTCATGCATCCATCCTAAAAGATTTCGAAATTCCTTAACTTGGCTAAGCAAACGAACCGGTAACAAAGTTACACTAATTTATCGCGATAATTTGTCAAGGTTGTTTTTTCGTCAAGGATGGCAACACTGCGATAATTGACCCCGAAAGTGGGGTTCGTCGCCTTCGTCCGGTCGTCTCTTTAGAAGAACGCTGTGAAAGAAAAGAGAACAGTCGTACTGCGGTACGTACCGCGCTGGACGATGGGGAATTGCCAAAAGACGCCGAGTGTTATCGCTGGCGAAATTTCATAGAAAAATCCCGTATTACCAACCTGCGCCTGCCAACACGAGCGTTTTTCAAGGACATGAGGAAGATAGGCAGGATCACATTTTTTGAGTCTGATCCCATCTTGGCGATGCGTGACGACAAGATACTCGAAGTAGCACGACAATCTTTCAAGAAAGTGACGTGCCAGAAGCTTGAGACCGAAGTGCCAGTTGAGGCCCGGGCAGACCGTTACATCGGTACGGAAGGGATAAATGCCGCACTGATATTCGCTCGTCGGGACGGGCAACTTGCACACATCGCGGCTAAAAAAATGAGTCAAACCAAATTCGCCGCCGATATTAACGGTTTCAACAAAATCTAAATCGATGCCGCAGCTTGCTCCAATCGAGTGATGGCCATTATTACCGGGTGAGACGCCGAACACCTTCGACGGAAATTTTTCACGACCACACGCAAAACTTCCCCCGAGCGTTACGAAGGGCGTCGCAAGAAATTCAGCCCATCCCTCACGATTTTTATTGACGGGATAGGCGCGGCGCCAGTAGGCAATCGCCCTAAAGTCCTCGACGCCAAATTCATGAAAATCCCGGGGATCGAGACAGAGCTGTTCGGCGATTTGAAGATACTGACACGCGAGGAGGTCTTTGACTTGCGTCTCAAAATCTGCGGTAGGCAGTGGAGAATTCGTATTTTCCTGATGGCAGCATGCCGTTCCTTCAGGGCAGAGACATCGTGTCACCGTTTGACAAATATCGGCGACACCCGTTTGGAGCATAACGCCAAGGCCCGTCGTTATTTGAAAATCAAACTCGGCACGCATACCCCATTTGCGATATCTAGCCGGAAAGCTGATAAACCCGAGTGCTCCGCAGGGGTCGATGTCTGAGGGAACGCTGATTGTTCCGGGGACGCCGTTGGGATAAATTGTCTGTTGGGCAACCTGAAGATCCGCCGAAGGATAATTATCAACTCCCTCGGGGAACGCGCCAAAAAGGAGCGGAATCATGCTCCAGCGACCGTTGATATCGCCGATGGGCAGTTGCTCTCTTTCAAGATCAGCCGCACAATAAGCATTTTGTCCAAAAGGTGAAAGATGAATCCCCATGCACTCAGGGCGCGTGTAGACAAGCTCTTCGCCGATGAGTTCCTGAATAGAGCGCGTATAAAGGAACGTATGCGGATCGAGGGAGGTATACACGGGCCATGGATCATTCCGTGAATAAGAAGACAGCTGGCAGGTGCTTTTAACAGGCACCAGCACTGCACATAAAATCAGCCACCGCACGCACCTCACGCAGACCATTATCCTTAGCCTTTCTTTAAATTCACCATTGTGATCTAGGTATAGCACCATTGCCTCAAAAACGTCAATCCCCACCGATGCTTGGATGTTTTTTGTCGGTTGGCGGTTTTTGTGCTATCGTTTGAGGGGTTTTTTGACATTTCACCGGGAGAAAGGCGTGGATAACATTCATAGCCAGCAAAATTTTTGTATTTATTACCAGGCTCAGGTTCCCGACGCCTATGCATGGTTCCTTGTCGCCATTGCACGAAGTTGGGAGCATGTTGCATTCGACCGTACTATCGACACAACCCGCGGAATTTTTGAATTTTTTGTCCCTTCAGCCACACACCAACATTTTTTGGCAATGATGCGTCCTCTCATTGAAAGAGGGGTCGTTAAAGACCTTGTGCAGGTTCCCAATCGCCTTGTTTGCGCATGCGAGCATTCTTTAGAGAAGTTTTAGCTGAAAAACAAAGTTTTATCCAGCCGGTCCAAACATCACGTTCGCGTTGAACGATGTATGCGCATGGGTATGACAAAGACGGAGCGGCACCACAACCGACACATGTTCTTGCTCACGCGCTTGGCTCTTGTAAGATGGTGATGCTCTTGCTACAATGGCCGTGCGTGTTGTTGCCATTGATTGGGGAGGTATCGTGAGGGTGTGCGGCACATGATTGAGAGTCCACAAGGGAGTTCTATCGAGGAGATCCGTGAGGGAAGTTCTGTCTTTCAAGGGCTTGCCCTTGAGGTAGCGAAGGTTGTCGTTGGCCAGCAGGAAACCATAAGCTTTATCCTTAACGCTATTCTCTGCAACGGCCACATACTTCTTGAGGGTGTTCCCGGCATCGCAAAAACGACTATGATTAAGGCGATGGCGCGCGCACTCGGCCTTCGTTTCAATCGCATTCAGTTTACCCCCGACCTGCTGCCGGCCGATCTCATCGGAACACTCATTTACAACCCCAAAACCCAAGAATTTGAGACCAGAAAGGGGCCGATTTTTGCCAATCTCATTTTGGCTGACGAAATCAACCGCGCTCCCGCCAAGGTTCAGTCGGCACTTCTTGAAGCAATGCAAGAAAGACAAGTCACCATAGGGTCAAACACCTTTGCACTCGACGAACCATTTCTTGTTTTTGCAACGCAGAATCCCATCGAGCAGGAAGGGACCTATCGTCTGCCAGAGGCTCAGGTCGATCGCTTTATGTTTAAGCTCCTCGTTAAGTATCCTAGTGTCCGCGAGGAGCGCGAGATTCTTAAAAGATCGCTGTCGCTTGATGCGATAACGCAGCTTCTGTCCAAAGAGGATATCGCGCGTGCCCAGGGACTTGTCGCGCGCGTTTATATGGACGAAAAAATCATCGATTACATCGTCACTATAGTCTTTGCGACACGCGAACCGGCAGCCAACGGTCTCAAGGAATTGCAACCACTTATTCAGTACGGCGTTTCTCCGCGCGCAACCTTAGCCTTGTACAGCGCTTCTCGAGCCCAAGCCTTCTTGAAGCGTCGACATTTTGTCACGCCCGATGATGTTAAAGCCGTGTGCCCTGCGATTTTGCGCCACCGCCTCATACTGACGTATGATGCCGAGGCCGATAATGTACAGCCGGATGCTATAATCCAGAAAATACTGAGTACCGTACCAACACCATAGTCAATTGCGGGTGTCCCTATGAAGAAAATGAGGGTGGAGGACAGTTTCTCGCTTGACAAGTCGTTCACGCGGAGGTTATTGTTGGGGGGTAAATTCAAAAAGGGAAGGATTACATGCGACAGCCGCTGTGGATAGTTAATGTCGCGTTGCTCTCTGTGCTCCTCGTGGTGTGTCTCTTTGTTGTGCTCATGCGAGAAAAAATACCTCCACGTGAGAGCATTGCGATTGAGGCTGCGCAAAAAGGTGTTAAGGTTGAAAGGCCGGTCATCAATACAAAAAAGATCTACACGCAGGATCTTTTCGGGACATATGTCTTCATCTCTGACGTTAAGCCTCAGCAGGAGGTTGTCCCCGAGCCCCCGGCGGCTCCTGTGGCGCAAAGGCCGGTTGTCCCCGAGGTACAAAAGCCAGTTTTTTTGCCGCCACTTAATGTGACACTCAAGGGCATCGTGTGGGTTTCTGATGACGCAAAAAATCGTGTGTTCATTATGGACAATAAAACGAACCTCGAAGGAACATATAAAACGGGCGACGTCATTGAAGACGCCATGGTTATGCGCGTATTTCCCAACAAAGTGATTATCGCGCGGTCAAATGGGCAGCAAGAAGTGCTTTATCTTCGCGAAAAGGACGCAAAAACCGATCCTATGTTTGCTGTGCTCAGCGGGTGGAGTGAGGTGGTTCAGGAGGTCAAACCCGGGCAGTATGCCGTTGATCCCATACTCTTTTGTGACCGCGTTAAAAACTTGGCGCAGTTTATCGACATGCTCGATTTGACGACGGTGTACAGCAAGGGCAAAAGCATCGGGTGTCGTGTGGGAAACCTCGAAAAGGATTCTCTGGGAAGCGCTCTCGGCATGCGCACAGGCGATATCATAACACACGTTGACGGCATAAGCACAAGCGACATCCGTGGACGCCTAAAAATCTACAAAAAGCTCACCGACAATGGGACCCGCGAACATGAACTTGTTGTTAATGGCATGAGAAACAAACAGCCACTCGTTCTCAATGTTACCGTGCAGGAAAAAAGACCGAAGCCAACACTCGCAGATATCAAGAGGGTCAGCGGCCACGAAAACGATATGCACAAAATCGAGAGTGCCGATGCCAAAGAACGAGAGACGAGGGCTCTTGGTGAAAAGTATAAATTTGCCCCCACGCTGCAGGAAATACGGCGACGCGAGCGGCACACCGCTCTGCAAGGGGTGGCTCAACCGGATAAGGCACATCGGCCAGGTGGTGCGGCCAGGTGAGGAGTATGAAAAAATTTGGCGTAGACATACGTGCCGTGCTTGTACTAGTAAGTATGAGCGTAGTCCTGGCGCTCCGCGCTGGCCAGGAGGCCAGTGATAGAGCTCCATCAACCACACCGAGCGCATCGCAAGCACCCGAAAAAGGCGCCATCGCTGCACCTGCGGTTCAACCGCCTGCTGCCGGCAATGCGGCGAACACCGCAGCTGTTAGCACCCCCGCCGTCGCAATTCCAGCTTCTCAAACTTCTTCTAACGTCAGCACTTCCAAACCATCGCCGGCAGCTCCGGCGCCTACTGCTGCAAGCGCGACTCAGCCGATTGCCGCCACTAGCAGCACAGAACGCACCGCGGCTGCTACAATCCCAGCTTCTCAAACTTCTTCTAACGTCATCGCTGCCAAACCATCACCGGCAGCTCCGGCGCCTACTGCTGCAAGCGCGACTCAGCCGATTGCCGCCACTAGCAGCACAGAACGCACCACGGCTGCCACAATCCCAGCTTCTCAAATTTCTTCTAACGTCAGCACTTCCAAACCATCGCCGGCAGCTCCGGCGCCTACTGCTGCAAGCGCGACTCAGCCGATTGCCGCCACTAGCAGCACAGAACGCACCGCGGCTGCTACAATCCCAGCTTCTCAAACTTCTTCTAACGTCATCGCTGCCAAACCATCACCGGCAGCTCCGGCGCCTACTGCTGCAAGCGCGACTCAGCCGATTGCCGCCACTAGCAGCACAGAACGCACCGCGGCTGCTACAATCCCAGCTTCTCAAACTTCTTCTAACGTCATCGCTGCCAAACCATCACCGGCAGCTCCGGCGCCTACTGCTGCAAGCGCGACTCAGCCGATTGCCGCCACTAGCAGCACAGAACGCACCACGGCTGCCACAATCCCAGCTTCTCAAATTTCTTCTAACGTCAGCACTTCCAAACCATCGCCGGCAGCTCCGGCGCCTACTGCTGCAAGCGCGACTCAGCCAATTGCCGCCACTAGCAGCACAGAACGCACCGCGGTTGCTGCAATCCCAGCTTCTCAAACTTCTTCTAACGTCAGCACTTCCAAACCATCACCGGCAGCGGTTACCCTTGAAAAACCTAGCGATCGTAGTGTACCAACCGTTGCTCCCACAACGCGTGTGCTGCCTGCCGAAGAGGCCGAAAAACTAGGAACTTCCCAAGAAGGCGCGGGCGCACGGCCGCAAGCGTACGCAGGCAGCGGCGAAGACAAACTTCCGCCTCCTGATGGGCCTTCGGATGAGCGCGTCGAGTTTCATTTTGAAAACACGAACCTCAGCAACATTATTGAGCAGGTCGGCACTCTCTTTGACGTAACATTTATTTCCGACGACATCGTCAATCCCTTGCCTCAGGGAGCCAAAGCAACCAAAGATATAAAAATAACGTTCAGAACAAACAAGGCGGTGACAAAAAGTTATGCCTGGAAACTTTTTTTGAGTTTTCTTGATATAGCTGAACTGACAATTCTTCCCGATCCTTTGCCGCGACATTACAGAATCATGACGCAAGTCAAGGCACGCCGTTCGTACCCGACACTCATAGTGGGCAATCCTGATGCTCTTCCGGAGGACGATCGCCTTGTTCGTTTTGTATATTTTGTTGAAAACGGCAACATAAAAGTTATTTCTAGCATCGTGGACAAGCTACGCAGTTCCGTTTCAGAGCTTGCAATCCTCGAGGACATCAAGGCCTTCATTCTTACCGACAAAGCTTACAATATTAAAACTCTCATGCTCATCGTCAAGGAACTTGACAAGGTGAGCACCCCCCAGGCACTTTCTGTGTACAAACTTCTTCGTGCTGACGCCAAAGAGGCCAAAACTCTCCTTGACACGCTTATAGGCACCGAGGAAAACAAGCAACCGATGTTTATGCCGCCGCGGCAACAGCAGACGGCGCTCTACTTTTCCCCCACCACGCGCGTTATTCAGGAGCCGCGAACAAACTCGCTCATCCTATTGGGTACGCCTGACGATATTGCAAGAATAGAAAATTTTATCCGCCAGAGCATCGACAAAGATCCCGAAATGCCCCACTCGCCACTCTTTTATCACGACCTGAAGTACGCCGACGCAAAAACCGTTAAGGGCATCCTCGATGAAACTGTCGGCAAATTTGGCACAGAGACTGAAGCCTCGAAGGTTGGCGGTGTGCGTGGCATTGATAAATATATCAAACCCATGATTTTTACCGAGGACCCGGCGAACAATCGCATCATCGTTCGCGGTGATTACCAAGATAATCTCATTATCAAGGATCTCATTCAAAAAATCGATCAGCCGCAACCACAGATTGCCATCGAGGTACTCATCCTTCAAGTGACCGTCGACCAGAGCCGCACAATTGGGTCACAAATTCGTACAAAGATAACAGACTGCAATGGCCCGCGCTCGGTTCTTGGCACAGGAATTCAGTACCAAACATCAGGTTTAAACAGCAACACCATCGTTGAGCGAACACGAACTTCTGGGGACCAGAACGTCGACGTACCTGACAGGCTCATGGGCGACCTCATTAATCTTGCCAAGGGACTACCGGCAGGCAACACTATTCTAACGCTTGGCAGCGATCTCTTCGGCGTTTGGGGCATTTTTCAGATCATAGATTCGTTTAGTTCAGCCCAAATTGTTGCCAATCCGTTCCTCCTGGCCTCCAACAAACAAAAAGCAACGGTCAAGATAGGAGAAATTCGTCGTATCGTTTCCTCGCAAACGGTGACGTCGGGAACAAACGCTAATTTAACAACCTCGATTGCGGGCTACAGCGATGACGAGGCAACCTTAACAGTCGAAATGACGCCGCTTGTCAACTCCGATGGCATGGTTACGCTCGATCTGCGCATCCTCGTGTCGCAGTTCTTGCCCGGCGGAAGTTCTTCTAACGTGGCAAAAACGATTCGTGAAATTGTGACGCGCGCGATCGTTGCTGATCGCGAAGTTCTCGCCCTTGGTGGCCTCATTCAAAATACGACAACCGA
Organism: uncultured bacterium; assembly: GCA_963754845.1. Taxonomy (GTDB): domain Bacteria; phylum Babelota; class Babeliae; order Babelales; family Vermiphilaceae; genus JAKASV01. Next base: position 74,591 of record CAVWHE010000002.1, read on the forward strand.
CGATCTGGCCAAGGTTCCTATTCTCGGCGACGTTCCTGTTCTCGGCTGGCTTTTCAAAAATAGGACTAAGGGTACGACCCGCAGTAACCTCATTGTCTTAATTTCCATCCAACTCATTGATCCACGTGCATCTGAGACGTTATCTGAGTTCTCCACGCAGCACGTCAACGACTACTACGCGACGCTTGATAACGTCGAAAGGGGCGACCAGGTAAGCGATCCTATCTACAGGATGTTCTTCGATGAAGGCCCCAAGAGTGTCGATAAACGCATCAATAGCTACCTGTTCACCCAGTCGCGCAAGCGTACGGCAAACAGCGAAAAGCGTATTCGCGAGATGGAAGAAGGCCTTCCATACGCGGAAGAGCCAGATGAGGCAGAGCGACCGATTTTCCTGGAGCAGGAGAATCAGCCAAAAGCTTCTCCTACCCTCATTTCTCAGAATCAAAGAAGTCAAGAAGGGAGAACGAAGATCTCGTTGATGGATGGGGCCCTTGACAATCAGGAGACCACAGCGTGATTAAAAATGTGTTTATCCCTGAGCGCCTTGGTGATTATTACCTTTTTTCGCGGCGCATTCTGAGTTTTGACGTCGGCCGCACCTACGTCTACGCCGCACAGATCTACCTTCACGGTCGAGGTGTACGCATAGAAAAATTCCTTGAAGAAAAAATTGAGCAGGGGCAGCCGAATACGTACGAAGAGCGTGCTGCGCAAGCCATAAAAAAAATCGTCGCCCGCGCCGACCGTTACCATGGCGTACATTCGGCTATGAGCGGATCGCTTGTCGTATTCAAAGAACTTACGCTTCCTTTCATTGACTACGAAAAGCTCAGTATGGTCGTTAATTTCGAGGTCGAACCGCTTCTCCCTTTCCCTTTGGCCAATGCCGTTGTCGATTTCATTGTGACCAAGCGCAACCTCGAAGAAAAAACATCGTGCGTTTTTGTCGCCGCGGTTCCCAACGAACACATTGCGCAGCACTTGAGCCTTTTTGCTCAGGCCGGTATTGATCCGGAGGTCATCACCGTTGACCTTTTTGCGCTCTATGGTCTGTGCATGAAAATTCCTGAGTACGCGCAGGAAATAACCGACATGGCTCTCATCGATTTTGACGTTCACGCAACACGCATAGCATACATCAGCCAGGGGCAGCTTAAGTTCGTCCGTACCCTGCCCAAGGGGCTCAGCACTATTGCCAAAATGGTCGGCGATGAACTTAAAGTGCAGCCCTCTGAGGCGATGGAGCAGGTTGTAAGATTTGGCCTCGATGAGCACGGCAATAACGAATACAACGGCGTCATCACGCGGATCTTAACAACGTTCTGGAACGATGTCGATTTCACTGTTCGTTCTTTTGTTATGCGTACCGGACAAGAGCCGACGGTAAAGTTTTTGCTTCTAGGCCGCGGCTCAGAAATAAAGGGCATGTGTACCTTTGTGGCTACGCTCGTCAACAGACCGTGCTTTCTTTTTTCACTTTCTTCCCTTCTTCAAGACAGCACAATCGTCGTGAAGGACGTTGCTCACGTGCCGCGCACGCACGTTATTTGTTTGGGCGGAGCTCTTGAATCGCCGATTACACGTTATTTTAATGTGCGACGCAGGGGATTTTCCCCGGGCGATGACGGACTTTTTAAAAGGCAGGTTATCGCCACCACCGCGCTCCTCGTTCTCATCCTCGGTGTTCTTATGGGAACAACGTTTTGGCGCCTCCGCTGTTTCAACGCCGAGCTGCGAATGTCGAGCCTTCAGGCGATCAACGCTCTCAAGGAGCGTTTTAAAGGCGTGAGCGGCGTTTTGACCGAAGCGACCGTTCAGAACGTAAAAGCACAGCTTGAACGTAATGCTCAGGCTGTCTCATTTCTCGATCCAGCGCGCCCGTCGGTACTCGCTTATCTCCTTGAACTAACAACGAAAATTGATAAAAAAGCAACGGGAATCAGCGTGGAGCGCATCATTATCGAGGGTAATGTCATACACCTCAAGGCGAAGGTTCGAGGCTACGACGAGCTCCAGCTCCTTGAAAAATGCCTGCACGATTCAAAAATGTTTGAATTCAAGCCTGTTGATAACATTGACTTCGACCTTGAAATTCACGTGATTCAGTCGGCGGGGGAGGCGTAAGTGAACTATATCGAGAAACTCAGGGCATCGGTAGAGGGACTTGAGGAGAAGAATTTCTTCATGTACCTTCTCATCGCTCTTGGTGGACTCGTGATTCTCGTGCTTCTTCTCATGTTTTACTACTATCAGGCGTGTTCGTCGGCAAAGAGGAAAATAGCCACCGTCAATAAGCTTCGCTCTCAACAGGTGAAGGCGATCCTTGCAAAAGATGCGAGCATAAAAACGCAAAAAGAGAAACTCGACACGATGCTCACTGAGGATCCGAGCTTCAAGCTCGCGCAATACGTCACCTCCGTACTTGCCCAGACAGGTATGAGCGAGCGGTTCGATTTGGGCCAGCAACGCAACGTCGAGCTCGATGATCGCTACGATGAAAACATTCTTGAAATCACTCTCAACGACATTGACATGAAGCAACTCACGGAGTTTATATCAGCCGTCGACACCAACAAGAGAGTGTACGTAAAGAAGCTCGAGATAGCAAAGTCAAAGACGGCAGCGAACAAACTCTCGGTGAACGTTGTATTCGCAACTCTTTTTCCGAGGGCGTCATGATGGTAATACGAAGATAATGTGATGATGTGAACCTTATGAATATGCGTGTTTGGTTGAACCTTTTTGCGGGTCTTTGTTTGGTTGCAGCATCCGCACTTCATGCTGAAGTGCCGTCGGCAGCCAATGTCAAAGGCAACGTATCATCACTTGATATTGCCCGTGTGCGTGACGCACGTAAGATCAAGGATCGTGTTAAAGATGCTGAAAAATACGAAGATCCCGCTACCGCAAGCGAATCCGATGAAGATGAGTTGGAGCCAAACGTTGATGAACCTGAACCAAAAGTCGAGCAACCAGTCCACGAAAAACTAGGCGTTCACCGGACAATCACCATCAAGTACCATGACGAGAACCTTATTGATGTCGTTAACGAAATTGCCAACTACAAAGGTGCCAACGTTATCGTGCCCGTCATGGCAGATGCAATAACGTCAAAAGTTTCTGTCACTCTTAAGGAAAAACTCTCCGTCGACGAAGCATGGAATTTTCTGACGCAAGTCCTCGAGTTGGCCGGCTACGCGATCATTAACAAACCCGGGGCCTACGAGATCGTCAAGATAAAGCCCGGTATGCCCTATGAATCGCTGCGTATCTTCATGAACGTTCCCTACGAAGATTTACCGGAATCAGATGAGCGCATCCGCTGCCTCTTTTATTTACGCAACATCAAAGTCCCCGGAGAAGCGGGGGAGCAAGAAAACGACCTCTATAACGTCCTTTCCAGAATTTTGCCAACCGGGGAGGACATCAAAAGGAGCCTTTCTTTTGATCCCGTCACCAACGCCATCATTCTGACCGAGCGAGCAAACATCATCAAGTCAGTTATGCGCGTCGTCAACATCCTTGACGAGACCGGCTTTAAAGAAAAAGTCGAAGTTCTTCGGCTTTTTTATGCAAGCGCCGAAGATATCTACAAAATTTTCAAAGACATCATGACGACGCCGCAACCCGATCGCTACGGGATCAATCCGCGCAAATCACCGTCCGAGGCGACATATTTTTCAAAGTTTGTCAAAATCGTTCCCTGCGGTCGCCTCAACACACTCATCGTACTTGGTCGCGAACAGGCTGTTGATCGTGTGAAAGACTTTATCAACAAGTACGTTGATGTCCCACCTGATATGGGTGAATCGGTCTTTCACGTTTATCAGCTTCAGTACCTGGATGCAGCTGAATTTGCTCCCGTTCTTCAGCATGTTGTCGCCAGCACCGCTTCTTCAAGCCAGGCTCGCATGGAAGGCGGAGCCCAACAGGGCGGCGTTGAACGGTTCTTCGAGGGGGTTAAGATCATCAGTGACAGGCCGACGACGCGCGAAGAATCAATGTCGAGGGAGGAGGGCGCTTCAACGCAACCGCTCTATCACGGCGGCAATAAACTTATCATCGCGGCCCGTCATGACGACTGGCTCAGGATCAAAAAATTAATCGAAGAACTTGACAAACCTCAACCACAGGTCATTTTGGAGGTCCTCGTCGTTGATTTGACGCTCAGTGACCAAAAATATTTGGGCTCAATGCTGCGCAATCCACGATACCTCTTTCAAGATATGCAGTTTCAATCGGCACAAGCCGATATCATGCTCGTCAACAGCCTTGGTTCTTCAGCAAGTAGTGCTGCTTCAGGAGCATCGGCAGCAGCCGGTGTAGCGGCAAATGCAGCAAAAGCTCTTAAGAAGGCAGTTGACTGCCAACCTCCTACTGTACCGTCAACAAGTATACCCGATCCGTCGACGGTCGCTCTTGATTCGGTGGTCGGTCCCGGCCATCCGCTCAACGTCGACCTTCTCAAGGATGCGTACTCGGCAGGGTCATCACCAAGCATGCTAAAGTATGAATCCTTAGATCCATCCAATCTTTGCGTTGCAGCTAACACACCGGCCGGTACCAACGCACTGTCCTTCATCGATAATGACAGCAAAGTTTGGAGCCTCCTTGAAGTTCGCGATGCCTTGGCCAACAACAAAATTCTTTCTAATCCTCACGTTGTTGCTGCCAGCAACAAACAAACGAAAATAGTTATCGGTGAAATACGTATCGTGCAAGATGCAGCAATCGGTGGTTCTGGCGGTTCCGTCACGGTGCCTTATAAGCCCGTTGAAGCGACGCTCAAAATCGTCATGACCCCGCGCATTTCCCTTTCGCCTGACGATGATCCACGCAAGGATATCGTTCAAATTGGCATCACCGTCGATATCACCAATTTTACCGACACGAACTACATTACGACGAGCACGGGCGGAACGGATCCCGAAAAGGCTAACCGTTTCACACGGCAGGTCATCACAAGCTCTCAGGTACGCAGCGGCGAAGTTATACCTATCGGCGGACTCCTCACGCGAGAAACTGACAAAAGAGGTAGCAGAACCCCTATCCTGGGGAAGATTCCCATCATCGGTTGGTTTACGAGTGCGGGTACCGGTGAAAATACTGAGAAAAACCTGACCGTCTTTGTGTGTCCTACTGTCGTGCGGCCACGCCTACGCAAAGGAAGCATGGATGACTATACGCGTGCTTATATAAAACTAACCAAGCGCTATGTTGCCGAAGGCGATCTTTTTGGCAGTCTTAAGGATCCTATAACGAGGTGGTACTTCGGCGATCCTCTTGACATTACGGACACGATTGATGATGTTGTAGCCCGCGGCGACCTGCGCGGCAGCACGATACCGCGGCGCGAAAGAGAGCGTAGGAAAAAACATCACGTATTGCCTGATATACGGAGTGAGAAAAAGGGCGCTCTCAAGAAAATGCTCAAGGGGCAAGAGAATCCCCTCAAGAAAGATTAAGCCTTCTTGATTGCCTATCGCATGATGGACAGCCGATAGGGGGTTCATCACACTTTTACGCCTTCCTTGCGACCGTGAGAATATTGAGTGATTTTTTTTCTAAAAACTCTGATCCATCCATTGCATAGTGATCGATTGTTTCAAATCCATTTTTAGCCAGCATTTCTCTCAGTTCTTGAGCTGTATAAATTTGCAATGAAAACTTATTACTGAATCTTTTAGGTTTGGATGCATTTTCTTGGATACTATAATTATCATACGAGGTAAGATGGCCGTTATTTCTATCTAGTGTAGAGAATTGAACAATGTACATGTGAGAGTCATTAAATTTTTTATTAACACAATAGGCAAGATCAGAAACAACTGTATCGGTCATCGCTTGCAAATTTAATATATCAAATATGTAAATGCCGCCGGATTTTAGATTGTTATGTATATTTTTTACCGCTTTTACAAGGCCAGCCTTGGTTAAATGTCCTATGGCATTGAAAATGGTAATAACCGCGTCAAATTTACCTACCTTTAATGTACGCATGTCTCCGTCTATAAATTTGACATCGATTTTTTCATTATGCGCTTTTGTTCTGGCTATTTCTAAAAGCGTGTGACTGATATCTGCCCCAACGCATTTATAGCCGCGTTTTGTAAGAAAAAATACTTGTGATCCTGTTCCACAGGTAAGGTCGAGAACTGTCTGCGCCCTATGTGTTGTAAGTAGATGTTCAATCACTCCATTTTTTGCATCAGTATCATCGCCTATGTTGCGTGCATCAAAATATTTTGATAGCTTTCCATATTCAAGCGGAAATCCTAGCCTGCTTTTTTTCATTGCATGTCCCCACAAACTCTTTGAGTTTATTTTAAGCCACCATCATCTTTACCGTGTAAAATTTTACATGTATAGTGGTCACGCGTTAAATGTTCCTTATTTTGATTTCCGGGGTATCATCATAGAGTGGGGGTGCTCGAGGAGAGCAGCGGGCTGATTCCTTTCAGGATGCGCCTGAAGGCCCTTCGTATTCCATACATTCGCGAAGAGCGCCACCAATAATACCCGTACCCGTTGCCGGGCAGAATTTTGCTATCGTACCCCGAGTATTGTTATGGTTACGCGTCGCTGTTATGCCGTCAGTATCGTCATCATCGGTCGCCGTGTTGCAGTAAACATTTTGAGCAAAGTTATCGATCGTCGCCTTCACGGCTTGCACTGCAATATCACCCAGCGCTCCATCGCGTTGGTGTATATGAGCATGTCCGAGGCGCGATTTTTTTCCGCTGTAGTTTCTGTTGTTAACAGTCACGTCAACAGAGCTTGCAGCTCCTGTTACTTTTACGTTGCCAAAGCCATTTTCCACGACGACGTCGGCGCCCGGGTTAGTAACAATGATGGTACTTGGTATGCTTGCACCCGAGCACAATGTCCCAGGGTTTGCCTCAATACGAACAGCAAGATCGTGAGGAATTGAAATCCTCATACGCAGATCATGAAGCGGCGGTTTGAGCCAATCCCAGAAAGCCCACCAACTATTGCGCGTAGGATTAACGCTACCACGCACGATAAATTCATTGGTACGTTCGTAATAGTGGTATTCGTACGACAGGTTCTCCTTGTGCTCGGGACGATTGTACTCGTAGACAAGCGCAAGTCGCACACCTTTGTCGCTGGCATCCTTGTTCGTTTCAACGAGTACCTCTGAAGCATTAAAACTTTGGATCTTGAACTTACTGTCACGAGTGTACGTAACGTCCTTGTCAACGGCGATCTGCAAAGGACGCACGTACCTGTTGCTGCGCAACCTCCTTTGGGCGAAATATACAAGCGTGGCAGCTCCAGAAAGTGCGGTTGCAAACTTCGCCTTTTTTTGAGCATACGACAGTATCGCACGCACGAAAGTACGACGCGAACAACCTGCAGAGCACGATTGCCACAAAGGAACCGCGAAGAAAAACAACAAGAAAAGAGCACGCACATGTACAACCATGGTCACCCCCCAACACGCTAAAAACCTACGACACAGCAACGTTGCCCATCAAAGTCATGATAATAACGACGTAAGTGGCAGAGCAAGATCCTTGACCAACTCCTTCAAGAAGCCTTGCACCATGGCCTTCCTCGCATAAATTCTCGCTCACGCGGCACGGAATCGATGAATCGGCAAAATTTCATGCACAAAGGCCCTCAGGCGCGTGCATGTGCTCGTACGACCTTGCAATTGTACCTGTGATGCTATAGTATGGTCGTGTTCAAGCCCAACATGCTTACCGGTGCGTGCAGACGGGGAGTCAATGCGTTAGATTTTTCTTTGTGATTTTTTAAGGAGATGTCTATGTTACCAAAACCCTTGAGGGTTCTCTGGGGCGATCTTACGATCGAGGAAGTCAAGAAATTCGGCATCCTGGCAGCAACGCTCTCTCTCATTATCGGTACGTACTGGATGCTCCGCGTCATGAAAAACCCGTCGTTTGACCTTCTTGTCGGCTTTGAGTGGCAGCCGAGGGCAAAATTTGCCTCGATTATTTCGGTTGCCTTCGCCGTACTTTTTTACAGCAAGTTGGTTGATTTTTTTGCAAAAAAAACTCTTTTTTATATCATCTGTCTTTTTTATGGCCTCGGTTTTGTAGCCGTCGCGTATTTCATCTCCAACCCGGACCTCGCGAGCGTGAGTTCATGGGCACCGTCGCTAGCACCGCTCTTTGCATGGATTCCTGGACGTGGTCTTGGCTGGTTTTCCTACCTCTTTCTTGAAAGCTTCGGATCTATTGTTCCGGCTCTTTTTTGGTCATTTGTGGCAAGCACAACAACGACTGAATCGGCAAAGCGCGGCTACGCTATGATTATGTCGTGCACCCAAATAGGGACAATTCTTGGTCCAACCGTTGTAAAAAATTACGTGAAGATCGTAGGGCTCCCGGCGCTCTGGGCCATCGGTGGCACCGTCATCTGCATCGTTCCTCTAATGATTTCGCTCTACAGCGCGCTCATCCCTCAGGAACACATGTCGGCGGCAGAACAAGCGAAACCGAAAACAGGAATGCTTGAAGGTATGAAGCTTCTCTTAACACGCTCGTACCTCATGGGCATTCTCGTTGTTGTCACGATGTATGAGGTTATCAGCACCATCATCGAATACCAAATGAACACGTGCATCAAGAAGCTCTACCCAGCGTCGCTTGATGGTGGGGCCAAGTTTGCAGAACTTGATGCTCTCAACGGTCAGTGCCTTGGCGTTCTTTCGTTCGTGTTTGCACTCCTTGGCACAAGCTTTTTTATGCGAAGATTTGGCCTCAAATTCTGTCTCATTTCGTTCCCAACAACCATCGGCATAACGGTGCTCGCAGTTTTTGCCTATTACCTCTCGGGGGCCGAAGCCCAACATCTCATGTGGGCGTTCTTTTCCGCCGTTGTTGTCATAAAAGGCCTCAACTACGCACTCAATAATCCGTCGAAAGAAATCCTTTATATTCCGACAAGTAAGGACGTCAAATTCAAGACAAAGGGATGGATTGATGCCTTTGGCAACCGTACGGCCAAGGCCTGCGGAGCCCTTGTAACGGATTCGCTGGGATCGTCGTTGTCAGTACTTGTTTCCTACGGTACTGTCGCATCGCTTGCCATCCTAGCCTTTTGGATATCGGTAGCACCATTTGTCGGCAACACATTCGGCAAGCTTCAAGCAGAAAACAAAATTATCGAATAAAAAGCCTTAAGACTCACCGTTCTCGAAGGCTGAAAAAGTCATGAGTTGTGTGCGGCGCGTACAACTCGTGACTTTTTTATGGAATGCTACAAAAATGGAAAAAATATGAAAAATACTTTATTTTTAGCATCAAAGTCACGATCACGACGTACCCTTCTTGAAGAAGCCAAAATACCGTTCGTTACCATCGATCAAGACGCTGAGGAAATGTGGTGCGATTGGAACCTTCCCCTCAGAACCATCGTCGAACGACTTGCTGTCCACAAGATGAAGCACGCCGTCGTGCCACCCGGTGTCGAGGGTCAGCATTGTCACGTTGTAACGGCAGATACACTCTCAGTGAACGCCGACGGGACCATCCACGGCAAACCAGTCGACCGCGACGATGCAATCGCTAAAATCAAAGCAGCACGGCAGGGCTCAAGCGTCGGCACTGCCTTCTGTCTCGATCTCAAGGTTTGGCACGATGGATCATGGCATATGTGCAAACGGGTCGAGCGCTACGTGAAGGCTGATTATCTTTTTGTCGTTCCCGACGAGTGGATAGACACCTACCTTGAGAACTCGCTCAGCTACACTTCATCGGGAGCCATCGCCATCGAGGGTTACGGAGCACAATTCCTGCGAACGATCGCCGGATCGCACTCAACAATCGTTGGCCTACCCATGTTTGAGCTCCGCGAAGCGCTCGTCGAACTTGGATTTTTCGACGATTCTCTCAGTGCTCGGCCATTTTCTTCTTAGGCTTCCACTCTTTGAGTATCTCGCGCAAGAGGAGATCTTGACGGGCCTCGCGCGACTCGTTGGTCATCGCTGGTGAAGCTTTCTCGAGACTCGTCTGTACGAGGCGCTCGTCGCACACACTTGTATCGATATGCTCCAGGGCCGGCAACGAATGCCTTTCGCACACGCGCTGTGCGGATTGTTCCTCAATGGTTTCGGCAAGCATTGCCTCAAGGGCGCAAAAAAACTCGACCATATCGTCATGAGCACACTGGTATGCATCATCATCATTATGGCAGCGAATTTTGACTATTTTTTCCTTGAGCCCGCGCGCTACGGCACGCGAGACCATTTTCTTAAGTCGGCTTGCATCGTGATCAACCATCCAACGCAGGAGGCACAAAAGTTCGTACGAAACGGCAAACTGCTCGTCTCGCTCGCCAGGCTCCTCAAAAACAAATTCCTCGCGGTCCATGTTTACATCCTCGTGTGCATCTGCCGAAGCCTTCTGATACGTTCTATGACAGGAGGATGCGTCGAAAAGAGAGCGACGATACCTCGAGAGGAAAGCGGATTAACGATAAACAAAGATGCCGTCGCCGCCTTATTCATGTCGACTGACGCATACGCGCGATCACGTTCGCTGCTATAGTGGAGTTTTTCGAGAGCCGAGGCCAGGGCCAGAGGGTCGCTGCTGTAGTGAGCAGCCGATTCGTCAGCCAGGTATTCACGCGACCGCGAAATGGCAAGCTGAACAAGCATTGCTGCAAGTGGCATAAAAATAACAACAAAAATTGCGAAAGGGCCACTGCCCTCACGACGGTCACGTGACGAGCCGAAAAGGGCGTTGAATTTGACCATATTAGCGAGATAACTGACAGCCGTGGCCAAGGTAGCAGCAACGGTTGAAACGAGAATATCGCGGTTTTTTACATGCGAAAGTTCATGAGCAAGAACGCCACGCAGCTCGCGCGCATCAAGCATATCAAGGATTCCTTCAGTAACCGCCACTGAAGCATTGCCGGGATTTCGACCTGTCGCAAAAGCATTGGCCGTTGCACCAGGAATGAGCCACAGCCGTGGCACCGGTATATCCATGGCGCGGGTAAGTTCGCCAACCATTTCATAAACGTCGTGGTGACTATGCCCGTCGAGTGGTCGCGCCCCGTACATACGAAGGACGATCTTGTCGGCAAAAAAATAGCTGCCGATATTGAGAACAAGGGCGAGAGCGCATGCACACAAAAGACCGGTCTCGCCACCGAGAGCCTGCCCAGCAACAAGCACGAGTGCACTCAAAAAACCAAGCAGCACAAAAGTTTTAACGTGATTTGCAATCATATGCAACCATTTCCTCGACCCCGCGTGCGTGGGACCGTCATTCATACTCAATTTGCCACTTGTCAACATCAACCACGTGCTCTTCACGTACTTTGCCGGGTTCGCCTTTCTGAGCGGCCTGCTCACGGATCTTCGTGAGCTGTCTGACGTTTGCCTTGATAGCTTGCTCAGAGGTTTTACCCTCTTTATCGAGTTCCTTATGTGCCTCTTCAAAGAGATCGTTCATCTGCTGCTGCATTCTTTTCATTTGCTTTTTGAGCTTAAGAATCATCTGAACACCAGCGAGGTTGATGCCAAGCTGATGCGTTAGATAGATTACCTCCTCAAGCTTTTCAACATCGTCCTCTGAAAAGAGTCTTGTGTTACCCTCAGACCGCTTGGGACTAATAAGCCCCTCTTTCTCGTAGAGGCGGATCGTCTGTTGGTGAACCTCAAACATCTTTGCCACTGCCGATATAGAAAAAAAACCCTTTCTTCTCTTCACATGAGCCCGCCTCACCTGACCACACGACCGTTGACGTGCTTATTATACCATCTTTTGAGGCAAATCACAGGGCTCTTTTTGGTTTGTGCGCGTGAGATTCTACTGCGGCGTTACAAACGGAAATGTGTATAAGGTTTTAAACAGGGAATGGCCAGGCTGAAGGGAGTTCTACTTTTGATCAGACACAGCCAGTGATTTCAAGGGCATAACCAAAGTTAAACCGGCCTTCTGCATACGAGATAAAATAAAGCCAAAGTTTGTCCGAGCCGAAGGCTCACGAGGACCTGCTTCTCCAAGCATTGCAAGAACATGGGCAAATATGTCAATCGTTGCAGTACTTGCACTTTCCCTGAGTTCGATAAACCTCAGGAGATATCGCATGGCCTCTTTGTAACATGTGCGGAGCACGGCAACGTCATTTTCTTGCAAACTTTTTTCCATGTAGCATGCGGCAAGTTGCACAATCATTTCAATGCAGCTATCGTTACATTGGCAAAATTTAAGGAGATATTCGATGGCATCATCCCACTTTTTTTCTTTAATAGCCCACGAACTCAAAAAAGAATACACTTCACAGCGAAGTCGCCTGCCGTACGCTGTGCATGCGCGCTCCGATTGCCAACGCACCTCGTGCTCGGCAAGAAGGGCGTGAATTTCAGGGATAAGTGATTCAGTATACTTAGGGTCTCTCTGGATGTTAAGTCGTGCGGCCATGACAAGTGCGAGAAACCTCGTCGCCGCGTCGCGCTTTTTTTCAACCTCGGTTCGCCGCCCAGCACTACCCGGTAACGATGTATGTCCAAGAGCCTTTTTTACGTACGAAATAGCCGTTGCCATGCTTTGTTTTATGAGTCCATGCCGAGCGAAACTGCCGCAGCCTGGTATGTGCTCAAAGGCAAGCTCGACCAGCGCGCAAGCGTTGCCAGCAGCCGCTGATTCTTTAAATATCGCGAGTCCCTTGGCAAGCTTTTCTTTGGGATTTTTGCATGTTTCACAGTCGGCTTTACAGCGGTAGTGATCTGCCAGAAGAAAGCATGCTGCCCGGTTAACAGGATCGAAGGTGCGCGCTTTTTTAAGGAGTTTTTTGAAGGATTCACGGTTGCCGAAGAGTCCCAAAGTTACAATGGCAATGTCAACGCAGGAGGCTGCAACGAATTTTTTGTCCACAAACTCGACTTTGTTGGCTGTTCTTTCAAGAAGTGGGAGTGCAACGGTTTCAACTTCGCGTACAAAATCAATCGTATGTGTTCGTGTGCGCGTGAGTCGAGCGATATAACATCTTCCCAAGCAAGCAGCAACGTAATCGTCATGCGATGCAGCAGCAAGCATTGATTGCCACGCTCCGCACGTGTGTGCATAGTTTTGAAGATCCTTGTCACCGTCGTAGGACTTCTCTTGAATAAGTCCCTCAGCTTCCATGAAAAGGTCGCCGGCGCTAGCATCGTGGCGCATGAGTAAAAAAGGAACAGCAGTATACCGCGCCATAATGGCAAGTGGTCCTTTTTCTTCAATGATAAGACGGCTGAGTTCATCGAGACACTCGGCGATCGTTTCCTGACAGATGTTTTTACAAGCCAAGGCCTTTTGAGCACATAAAAAAGCTTTTTGGGAAGATTTTTCAAGGAAAAGTCCACGATGATGAAGAAACGCACATAAACTATATGCTGAAGCAACCTCCCCAACGACAGCGCGATCAAGGGCGGCCAGCGCATCGTTTGTATAGTCTTTGAGGAGCGGCGAATTCGTAAGGAGACACATTTTGGCAAAAATGACACAGTCGCGAAGATCGCCGGATTGCACATGTTCTTTCAGGAGCTTGACGAGGGGCATGATGATCTCTTCATGGCGCACGGCAACCGTAATTACCGGACCAACCTCATGATTCGCGAGCAATGAACGCTCAAGATCGGCAAGCGAAGGCTCATCAAAAGAACCGCACGCTGCCGAACAACAGGCACGTACAAAAGCCGCATGACGCGTTTCATGGTCATTTTTGACGAGGCTCAAAGCCTGAACGTAGGAGCCCTTTTTGCAAAAAGCAAGGGCACGGTAACACGTGTCGCGTCCAAGAGCTGTGTGTCCTTGGTTCAAGCTTTGCTCAAGACACGCAAAGGCTCGGTCGTCGGCGGCGACAAGTGCCGATGTGCCACCATGTTCAAAAAGTATACGGGCAAGGACGTAAAGCCCAGCCGTACTTGTCGGCTCCGCTTTGAGAACCGCAGTGGCGTAGCGATAGGCGAGTGCAGGGTCGGTTTTCACGACGTAGCCCGAGGCATACGTTTTGCCGACGTAATAGAGGTACGCGAGCTCGAGCGCATCGGCAACACAACCGTTTTCAGCCCTCTCTTTTAAGAGCTCAAGGTCGCGGGTAATGACATGGGCCGGTGTATCAGGAGCGTCGGCGTGGGCACGCACGAGAGCGCGAAGTGCATTCGGACATCCAACGCCTACGGCGTACTCAAGATATTCCCGCGCCTGACTTGGCTTTCCACACGCAATAAGGGCCTGCCCGAGAGCAAGCGCACAGACACCACGATCGGCACGCGCGTTGAGTGTCGCGCACTGCACACGCCCGAGGAGATCCCAGGACTTTTTAAGCGAAGCTCTACGGGCGGCAAGGTCGTCGTGATCGAAGGGTGTCGCTATTTCAACAAGAGCCGCAACGTAACATGCTGCTTTGTTGCCGCTGTCGACCATGGCATACACCAAGGAGTTCATTTTTTTTTCGTGCAAAAACTTCGCCACAGCTTCCCAAACATCGCGAGATGCCGAAAAGGTGGTGTGTAAAAAGGGTTGTAGTAAAACGTGAGCCTTATCACCTTCATGCACGAGGGCGACGATATAATGTGCGCATGACGCCGGGTCATCACTTTCGGCGAGTTCCTGAAGGGCATCGAAGGCATGCCTTTTAAGATCATCGTCAGAGGGATTCATACAAACGGAAAGATAATGAGCGGCGGCATCTTTAAACGAACGGTTTACACCGAGCCCCTCACGATACATTGTTGCCAGACAAAAATGTACATACGGGGCCCTTGAACAATTGTGCTGCAAGAGTGAAAGCGTATGCCCACTGTAGGCCTTATTTTCATACAGAAGAATCGCCAGCGGGTACGATGCATAACGAACGCCAGCTTTGTTTTTGGCTTCGAGGAATCTCAGAGTTCTTGGAGAACATAGTCGCACAAGATGGGCAAGAGCAGCGCGTCCTTCTGGATGTGAAACAAGCACATCAAGGTCGTTACACACTTCACGCAGCGCGGCTTCGCCGCATGCGCCCTCAAGAAGAGCGGCACTTCGATAGCACCGTGCCACAAAGTCTCCCTTGTGAGCGTGCCGCGTGAGCATATTGACGGCACTTGTTCTGTCATGGTCGTCGCCATGTTCATAAAGATATCGCTGAAGAATCATGTCGACGTGTTCATCGCCACTTTGTGCCACGCACTCGCACGCGGTGCGGAGCCCGTGGTCGCGCACAAGACAAACACAATCCTCGTCAGAACGACCGCCGAAGATACCTTTCAACCACGCATGAGCTGCAGCTGAAAAAGCGGAATCTTTGCACGCAGCACGCGCATAAAACGAGGCCAGTATAGCTTGTGCGCGTACATGTGCATGATCGGCGACGTCGCCGAGAACGGCCATCGCGCGCTCATAGGCTGATCGGTATGGTTGGCGCTCGAGGACCGATCTTCCGAGGCTCGGAACAAGCGCGAGCATGCGCTCACCGTCGGCAAGGGCCTGTTCGTTATCGGATCCCCCTGCAGCAACCGTGCGCACCACAAAACTCTCGTAGTAACGCAAAAACGAAGAACACTGAAGGAGAAAACGCACACGACGGTAGTCCTTTCTTTCCTGCGCCATGGTAGCGGTGCGCTCTAGATCAGCAATTTTGTCGCTGATTTCTCGAGCAAGAGATGTGGAGTGAGTCGGCGCATGGATTTCGTGGATGCCATTACGCTGGCCGCGGAGTTCACGATAAAAAAATTGGCGTGTTGTCAGATCAAATCCAGCAACATAGTGTTGACTGTGTAACGGATATAGACCCGGGCATGGAGTGCTCATGCACGAGCGCACACTATCCTGTGATCCAAGAAGTACGCGCGAAGCAAGTGTTGCGGCACAAGCGCACCACACGAGGAAACGCATGTACAAACTAGAAGTGCACGACTGTGGCATACGAAAATCCCCGCGCATATGCTCATGCAACGAAACGCCAACAATTTAACGAGGGGCACTTGGAATCATTCGCAAGTACTCCCTCGTTAGGAAAGCATAACCAAACCTGTGGGCGGCGCAAGATCGACACACGCGTGCACGCGATCTGGGCGTCGCAGCGGCATCAGTCAGCGAGAAACTCGCACGTGCGCGGCGCCGCAACAGACACGCTGTGCAAACAGTTGCGGACAATGAAAGGCTCGCGCTCACCCCCGGTGCACTTCTGCCCTGCAGTCGGCAATCACGCCACGATGCCAGGTGTGACACAGCAATGCCGATCAGGCCACAGCAAATACTATCAAAGGTTGAATCCCGACCCTACCATGTATTTGCTACCATTCTTGGTAACCTCTTCAATGTATACGACGGTGTTGATGCCGCTGGCTGTCACGACGAGAGTTCCCGGCCCCCTTTGAAGTGAATCGGAAAAGAGTTTAACTACCGGCACGCCAGAATCATCATTGTGCAAAAAGAACTTAGTCCAAATCATGTTGTGATTGTTACCGAAAGCAAGGCATATGCCATCTGATGTCAAAACAAAGATCCTGAGGTCGCCACGTATAAACCTCCCATCAGACTTGGTAAATTCAGTCAGTGCATGACCAAGGGACGGGGCGCTCTGCAGGTAGCTTGCCGCCGAACGAGCCATGAGCACCATCGTCTCAAGCTTAGTTGATGGATAGAGTCCGCTGCCAATGATGTACTTTCCGACGCCAAGGTCAACGAGCTCGACGTAGAACGATTTCAATGAATTTCGCAATTTAAAACCAACCCAACCACCGCCATCTTTTGCCTTTTCGATCATCTCGCGCACGTAGAATCTTCCGTCTTCGTCCCGCTCGTTCCAGGAACTTCGGCCGACCATGTCTTTATTGGAACCTTCGGCAATGCACATTCCCTTCAAGTCGTACATAAAGAGCGACATATCGCCATAGCGGTATTCTTCGTTGTCGATGTCATTAAACACTTCAACGGCCGCCGAAAGACCGTGTCCCTTGACATAAACATACCCTTTGCGAACTAAGTCAATGACCGTATTTTTTTTCTCATCGGGATAGTAACCGCACGCTATGAAGTAATCAACGCCTTTTTCGTCGGTCACCTTTCTGGCATACGCTTTCTTGGGAGCACGTTTTGAAACATAATCAACCCAAACACCAGCGCCCTCTGAAGCCTTAAGTTTTTTTACAATTTCACGATTGACGTACGTTCCCGCCTGGTCCTGATAATTCCAACCATTTGTTCCGACGAGACCCGAGCGTTCCCCATGGGCAACAACATCGCCCGAGAACGTCATAGCGTAGATGTAAAGATCGCCGCTGACAAACCTCCCGAGGGGATACGTGAGGACACCAAATACGGAAGATTTTGGTCGACCCTCGGCAATGTTTCGCTTAAAAAGTTCGGCCGACGCATCGACGATGTTGACGACTGTATCGGCCTTGGAAAAGGGGTAATAGCCGCAGCTCAGAACGTAGTCCTTGCTGTTTTTTGTCAGTTTTTGAACCTTGGCAACCCTTATGGCACGGTTCCATTCATAGGCAATCCATCCACCACCGGCACGTGCTTTTTCGAGCATCTGCTGGAAATAGGGTATGCCGTACGCGTCGCGTTCGTCATACATGGTGCGCCAGATGTATTCTTTGTAGAGGCCATCGGCGAGACACGTGCCCTCAATGTCACAAAGAAAAAGATGAAGCTCGCCGTACTTAAAAGCTGGGTTGTGGCAAAAAGCATTGAGGATCGTTGATAGTGAATCTTCTTTGTTGAAAAACTCGGCACCTTTGGCAAGAAGCTTCGTTACCTGCTCTTGCTTACTGGCAACATCGAGCTCCTCGGTGGCCAATGCTTCGGGGGCAATTTGTCGTGTGCGTTTACCGGCCTTTTTGCTTTCTTTCCCAGTGTGCGTTTCTGGCCTTTCAACGATTTTTTCGGCATCGCCGTTGAGCGACGTTGCGCCGAATGGATCAAGGACACCGTGTTTTTGTGTATCCGGAGGTCGCACCTTCCTTTGGCGACCATCGATCGTGATAGCAACGAATACAGCACCGACGAAGAAAATGCCGAGAAAAAGTAGGTACTTCACGATCGTCCCCTTCATGGTAACGTTAGTCCCTTCGTCGCCCCGTGAGCTGAAGCATGTACAAAAAAAGGTTTATGAAATCAAGATACAATGTCAGCGCCCCGAGAACCGCTGCCTTCGAAAGAGGCTGCCCATCGGCTATCATGAGCCGGCCGATAGATTTTATGCGTTGTGTGTCGTAAGCCGTCAAAGCGACAAAGATTATGACCCCGAATGAGGATAGTACCAGGTCAAACATTGAGCTCTGCACAAACATATTGATAAAAAGCCCCATGATGAGACCCATAAGTCCCATGAGAAGAAAGGTTCCCATCCCTGACAAATCGGAATGTGTGAAATAGCCGTAGACGGCCATGGCGGCAAAAGTGAGGGCCGAAGACAGAAAGGCCACATAGATGGACGCTATGTCAAAACGCAGAAAAACAACCGACAAAACGAGGCCCAACGAGGCCGAATAAACAAAAAAAAGAACCGTGGCGACAACAAAATTCATGCGCGGAAGAAGAACCGTCAGAGCGACAACAAGCATAAGTTGAAGAAAAAAAATACCGAAAACCGCCCATGGATTGGCAAAAAGCGGCTTGAAAAGCGCCGGTGTATATGCAACATAGTGAGCCGTTAGTCCAGTAATCGCAAAGGCTGCCGTCATGAGCCCATACACACGATACATGAATCCCGAAAGCTTCCCCTTCGCCGCCTGCACAGAATGCTCCATACGAAACTCCTGCTTTTTTATGACCTCGCGTGACCGTCACTACACACCACGACAATGAAAGCCTAACGAACCTTGTGCCGCGCCTGCAACAATTTTTGTATGCAAGTATTTATTTCTTGTGTAGTATCTCCCTGTCTGATAAAAAATATGACAGAAGTGGCCGTCATGGGTACGTACGCGCTCGAGTGTTGCGCGCGTACGCAGAGTCCCACGGTCGACGGCCACCGGTTGAAAGAACAGAGGATAGTGAGGATAGTTATGGTTGTTGTAATCACGAAACAAAACGCCGAGCAAGAAATTTCACAGTCAAGCGTCCCCGTCATCCTAAAGGTTTACGCTCATTGGTGCGGCCCCTGTCAACAAATGGCACCGCTCTTTGAGGAACTTGCTAAGGAACTCGGCGACAAGTACAAGTTTGCCAAAATGAACGTCGATGATGCACGCGAACTTTCGATACAGTACGGCGTTACATCGATCCCATCGTTCATCTTTATCAAGGCCAACGAGGTCGTTGGCAAAGAGGTTGGCTATATGAACAAAGAAGACCTGGCGAGCTCTATTGCTGAGCACTTCAAGTAAACTCGCCACGGGTTTGTCTCTGACCTATCATCATCAGAGACCTTGGTTACAATCTCGTACGCGCTTTCATCTCACTGGATAGATATTCGCCGACGAGGGGTACGGAGCCGCGGGTGTCTGGGGCCGGTTCCTTTTTGGGTCATTAAGGTGATACTCCTGCAACTCGCCCGTGACGTTTGGTTCGTAATAGATCATGTTCTTGTCTTCATAGGGAAACCGGCTGTAGGGAAATTCCCTGCCAACAGAGCGTTCACGTAGTTCCTCCAGGGACGAACTCTCAAAGGTTTTCTGCGGAACCTTAGCAAAAATGTTGGGCTCGTCGTAGCTCCTAAGCCATTTAGCCTTGTTATCACCGTGACCCTGTGCAAAAAAGAGGAAATTCGTTACTTGTTGATTAAACCTCGGCACATACCCACGTCCGTAGCTGTGCATATCACTAAAAATATCGTACATGGTATCGAGGACACTCTGTGCAGCGTCCCTGCCCCCTTCGACGTATATGACGATCTTTGCCACTCGGTGTGCTTGCTCTATGCGGTTAGGCAGACACGTAACTTTAAAACCTTGCGCGGCATCCTGGAGCTGTTTATTGTTCTTGTACTGCCACGCCAACCTCAAGACTACGTCCTCAACCTTGTCGTCAGGTGGCATGAGGTGAATCTTGTATTGGTTGGCAGCGAACTGGGGATCATTGGTGTCGCTTGAGATGTAACCGATTTCCATCATGCGAAGCTTGCTGTACATGTGAGGTTTGAGGTTGTCTGCCATGTTCCCGCCGTAGCTGTTTACTGCACAAACAAGGAGCCTCAAGCGCACCCACTCGGCAACCATATCTTCAGCCTCGTGCCCTGTCAGTGCGCCACCTACCCCAGGTGCCACGGGCATGCCTTCCTTGTACTGCGTGATAAATTCCTCTGCCTGCTTCATGAAAATATCATCTAGTCTCCCAGGTGTGCCGGGTTCTTCAAGGAACCGCTCGAGCTC
The DNA here is from genome assembly GCA_963754845.1 of uncultured bacterium. GTDB lineage: Bacteria > Babelota > Babeliae > Babelales > Vermiphilaceae > JAKASV01. The sequence continues at coordinate 94,884 of CAVWHE010000002.1, forward strand.
TTGCTGGTACTGCGGCGTTAATCCGCGGAACCTTGGCGGCAGGGGGCTCATGAGCCTTGCCGCAAGGCGTGGATAAGCGGCTTGGATCCTTTGTGCTCTCGCGGGCCATTGGATGGCCGGTGGTAATGCCTCCTGAATTTCTGGGATTCCTGGGATTCCTGACGTGAGGGGTTGCAGTTGGTGCAGGTTGTAATTCTGATGTGACCCCGTGATCATGGGACTATAGTAGATCATGCGCTCGTCTTCGTAAGGAAACTCGCTAAAGAGCCTTGTCCCAGGAAAGTTTCGGTCGTGTGCTGCCCATGGTCTTTTATCGCTGATGTTGCCCTGCATGACGTATAAGAAATCAGTAATTTTCTCGCTATAGGGTGGTTGATAAGCAAGCTTAGGGCCCTTAAGATCGGCAAAGAGCCGATATATGAAATTGAGCGCGTACTCTGCCGCTTGCGTACCCTCATTGATGCATATGACTATCGTCGTCGTTTTTTCGGGATCACCAACAACGTTGACCCTAAAGCCACACACCGAAGCGCTCAGCCCTGCGTCACGTTTGTACGCAGTAGCCAGCTTTAGGAGCACAGACTCAACGGCCAACGCAGGTATTATAAGATGGATCTTGTATTGTTTGACTGCCTCCTTGATCGCGGCGGATGTACTCATGGAACTGTCAAGTATAACGTCTTCGGCTTTGTCAAATACATAGTCTACATCCATCTTAGAAATGTCTATTTGGCGATAAGTAAGAAGTTTTTTGTCAGAAACGCCAGCATCGCTCCTGACGGCATTGACGAGCAAGCGCAGACGAACCCACGTGGCAAGCTTCTTTTCCAGATTCATACGCTTCTCGGGATCATGAGCGCCTGCAAGGAGCTCATGGCGGCCAAGATCATTCTTCAGAGTGCCGAGCTCGTCGCGGCCACCCCCCTTTACATACTCTTCAAGCACTTGCTGATATGTAGGCGTCAAATAGTTGTATTCAGAAGGCAGAGGCAGCGTGAGTCTCATAACTAGGGAGGGATGTGCCTTGCTAATTTTTGTCCAATCTCCCGGCCAATGCGGAACTTTGAGAGTTCGTGGACGCTGAGAAGCCTTCGCGCTACCGACTACCAAGAGTACAAGAGGAACAGATACCCGAAAGAACACGCAAACTCTGGCAAAAATACCGTAACTCATGGTACAACCTCCATTTTTACAAAAACCTTGCCGACGAGCGATCATATGGTTGCGGAAGCCACGTTGGCAAACCATGGTCCAGGGCACAGTCGTACGGCAACCAACGTTCCCATTCTCTGGAAATATCTTTTATACTAGCATATTGCTTAGAAAAGAATCAATAAATGTGTAGAATTATTTTTTTTACTACTCTCTTGCCAAGGCAAAGTGTGACTGTAATTCTCGGCATAATGGCGGTGCTGGGCGGTGCTGTCTATGACCACCCGCAGACTTTGTTAGGTATCGCCCAACGCGCGGCCTTGTTGACCGGCAAGCGCCAGAAGCGGGATTGCTGCTAAGCCCAACAGTAACCATGTTTTTTTGAAACACATGAGAAACCCTTCAGTTATTGAACTTTTATCAAAGATCTTGCACAAGCCTGGCAAAAATTTCTAGTGCGTCAATAATTTTTAAAATGAGTCTTTAAAGAAAAGCATTATCAGAAATATGATATAATCTTTCAGCTTGGCCCGATTTCCTCTGCAATAAAAATTGTATAGAATTAACCGTGGGCAAAACTTATACTTGGCTTAGAGAATTGTCCAAGTTTCAGTATGCAGGTATGCAGGAGGGACGATGATTGAGCGTACCATGGAACATTACCTACTGACCCGAGCTCAAAAGTTGCCCGTTATTGCCATTCTTGGCCCTCGACAATCCGGAAAAACCACCCTAGCACGCAAGGCTTTCAAGGAACATACCTACGTTTCTCTTGAGGAACCCAAAAATCGACAATTTGCGTACGATGATCCGTACTCCTTCCTTCAAACGTATGCCAGTGACGCTGGAATTATTCTTGATGAAATACAGGAAGTTCCCTCTTTGCTTTCATACATACAAGTATACGTAGATGAGCACCAGAAACCTGGATATTTTATCCTTACCGGATCGCAAAATTTTCTTGTGCATGATGCGGTTAACCAGACTCTGGCCGGTCGCATTGCAATTTTCACACTTCTGCCGCTGTCGATCAACGAACTTCGTGATGCTTCACTCCTGCCAGCGACTATTGAAGAACTGATATTCAAGGGTCAGTACCCACGTTCTTATTCCTTTGATATTGATCCGGCAGACATGTACCCTGATTATATTCGAACGTATATTGAGCGTGATATTAGAAGTCTTAAGAACATTACCAACCTGTCAGTCTTTCAAAAATTTGTTGGTCTTTGCGCTGGTCGCATAGGACAGCTCCTCAACATGACGTCCCTTGCCAACGATGCGGGCATTAGTCTGGCAACGGCAAAATCATGGCTGTCGCTCCTTGAAGCAAGCTACATTATTTTCTTGCTCCAGCCGTACCACACCAATATTGGAAAAAGGTTGGTAAAAACGCCGAAGCTCTATTTTTACGATTCTGGTATAGCATGCTCGTTACTTGGCATAGAATCCGCCCGGCAATTGTCCCAGCATTATGTGCGTGGTGGCCTTGTTGAAACGGTGCTGATTTCAGAACTTTATAAACAGCGCTACAACCAAGGGCGGCCACCGCGGTTCTACTTCTGGCGTGATAAATTAGGACATGAAATTGATTGCTTGATTGTACAAGCCAACGGGAACATTCCTCTTGAAATCAAGGCTGGCAAGACAGTTTCGAGTGATTACTTTGACGGACTGAAGTACTGGTACCAGGTGTATGACCAGCCGGCAAACGGCTTTGTAGTGTACGCCGGTGACGAAAATCAGCAACGAAGATCGGGCAAACTTGTAAGCTGGCGGTCTTTGCCATCTTCTTTACCATCAATGGAGTAATCTTAATTCTTTGATCTACGGTATCCGGTTGGGGTACAACGCCGAGCCGTCGTCGCAGGTTATGATGAGGGTGCAAGCGTTCGTTCGTTCAGGCTGTTTGTTCCATTTCCATCTCGACGGTTGAGACGGAAAGGACCTCGTCAACGGTTGTAATGCCATCGCGAATTTTGCGTATCCCGTCGTGGATGAGCATCGTCATGCCGTCATCGACTGCTTGCTTGCGAAGACGCGACGTTTCTGCGCGCTCCATGGTCAACCTTGCCACCGCGTTTGACATGCGCATGAGCTCGAAAATAGCAATACGGCCGCGATAACCCGTCTTGTTACACTGCTCGCAACCGCGCGCTTCATAGAAAGTTATGGTGGCTGCCTCTTGAGGTGACAATCCCAGGCTTCTGACAAGTTCTTTTGCAGGCGTGTACGTTCCCTTGCAGTTCTCGCAAAGACGACGCACAAGGCGCTGGGCGACGATGAGAATGACCGATGAAGCTATTAAAAACGGTTCAACGCCCATGTCGAGCAGGCGCGTGATGCTCGCGGGCGCACTGTTGGTGTGGAGCGTACTCAGCACGAGGTGGCCCGTGAGCGCGGCCTGAACGGCTATCTGGGCTGTTTCGGCATCGCGCGTTTCACCGATCATGATAATATCGGGGTCCTGGCGCAAAAACGAACGCAATGCGGCGGCGAAGGTAAGGCCAATTTTATCTTTCACCTGTACCTGACCGATGCCCGCCATTTGATACTCGACGGGGTCCTCAACGGTAAGAATATTGACGTCAGGCGTGTTAAGTTGCCCGAGAATTGCATAGAGTGTTGTTGTTTTACCCGATCCTGTTGGTCCTGTAACATAGATGATACCGTTGGGTTTTGTGATGCTGTCAGAAGCGAGCTGAAAATCCCGATCGCTGAGCCCAAAATCTTTTATTTTGCCGAAGGTTCGCGATTTGTCGAGCAACCTCATGACAATACGTTCACCAAATGAAACAGGCAGAACAGAAACACGAATATCGATTGGCTTGCCCGTAACCTTGATATCTATACGACCATCCTGAGGCATGCGTTTTTCAGCTATGTTGAGATTGGCCATAATTTTCAAGCGAGAGGCCAGGGCGCCCTGAATGCGTTTGGGCGGGGTCATTACGGGATATAAAACGCCGTCGATACGATAGCGCACAACGACCTCTTTTTCGAAGGGCTCGATGTGAATATCGGAAGCTCCACGCTTGACCGCCTGAAAAAGAATGTGGTTAACAAGCTTGATGATCGGAGCTTCGCTTGCCATGGCGAGGATATCTTTTTCTTCTATGTCGCCAAACTCAACCGATTCGGCCGTCGCCTCTTCTTCGCCCTCGAGCTCGGCGATCATTTCCTTGGTTCCCTCAATAGGGTAGTACCGGTTGATCGCATCGAGAATAACTTTAGGAGTTGCTACGGCGGTGCGCGTTCCGCCGCCAAGGAGCATGTCAAGCTCGTCAGTCGGCTGAAACTGAAGGGGGTTTGCCGTCACAAGCGTCACTTGTCCATCAAGCATGACGGGAAGAATGACATTCTCACGAAGAAAGTTGAGAGGAACACGAGCAAGAAGCCCGAGATCGGCTTCTTTTTCGCTGATGCTTGAAACAAGGGAAACGCCGACAAAACTAGCAAAACTCTTGGCCAAATTTTCGGGCGTTATACGCTGTCTTTCGACAAGACACCGCTCAAGAGGAATCCCTGCTGCAATTGCGGGGTCCTGGCACTCCTTGATATCCTGCTCGGCAACAAAACCGTTACTTACAAGAAATACTCCGAAATCCTTTTTTGCCGCCATGCCGGCCCCTCTCTACTTGTAATCACAATTCACAAGACTGGTGGTGGCACAAGCTCCCCGAGGTCCACCGCACGGATTCTCAGTATATAACGGGATCGCGAATGAGCAAGGCCGCCGCCTTCAAAACAGTGGCCGTGTCGTCAGCAGAAAAAACCCAAAATTCACACTCCTTTATGGTTGCAGGCAATGTTTTTCAGGGGACCAAAGCCGAGAGTCGCAACCTCAAGGTTGACGATATTAACACACACTGCCGCACCCAAGACCCGAAACTTTGCCACGAAGTCCCGACAAGTTCCTGCTTTCAAAGGATCCGCACCCGTTAAGCCCGATGTTTTGTTCGTCGGCAACCCCACCGTCGATCTTGATGGTGCCAACACCGTCCATGGCAGCATCGAAATGATCGACATTGAGCGTGGTGATGTGAAACAACCCTACACCGTTGGCCGCGAGCTTGAACGCTTTCGTTTCAATCTTCTTGATGATAACGTTGCCAACACCATCAACAGAAAGTTCGTGTAGATCGCCAACGCCGACGGTGACTTTAAGTTTTCGTTTCTTTGCACAGCACAAAGATTCTTTTGCCGTTATAGCCAAAATGCCGTTATGGACGCTTGTTTCAACATCGCCGACAACATCTTCGTTGCCCTCGACGATGACATAAGGCTCAAGGACGTGCTCGATGACAAGCTCACCAACTGCGCTTGCATCAATTTTTTTAAAGTCGGCGACATCACGCTTTTGTTGCAGGATGGATCCAGAACTGCACGACAAACAACAGTTATTGTGGGGACGCAGACAACAA
>CAVWHE010000003.1:0-49164 GCA_963754845.1 uncultured bacterium
AACCCGAAAGCCGTTAGAAGCTTGAGAAAATCCGGGCGACCATTAAAAAGGAAGAAAAGAATGACAAGCCCGAGAAGCCCGAAGCTGGCAACGGAGAAACCCATGACGCCACCACCAAAGAGAGCTTCAAAAAAAGCCTCAACTTCACCTTTATTTTTCGCCGTGACCGTGGTGCGCACGTTCGCCCTCGTCGCGGCATCCATGCCAACAAAGCCGGTCAGAAGTGAAATAATGGCGCCAACGACAAAGAGCACGGTCGCCAAGAATCCGAGAGTATAGGCCAAAAGGGGGACGATGAGGGCAACAACGAGGGCGATAACCTTGTATTCCTCGCGTAAAAAAGTCAGAGCTCCATCGCGTATGGCGGCAGCGATACGGACAGCCTTGGCGTCATCAACTACCGTACCACGGATGCGCCTGGATAGATAAAGCACTGTCAAAAACCCTGCCAGCGCCGCTCCAACGATCAACGCGTACTGCAGCACCATCGTCAAGACCTCCTCAAAAACAACACCAAAAACAATGCACAATTTTAGCCTCATTCTACGCACGACACGACTTTTGTAAAGGGTTGCGTTAACCTCAAGAATTGGACATTTTTTACTGTGCGTTGGCACCTGTTGACGGCGAACTATGGTAGGCCCTAAATTATCGAATTCGCGTTAATATTGGCTACGTCGTTACAGTATGCTAGGATTTTGCCGTCATTTTGGGACCTCATGTCCTTTGTTTGTTTACTGTGAGTGCACTTTACGTCCAGGGAGTGTTCATGATCGGTGGAGATACGCAGGCAGTTGTACTTGCCGCAGGCAGGTCGCGAAGGTTTAACGCACAAACGAGCAAGCTCCTTGCCCCTTTGTGCGGACAGGAGATGGTCATTTATGTCACCAAAGCCCTTGAACAACTGGGCATCGAAACAACGGTTGTTATCGGTTATCAAAAGGAGGCGGTTCGGGCAACCATCGAGGCACATCACGCACCACGGGCAATAAACTTCGTTGTGCAGGAAGCTCAGGAGGGCACGGGACATGCCGTGGCATGCACACGAAACACATGGTCAAAGGATCATATCCTCATCATGAATGGTGATATGCCACTCGTTACGCCTTCCATCATCGAAGCTCTCTGGCACCATCACTTTCAGGGGCCGTCGACGGTAACCATAGGCACCGCGTACAGCACGGATCCACGCGGTGCCTATGGACGCATAGTATGCAAGGGTTCAACGGTGGCCATCGTTGAGGCCAAAGAATTTGTTGGCACGTCCGTAGATCACCCCTACATAAACGCCGGTATATACCTCATTGAGCGGGTATTTTTGCAAACTGCCATTGAAACCCTCGTCCGTCATGAAAGCGGAGGTGGTGAATTTTACATCACTGATATCATCAAGGCTGCATCGGATGCCGGCGCACACGTGAGCACTGTCAACGTTCCCTTTGATTGCGTGCGCGGGATCAACACACCCGAGGAATTTTGCGTCGCCCACACGCTTTTACAAGAACGTCGCGCGCCCAACGTCCTCGACCCTGTCTACCATCAGGTCAGTCGCGATCACGAAAAGACGCATGCCCTATGATTCGCTTTGTTCACACGGCCGATATACACTTGGGAACCGAAAACTACGGCAGAATTGATGCAAAAACGGGCATGCACACGCGTCTTCTCGATTTTGCCCTCGCTCTTGATTTTTGCATAGAGACGGCCATAAGCAATGATGTCGATTTTTTCCTTTTCTGCGGCGATGCCTACAAAACGAGCGCGCCAAACCCGACACAGCAAAAAATTTTAGTGGGAGCGCTCTTGCGCCTTAACGCCGCCCGTATTCCCATCGTCATCATCGTGGGCAACCATGACAACCCCGCAAGTTTTGGCAAGGTAAGCAGCCTCGAGCTTTTCAAAGATTTGCCCCTCGAAGGGTTTCACGTCGTCGCGCGACCGCGAACAGTGAAGCTTGAAACAAAAAGCGGCCCCGTCGCCATCGTCGGCATCCCGTGGCCCATGCGTGGCAACATTGCGCTAACACCACGCCAGGCCTGGTGTACGAAGGAATACATAACCTCCTACATGAGCCAAGCAATCGCAACGATTATCGACGACGAGTCCTCGCGACTCGATCCGGCCGTGCCGTCCATCCTTGCGGCGCATTTGAGCGTGAGCACAGGCCTTTTTTCAGGATCTGAAAAAACAGCGCTCTGCGGCAATGATCCCGTCGTCCTTCCTTCGCACCTAGCACGACAACCTTTCGATTACGTCGCTCTCGGGCACCTCCACCGGCACCAAGATCTCAATAAAGGAGGTCAGCCACCGGTCGTGTACGCCGGATCCCTTGAAAGAATCGATTTCGGCGAACGAGAAGATAAGGGATTTTGTCTTGTAACAATCGAAGGCAAAGGATCGGCGCGCTACGAGTTTATCAAAGGCCCCATGCGTCCTTTCACTGCCATCGACGTGCATATTGTCAACGCCGCGAGGGCGACAGAAGAGCTTTTGGAGGCCCTCACAATGCATCGCCTCGAGAACGCCATCGTCAAAATTACCTATCACCTTCCAGCCGGCGCCCGAGACACCGTCAATATCAAGGCAATTCAGGCCGCGTGCAGTTCAGCGATGCACGTCGTTTCCATCGTGCCCGTGGCGCAGCCACGCCCGCGCGAGCAACGGCAAGCTTTCAAGGCCGGCGATGACATTGCAACGCTCCTCGAGGCGTATTTTGAAAGCAAACCGGCCTTAAAATCAAAAAAAAAGGAGCTCACACAGCAGGCTCTTGAACTTTATGAAGAGGTGCGCGAGGAGGCAGTCACAGGAACACAAGAATGACCTCTAAGTCATGATTATATTGGTAACGCATTATTTCAATTTGAAAAATATAATCTTGAGGCCGTTGCCTTAAGCGTTTCATTTTGCTAGATTAGTATTGATATCTGTATCGTGTGGTCATCGCGGCACCGTGTACTGACTGGGAAGTTGGGCGTGGGCGGCCGCGGTGGAGCGTTGTTTGGCACACTTTTGCCCAGCCTCGTGGAGTGATATGCCTGCCCCTGTCGTTCATTTCGTGCTTGCACTTTTGGCGCTCGATTTTTTACCCACTAAGGATCGGCGCGAGTTTCTTATCGGCGCTAGTTTTCCCGATATTCGTTATATTGCCGTTATTTCGCGCGACGCGACGCACGTGCGCAAGCCATCGTGGGCCAGTGTCGTACGCGAGCAATCGTCATTTAGGGCGGGCATGGAGTTTCATTCCCTTGTTGACGTCATGCACGACCGCTACATGGCTAAGCACGGTGTTTATCGCCTCCTGCCGGCCGGCTCTGCACGCTCGGCAAACTATCTAAAGTTCTTTGAAGACATGGTCATCTATCCCACGCGCTCAGATTGGCAAACACTGACGACGTGTTTTGATACCGTGCTCGACGAAGAACGCAGCATCGTTGACAACGTTGAAACTATCAAACTCTGGCATGCAACCATCAAGGCGTATCTTGAGCAATCACCGACTCCGGCAACGGTCAGACGCTCGCTCACCATTGTGCCGCTCACGTGGTACGGCCCCCTGCTTTATATTCCGATTTATGCCAACGCCTGGCGCACCGCTTCCGTGCTCTCACGCAGTCTAAAAGGAATGTTTGCAAACGAATGTCTCGTGTGCCACGTAAAAGCTTTCCAGAACGCCATGATCGCTATGATGAGCGCACCCGTAAAGAAACGAGGGTGCGATACACATGCGATGGGTGGTCAACAAGGCGCGGTTAGCACTGGATCGGCTACGTCCCCTTCATGTCCGCAGCCCTGAAAAGAGGAAACGAGGCAAAGCCCACAAGTTCGCATTCCGGTTGAAGTACAATGCCAAATCTTTCATAGACACGCTCTTGCATGACACGTGCGACGGCAATAATATCGGCACTCGTAGCGCCGTCCTGCGCAACAATCATGTTTGCGTGCTGGTAGCTGACACCCGCCTTCCCCCTCTGGAGATCGCCTTTAACACCAACATTGTCGAGGTAATATGCGGCATACACGAGTTTTTTACCGCCGCTGACATTCTCAACTTCGTGTGGATGAAAATTTCTAAAAAAGCAACCGCATGTACGTGACGTCGGATAGCGTTTAGAACGGTGACGCACGATTTCCGCGTGGCGCCCCCGAGCGTAGGCAACGTCTTTTTCAGTGCCGCGCGCGAGGGCAAACGTCGCGCTCACGAGAAAAAAATTTTTTTCGTGAAGTTTCGAGTGGTCGTAACCAAGTTCAAGCCACGATGCATCGACATCGCGCCACACACCCGTCGCACGATCAATGATGACGGCACTTTTGAGAAAATCCGCCAGTGAACGTTCAAAATAGTGAAGATTATTGTACACCGAACCGCCGACGCTGCCGGGAATACCGCCGAAGTCTTCCAGCCCAAGGGCATGATGATCGAGACACAACGCGATGAGGTCGGCCATTGTCACGCCTGCGCCGGCTCGTACGCACCATGAGTCGTTGCCGAAAGCCGCACATGATACATCAACGAGATGCGGTTGTATGATGAGCCCATCAAACCCATCATCGCTCACAAGCGTATTGGCTCCAAGGCCGAGTACATGGAGCCCCACGCCAGCACCTGAGGCCCACGAAAGGGCCTCGCCAAAGGAATCTGGCGTTGTCGGGGCACAGTAGAACCGCGCGGCTCCGCCTGTGTTAAACCAATTTTTGTTCCTCAGAGGAACGTTCTTCTCAATAACCATCGGACCACTGCTGTGCATCATCATCGTTCAAATCTTTGTCTGCGGCAGAACGGCAGCGCAACTCATCGGATGCAGACGTGCCACGGGCACGTGGGTTGGCAGCAGCCTTTGCAATCTCCCTTCTGAGAAGCTCAGCAGCGGCAACATAGCCATTTTGGCGGGCGTATTCTAAGGCACTACGAGGTTTGATACAATTGCGCGGCATGGCTCGCAGTACCCATGAGCTATCCACGTCAATGGCTTCCGGATGCGAAATCTTATAGTGGATTTTAGCTTGCTCAAGGAGCTCATATTCGCCTGGCGTGAGCATGATACACGTGCGTGTCGGATCTGCCCCATTTTTAAGCAAGAGTTCAACAACTTGACGCACACGCTCCCCGTCAAGCTTTTCGGCTGCACAAACGGCAATGAGTGCCGACGGATATTCAGCGAGAGGACTTTCCATCTGACTGTTGGCATCAGCGCCTGCATCAAGAAGCGTCTTTATCACGTTAATGCTCGCCCTTCGTGCGGCAAAAATTATGGGCAAATCGGCTGATTTTTTAAGCTGTTCGTTGGGGTTGCGACCACGGCGATACATAACCTGCGCGAGCGTCTTTGGATCGTCACGCTCAAGTGCCTCATGAAATCTTTTTTCCTGACGATCAGGATCATAAAGACAGTAAGGACAACTTATCCAATGCAGGCAACTTACAAGTGTGTCACCAATATCACTGAGGCTCCCCGGTTGTGCGCATGCTCCCATCGCAGTGTGCGCAGCAAGAGCCGCTATAACAAAAACTACGGTGCCCAAAAAAGGTGCCAATTTCATGGTAAACCATTCCTCCTTAGTCCTGTTCAACACGAGCCAAACCAAGATCCATACTTTGCGCGAACATATAATTAAAAAACGCCACAGCAAGAACAACATAAAGGGTTGTGAGACCGAGGCTTGCAAGGGGGTACCACGACGGCGTATCATGTCCGGCAACGATGCCGCGTACCGCCTCAAAGAGGTACGTCGGGGGCAAACAGTACCCAATCCACCTAAGGCACCACGGAAGTGTAGATAAAGGGTAAAACGGAGACGTGAACGGCATAATGATATAGGGAACAGCCCAAATTAAAAAAGTTGCTCTTTGGCCGTATCTAAAAAAAAGCGCTGCCGTTATCACCGCCATCGCCCATCCTGAGGCAACAAAAATAGCCAAGAAAAATGGCAATTGCCATCCTATCATCCCGATGCTTATACCAAATCCCCCGTGGGCAGCGAGCTCACAAATGCCAACGTTTAGGAGTGCCTCGATGACGCTGAGGACAGCACTCGCCGCGAGCCACTCACCATGCCCGAGCATACTCGTAAAAAGGTTTATAAGGTTACGAGATTGAAGTTCTTCAAGAAAGTTAAAACACATTTCAAATTGAGCGGCACTCGTGACTATCCAAAAGATAGTACTCAAAAGATATGCGGCGTTGGCTTGCGTCGCTTCAGGACTTCCTGCATCACGCCATACCCATATGATACCCGCCATTAAGACATCAAGAAGGGGGAAATAAAAAAGGTTGGCGACGCGGTGTAGGTCGCGAACCTTGATGAAAAGATACCTCCTGATAAGCGCCCAAATGCGCTGCGCCTGCAAGAGATAGCCCGCGCGACGGGAAACAAGCCGACTGTAATCGGATGCGTCTGGTTCGGTCTGCGAATACCACGCGCCGATATCGAACACGACGGGGCGCGCGGTGGTACTGCGATATAACACACCGCTGTACCTTCGACCATTGCAACCCAGCGCACGCGCGGGTGCCTCAGTCGGTAGGGGATCCTCGTCCGATCCTCCAGCATCGCCACACAGTTGTGGGACCGACTCCTCAAGAACTGGGGCATGCGCAACGCTTGCACAGACAAACAGGGCCGGTATTCGCATGAAGCGCACCTGTACACAAAAAGCAGGAGCGCCGCGCCCAAGATGACCCTTATTTTCGACACTAGATATCACGTGCTTACACTCCACATAAAAAACCCCACAGCGCCCGCTGCGACGATCGCGCAGAAGGCCGACAGGAGAACAACACCATAGTGGTGATTTCAGCGCACAATCAACATTCACCTCTCTGTCTCTATAGTCGAGAGTTGCTGCTGACTTGTCAACGTTTTTTTGCCGCTCTTTTTCAAAATTTTTATTCATACGCGCGGTCTCTGAATATAGCACTCTCTCGCCACCGCGCAAGGGCGTAAAAAACATGGTGTGTGCGCATGCTCACACCATGCGTGATAGCATATTCATTAAATTATTTATCTATCATTTTTACCAACTTTTACAAATTTTATTTACAAACAGAATGCCAAAGGAATAAGCTCGATAATGATGGCCACGTCATACAAGGTCAGTTTTGGGCGTTCTTTTTAAGGAGGTTTTTTATGAACAATTGTATGCGCCGCAGCATTGGCTTATTTGTTCTTTTCGTCGTTAATCTTTCTCTTTATTCCGCCGGGGAGTTTCACAACGAATCAGGGCTCCAAGTCTGTTACGCGAGATTCCAGCCCACCGATGGACATCGGGGTACGAGTTTTATTGATACCAAGGGTACATTGTCGGGATGTCTTGCAAGGAGTTCTTCAAAGAAGCACGGATTTGTACAACAAGAAAACGTTGCAGGCGACCTCACTGTTGAGCTCAAGGAGTCAGGGAAGCCTTCGGTATGGGTAACATTCAGCGATGTAAGCATGAAGGCCGGTGATGAGGTACGACTCACTCACGCTGGTGAGTATTTCTCCGTCGAAGTCGGGGCGACCTCCACGAGGGCAGCCTCTTACAAAGGTATGGTTTTGACGGGATCAATCATTAATGCGACAGACCTAACCGTTAGCAACCTGACGGTGCCGGGATATGAGGGTAGTCGATTCTATTATTTTGCCCCGCGCGGCGGAAAGCCTTTTCCCCTTGCGCCAGCTAAAGCATTTAAGTATTTTGATATCCTCCATGATGTACAGAAAACCATCGTGGTGACATTTTCAGGAGAGGGCGGGGCTCCGCAAAGAATTTCCTTCGAGGGCGTCAGCATTCCCTCGATGACTAACCCAAACATCGTTCTGAGAAAAAATGAAGATAAGTTCGAACTTGAGGTTCAAGGCACGTCAACCACAACGATAGAGGGCAATGTTTACGCACCACCGCGAGAATATGTTCCAAAACCACAAGCGTTGTTTATTAATAAGACAAAAATGACCGTAGCCCAGGTTGTGCTTCTGGAAGGACTACGCGGAGCACCGCGTGATTTTATTCTTCCGCCGCAACTTCCCCTGTTGCCCGAAATAGCAGCGAAATACGATGGCCTTCTTCCCGATGAGAAAAAAAGCCTCATGGTACAATGTTTGTCGCCCGACGGTCTTCAGTCGTCTATTTACCTTTTTGATGGCATTACGATCACCATAAGAGGCACGAATCTCTTTTTTCAAGAAGATGGCCACGGTGGAGTTGAACTCAAAATAGGGAGCGAGGAGCCTTCCGTCATTGTTGCTGGCACGCTTCCTGCTCCTGCCCAAGGGCTCTTTGGCAACGAGGAGGAGGGATTCGTCGTCGATTCCGTTGAATTCAAAGTACCATCGAGCGAAGGACCCATGGTATCTTATGTCATCGTCGGGCCACCATCGAAACCCATTATGGCTGATAAGATGGTAATGTACCAAATTCCCGCGCTCAGCCAACAGGGGGACATTGTGATTGTTTGCCACAACGGAGCCCATCCAACAGTCTCACGTAGAATTATCTTCAAAAATGTCGACTTTCGAGCCGGCGACACCGCGCTTGCTCTTAAAAAATCGCAGACGGACACGAATAAACTCGTACTTGAAATTCGCGGCACACAGGCCAGAGAGATCACCGGTGAAGAGATCTCTTCAACCTTACACGTAACCTTCAAGAACTCGACAGAGTTCACCATACCCCTTGCCACGTTCATCGGCTACAAGATCGGGACCTATCACATCCTCAGCGGATACCCACAAAACATCCCACCTTACGGCACGGTAGAGTACGGCAAGCTTGAAATCGGGAACGACGAAGGGCAAGTCACAGTAGATCTTTACGATCAGAACAAAAAAGATCTACGCTATACTGCCGTCTTTGATAATGTCAGAATTCCTGCGTCCGGTACAACCATCGACCTGAAGATGGTCACAAGCGATGGTCGGAACGACCCTTACCTTGTCATCGGGAACAATCCGCCACTCCAGGGAGCTCTTTACAGTTTACGAGGTGCATCATGAGGAAGGGTCTCGGGTCATATCATATGCAGCTGGGAGCTTTATTGATATCAAGGGTGTAGCTGGAACGTGCCAAGCGGCGTAGTTACACGCTTCACGATTCGCTGGAGAGAACGATAGGCTGGCTGCACACGCACAGTGACGGGTGCCGAAGGTTCTTATGATAATTTTCGGCCACCCGCTGCAGCTCTGGTGTTGGAGTATTTTTTCTGGTATATATTCTAAGTGTTGTCATTGTGTGTGCGCCTGTAGCTCAATAGGATAGAGCGCCGGACTTCGAATCCGTAGGTTGCAGGTTCGATTCCTGCCAGGCGCACCATTCGATCGATACCACCGATGTCCTGGTATCTCGATATACCGCCGCGATATGGTTTGTAGGCAGGTTGCGCGAACGCGCTTTGAATTCGCGCCATTTTCGGTTGTCCTCCTTCTAGCGTTTTTTTGTTGATCGAAGAGAAGCTCGCGCATCGCGCGGGAGGAGTGAAATTGAATATGACAGTGCGTGTGATTTTTTTTGCGCGTAGGAAGGCTTTCGGCGAGCTTGTGAAGGGCTTCGTGGCCGTTGTTATTTTTGCAGGGGTTGTTGGCCTGCGAGCGTCACAAAAACAACCTGCAATCTGCGGCGATTACCGGCACCTCGCTGACGCAATGCAGCATGCCTTCATCGTCGACGCGATGAGTAATGGCGAAGGCACCGAGCAAGGGCCACCAGAAGCCCAGCGTGTCGTCGATGGGCAGGACGACAGTGCCACGGAGTCAGAGCCCGAAACTGCTTCGCGTCACCCTCGTGGTGGCGAAAATGAAACCGACCGATCGTGGAGCTTCAGATGCTCCCGATGCCGGTACTCGTGCGATCACTTGACAAGAATTCGCGAACACATTCTGCGCCGTCACATAGGGAAAAAATTTATCACATGTCCCTTCTGCCAGGAGAAGTTCATTACACCCGAGGAGCGTAGCCGTCATGTGCTTGCCGATCACGGCGGTCACATAAGAAACTACGCACACTATCAAACTTTCAAGCAACAGGAGAGGGTCGAGATTGATCATGTCCTTAACCTGCCGTGCTCACTTTGGTCCGATGTACGCCGGCCACGCACCGGCCAAAAAGCGCGCAAACGTCGTTATGCGTGCATGCTTGATCCGCATGCGTGTCGAGGCAAATTTTCGACTCTAGGACACGCGAGGGAGCATGTTATGCGCCACCTGGGAAAAAGGGTATTTCAGTGTCCGCGCTGTTCACTGTATTTTTATTGCCCCGGGGATCGCAACGGGCACCTCAGAAGAACACATGGCGAGAACATAAGCATGTACCCAACCAACGGAGAGGCTGCACTTATCGACGAACTCGTGAAACCGGACATGATAAGGCTGTTAGAGCAGAGTTCGGAATGAACGTCATGACACACACATGATGGTACTTTATCGTGGCCGCCGAGAGCTCAGCGCATTGCATGCAAGCAGCGCGAAAAGGTTGAATGCAATGCCACAGACGAGTGAGACAAGGCATGAAGAGAGCGATGGCATACCGGCACATATGCAAAGGCCGCTCACGAGGAAAGCAAGAGCCGTTGCCGCAATCGTCGGTATAACGAGAGGAAGTTGTGTCTTGGTGTGAATCGTTGGTTCAACACCCGCGCTCGTTGATGACATGATGGTTGACTGCGATATGGGCGACGCATGGTCTCCGCATATGGCTCCGGCAAAGACAGCTCCAAGGATAGGATACAGAAGCGGCACAAGCTCGGCAGCTATGGGCACGTTGACACCGGCGAGTGTACGGGCAACCGGCGTTGCCATGGGTAGTAAAAGAAGTATCGTTCCCCACGAGGTACCCAGAAGTATCGCTATAGCCGCAGCAGCCACAAAAAAGGCACACGGAACGCACGAAATCGGAATACTTGTTCCCAAGAGCGACGCCACGTGAGCTCCCGTGTGAAGGTACGTGCGCAAGATATCCGCCAAAATTGATGCAAGCACGAGCATAGCAACCGGCCGCGCCATGCCAACGATACCATCGGTGACAATGCGTGAAAGTGTTGCTGGCGCTATTTTTGCCCGCGGCAAGGCTATGAGAATGCTAACGACGAGGGCCGCAACGCCGGCAACGAGCATAACCAAAAATGACTGGTCACTATTTTTAAATGCCCCGATAAACGAGGCTGTGCCACCGAAAATATGATAGCCACCCGTGTAGAGCATGAGGAGCACGAAGGTCGCAATGAGAGTGGCGATGGGCACAACAAAATCGACCATCGAAGCCCCATCGCGCCCGCCACTATCAACACCGTGCTCATTACCACCCGCGACTGGCCTCTTGAAATGCTCTTCGAGCGCCTCGTGTTCGTAGACCTTCATAGGGCCGAATGTTATGCGCCGTTGTACGACAAAAATGACCGCAACCAACGCAAATATAGAATAAAAGATAAAAGGGATGACGTTTAAAAAAACAAAGAACGGATCGCCGATGATGGTACCGTGACCACCGCTGCCACGTGCGCCCGACGGCGTTATACCGGCCTGCCCAAGCTGACCGGCGATGAAACCCAGCCAGGTTGAAATGGGCAAAATCATGATGAGCGGCGTTGCCACGGCGTGAACAAGGTAGGCAAGTTTTGCGCGCGCTATGGCGAAGCTGTCCGTTATCGGCCTCATGATAAATCCAGCAGTCGAGTTACTGAGAAAGTCGTCAATGCCCAAACACGCAGTCACGACAAGGACGGCGTTTTCTGCGGCACGCGCTGAGTTTATGTGGCGGGTGAAGACTCGCGCAAAGGCCCGCGCGCCGCCGGCATAATCAATGAAGGAGATGAGCATTCCTATAATGAAAAGAAATAAATATTGATAAATATTGTCGGCATTGACGATCTGAACAGTTGACCGTGATGTTATGATGGAGGCTGCCGTCAAGAGTAACCCTCCAGAGGCAATGAGTGCGGCAAGGATGATCCCGAGGGCAAACGCGAGGTTAATTCTTCGCGTAAAAACGGTAAAAAGAAGCACAAAAACCGGTGGCAGCAGCGAAATCAACGCGTGGCCGTTCACGACATTTTCTCCGAAACATTGCAGGTTTGCCCGTGGTCAACAACCATGCGCACAAATAGATACACGCCAGCTCTGATTGCACCGCCAGCAAACACGTACCAGTCGCGCACGATATTTAGTATAATCGACCGATCGCGGGGAGGCCAGCATATCGTCAAAGACTCCGTAAGAGCAGAGAAGTCATCGCTCTTCTGCCTCACTCGGGGGAAGGGCGCCCGAGGTTTCGTCTACGTGTGTCGTAGCGAGAGAGTTCCCTGCTTGCCAGGCACAGCGTTACCAACTCGGCATGATGGGCGTTCACGAGACCCTTCAGTTCCGCCTGCTCGTGCGCTATGGCATCGAGGCGACCTGATGTATCAATCTTATCCTGCTGGCTGCTAAACTCTTGGAAGCGGCGGTTTAGATCATTGACACTTTCGCTGATTTCAATACCTCTGCGGTCAATGGCGAGCAGTTGATTGCCAATACCCTCAGTCTGCACTCGCAAAAACGACGTATCGTCGCGTACTGCATTAAGATTGTCGCGAAGCTCTTGAAGTTCTCGCGTGTGGCAATCAAGAATGCCGCGTTGTTGGCCGAGTGCTCTGCCGACGCCATCAAATCTTTCGCCAACGTTGCCGACGATGCCATTGAATGCATGCAGCAGTAATGCCTTGGCGCCGCTACATGCGTAGCAGCCAAGGGCAAGAGCCTGACGTTTCACGAAAGTTCGACCCTCGGGTACGGCCAAACAGCCGGCCATGACAACAAGTGTCGTAGTAACCGGGTGCTTCCTGGCAAAACGGCCGACGTGAACGGCAGTTGTGCAGCCCACTTTTGCAGAACCACACAGGAGGCTCCGGCTAACACGTAGGCACACTTTGGGAACCTGCGAATCGATCACAGACGAAGCCCACATACATCGAGTCAGAAGCATCAAACAACAGAGGGCACCCCAAAGCATCGTTCTAATAGCAGTATCCGCGCTCTTTCGTCTATGCCAACCACGAACACACACGACCTCGAACGCGCATCCATATATTTTACGCATGAATATCCCTCCATGAAGGCAACAAAGTCAAAAATACAGCCGACAACGTCAACAAGAAAAAGGTCGAGCTATTGCAATTCTCATTGTTGAGCACTACTTAATAGTACGCGGAGACAATGATTTTTTCAAATGCCAGCTGAAAGGCAAATGTTTATATGAGCGATAAACACAGAATAGATAAATTTCGTGAATCTGTCCTAAAATTTTATACCACCAACCGTCGCGATTTTGTATGGCGTCATCATAAGGACCCTTACTTTATAGTCGTTTCCGAAATCATGCTTCAGCAAACGCAGACCCACCGCGTAGCGCACAAATTTTCTCCTTTTGTTGCCGAGTTTCCTTCCCTTGAGTGCCTCGCACAGGCTCAATGGCCCGCTGTTTTACAAGCCTGGCAAGGTCTTGGGTACAACAGGAGGGCAAAAAGACTTCATGAATTAGCAGCTATCGTTGTACGCGATTATCACGCAAACCTTCCCCAGTGCCCCGTGGTTCTCGAGAGGCTTCCTGGTATCGGCCAGGCAACAGCCGCCTCCATCTGCGCCTTTGCCTTCAACACACCGACCGTTTTTGTTGAAACCAACATTCGCGCTGTTTTCATACATCACTTTTTTCCGAAAGATCAGGACGTTCATGACAACGCTATCATTCCACTTGTCAAAGAAACGCTTGATGTTAACAATCCACGCGACTGGTACTACGCCCTCATGGATTACGGCGTTTTTTTGAAAAAGTATGCACACAACCCTGCGCGCCGCAGCGCGCACCACACGCGTCAGTCGCCCTTTAACGGGTCTGATCGGCATGTACGCAGCTTAGTTATTCGCTCACTCATCAAGCACAAGGCCGTGAAACTCGACAAACTCGTAGAGTTGCTTCAGGACAAGTTTGATGGCGCAAGAGTAAGCCGCATCACACACGAGCTTTGTCAGGAGGGCCTCATCAAGGCCGTGGACGACCTCATTATTCTTGTGTGAAAGTTAGGATGCGGAGCTTCGTGACGGCATCTTCAAGATTTTTTGTCAGCTCCTGGTAAAAAGCAAGACGTGCCTGATGTTTGTCACTTTTGGCGACCTCGTGAACGGCGTGATGCTGGACAAACCACAGAAGCTCACTGAGTGTGTGAAGAACCTTGATGCCATCGTATTCTTCATTGCAAAGCATGGGCGTGCCCTCACCGATTTAATGATTCATCGCCTTGTATTCTTATGGTACCGTCGGCACCAATCGTGGTGCCGAATGGTTTTGACAGTTCGCGCATACGGTGCATTATTTCCTCGTAATCACGTCCTACCGCACAGTTGACTTGTACGTTGCTGATGATTGTCGGCACAAGCTCGATTGACCGTGGTCCGCGGCGATCAACTGTAACGAGGAAAAAACACGATTGATCGTTGCGCAAAACGTCGTCAATCGCGTAATCGTCAACAAAATCGCCGGTATCGTAGAGAATGACCTTCGAGTGGTAAATTTCGATGCCCTGAGGAATGTGTGCACTATGCCCGTGTATGACGTCCACGCCGCAGTCTATTATAGAGTGGGCGAAGTTAACAAACTCCTGCGTCGGTTGTTGGCGCATGTTGGGACCCCAATGAATGGTCACGATGAGAACGTCAACGCGTGGACGCAACGCATCAACGGCAGCTTTGATAGGCGCTATGTCACCGACCACGACGTAATTGATGCCCGGTTTATCGGGCCCTGCCTTCCACGAAGGTTCGTTGTCGGTAAAACCGATAACGCCAATGCGAATTCCCTTCTTTGTCACGATAAAGGGCTCGGCAGCTTCGTGAGCGGTGGCTCCGGCACCAACGACGCCAATTTTCGCGTCAGAAAGTACACGCAAAGTCTCAAGGAGTCCTGCATTGCCAAAATCAAGGCTGTGGTTATTGGCGAGGTTCACGCACGTTACGCAAGCATCAACGAGACACGATACTTTATCGGAATCGGCTTTAAAGTTAAAAACCTTGAGAACGGGCTCCTTGTGCGTGGTAAGGGTGGTTTCGAGGTTGACGATATTGACATCGGTTGCCTTCAATGTGCGTATGACGGTCCCCCACACCCACGAACAACCTTGTGCAGTTATGACCTCGTTGGCCATTCTACCAAGCATAGTGTCGCCGGCAAAACCAATAGTCACTACCTTCTCCTCAACCTGCGATCCCCGTCTAAACGTGAAAATAGCCGTTGCCACGCACACCACAAAAAGAGCCACCAAAATACCCACCGTTCCTCGTTTCATCGTCACTCCCCCCAAGGAATCGTCTTACCGAAACATACCACATGGCACGTGTAGCGCGAAACACTTATCAGAGCATGCATCACAAAAACGGTTTCACGTCTTTTTCAATTATTAAAATTATAAAATATTGTGCCCACTTGATTATCTTTTTTTGTTGTCTATAATTTTTGCTACGTGGAACTTCAGAGTTCCGGTGTCATTCTTTGGCGATAATGGAGGATCATGAGGATGGAATTCCGAATACCAGCACAACTTTTTTGTTTAGGCCTTCTCCTTTCATGCTCATACGAAGCTCTCGGCTGCCATGGTCGCTGTCGCGGCAGCAAACGCACACCTACCACAAGCAGGGCACGTAGTTCATCGTCGGCCGATGCAAGCGGAGGGTCGACACGCGCCGTTGAAAAATCGGGGGACCCCGCCGACGAGCCCGACATAGAAAGCTTTGTCAGATCTTCACGCAATCGCTCGGAAGGCGAGGTCGTGGGAAGAATTAAGCGAGGTCTTGCAGTCGAAGCCCAAATGCGCGATGGGCGCCTCGATGAACGTACCTATGACAAATTCGCTGGAGCAGTCGAGCTCCTTGGACAACAAAAAAGACTTGGTGCATTTCACACAGTGCGTCCGGTGTTGATTCAGGCAAAAACATCAAGTCTTCTGGCGTGGGAACAGCATGCCCAGGGCCTTGAAGATCAACTTGAGCAGAGCAACGTGAGCCTGGAAAAGCTGCGTGCCAGAGAAAAGGAAAGCGTCGCACACACTACCGCGCTCGTGCGCGAAAGAGACGGCCTACTATCACACGTCACAGAGCTCGAGCGCAATCTTGCCACGGCCCAAGAGCAAGCAGGCAGTGCTGGAGAACGCGCCACGGCCGCGACTGCTGAACACACACGTCAGCTTGCAGATCGGGACGCAACGATTGCGGAGCTGCGCGCGGACACTACCGCACGCAACCAAGAACTCGAGCGCGCACGAAACGACCTTGCGCGGCAGACAGAAAGAACAACGGTTGCTGCCGAAGCCGAACGTGCAACTCGCGCACAGGAGCTCCAAAGTTTTCGTGAACAATCCGAAAGGCAGCTCGGAGAAGCCAATGCGCAAACAAGGACCGCAACAGATGAAATTACGCGCCTCAGGCAGGAACTTGCGCTCGGCACGAATGAGCAGCTTCGCACCGTTCGGGAAAGAGAACAACAAGCAACTAATGCTGCCGAGAATGCACAGCGCGAAAATGGGACATGTGAGACTCGCCACGCGCAAGAGATTGCCGGACTTCGTACAAACCTTGCCGCGGCACAAACCCAGGCTCAGGAGGCGAGGACTGCTGCAGAGACACAACGTGCCGCTGTGGCACAAAGAGATGCCACAAATACTCAACTTCTCCGTGACCTCGAAATGACGCGCCGTGAGTTGAACGACATGCGTACAGTCTTGGCGGCGCTCCCATCGCAGCGCGGGCAACGCGCCACACGCATAAGTGGTGTGGCAGGGGCAGCAACACCAACAACGTCACCAGCTGCGGACGGCGTTGCTTCATCACGGCCTGACTCAAGATCAAAACCTGCGGCTGGTCGTGGATGTGCCCAGCAGACGCCGAGAAGCACTGTAGGTGGTGTGGCACCAGAGCAGCGGTAAGGCAACAGTTAAAACGAATGCGTTAAGTGCCTCAAGAGTACCGTATGATCCCGTGGCGACACCACGGGATCCGTCGGTGCGTGTGCGGCCGTTCCGGCGCAAACAGATTCACTTTTAACCGCAGGTCAGTGTGTGCCCTCCTGCCGCGGAGCCTCAGGAAACTATGATCACCAAAATACGACTTCATGTCATTTGCACTCTTACTACATTTGTATTCATCGCAACGTCCCCGCTCACGCATCTGTTGGCGTATGACTGGAACAGTTGGCTCAAGCCAATCAGTCGCTTGAGCGTAAGAGATATGGAAGAGCTTGACGCCTACCTACAGAGAGCATCAACCAAAGGATGTAAGCTGTGGTGGGCACGCGCAGGACTCATTGCGGCACTTCACAGCCGCGGGCTTCATCGCGGAAGGTCCTCGCACATACCGACCCACGCTCAGGCCTACGCCAAGGGGTTTGACATCGGCCAGACATACGTCCATGCCGCGCGATTCGTCAACCAACGCACTCTCACCGTCGATGACGCCATAGACTTCTGGTGTGACGTGGCAGTACTGCGTGTCGGTGCGCCATCATACCATGATGCCGAAGCCTTCGAGGCTGAGCTCGTTGCAAAGCTGGGGACCGGCCACGTCATACGCCGGCCAGAACAACGGCGCAAAGTAACGCGTACTTACGTAGCCGACCCCAAGGGTAATTCCACGCATAGTGGCGCTGAAGCCATCCGTGGGCGACGACCCGTGGTCGATGAGGGCGGCGTGTCCGCACGTAAACGTTCATGCGGTGTCAGCGCCGACACCGCAAACAGCTCCGACCCTCATACACTCACCGGCGGTGCAACCTCGCACACTGTAGGCGGTCGAACAGCGCTCGAGATGACTGACAAATCGCGTACCGCCAACGTTGATCGCGCGACATTTTCAGATACAGGCGATGAGCCCCTCGAAGAACGCAGGCCGTCATCACCTTTGTCACCACGTGCACCTGCCAATCACGACGGTGACATCGATGAAGGCTCAGGCGGTGATGTGGCCAGTGAGCACGCATCGGCCAGCGACTCAGGCGAAGACGAGCACGAAGGCGACGACGTCGCTATCGAAGCCGCAGCAAAGCGTTCCGCCGTTATTACGCCAGTCGGGAACGTCAATGAGGGCACTTCAGACACGCAGCACACAAACGAAGAAGCTCGCGAAGAACGCAGGCCGTCATCACCTTTGTCACCACGTGCACCTGCCAATCACGACGGTGACATCGATGAAGGCTCAGGCGGTGATGTGGCCAGTGAGCACGCATCGGCCAGCGACTCAGGCGAAGACGAGCACGAAGGCGACGACGTCGCTATCGAAGCCGCAGCACAGCGTTCCGCCGTTATTACGCCAGTCGGGAACGTCAATGAGGGCACTTCAGACACGCAGCACACAAACGAAGAAGCTCGCGAAGAACGCAGGCCGTCATCACCTTTGTCACCACGTGCACCTGCCAATCACGACGGTGACATCGATGAAGGCTCAGGCGGTGATGTGGCCAGTGAGCACGCATCGGCCAGCGACTCAGACGAAGACGAGCGCGAAGACGACATCAATATCGACGCCGATGGCTCGGCTGAAAGCGGTGACGATGAAGAAGCAATGCCAGGCAATCTCGAGAAGTTCCTCGAGGTCTTGAGAGATGCCGGTCACGACGATGATGATGCTGGCACAAGGCAGGATACTATCGACGCACTCGAACTAGTGCGTGCCCCCATGAATACAGATGCACGTGCTGGCATCCATAACAACGAAACTGACGGCGCCACTACGGTTCATGAAATCCCCGACCACATCAGGCGCGCAGACGAGCCACAACGCACACACATTGTTGCTACCACTGGACCGGTGGCAGCAGGCGTCGGTAGTGAGCAGCTTCGCTTCCCAGAGCGTCAGTTGGCGATACCAAGTTCCGTCGTTATTACGCCAGTCGGGGACGTCAATGAGGGCGCTTCAGACACGCAGCTCACAAGCGAAGCAGTTCGCGAAGAACGCAGGCCATCATCGCCCTTGTCACCACACGCACCGGCCAATCACGACGGTGACATCGACGAAGGCTCAGGCGAAGACGATGAGAACGACGGGCACGCACCAACCAGCGACGCAGACGAAGACAAGCGCAAGGACGACATCAATATCGGCGCCGCAGCAGCACCGCGTTCCACCGTTATTACGCCAGTCGGTGTGGGGGGCGGTCACGGAATCACGATAATGGATAACGGCCCCCAAGCCGAAGCAAGAACGCGTGAAGGATCCGATGGCGGAGTGAGCAACGAACAGTGTGCAGATGCCGATGCAACCTTCGCCGACGCAAGTCGCCGTGGCCACGATGCGGACACCGACGAACTTGTCGCATCTCTTCGTGGGCGCATCAGCAGCTTGGAAAGAGAGCGGGCGTCTATATTGGCATGTTGGCAGAATCTAGCGGAATTGTCGCGGGCAGTGCGACCAACAGCGGGAGGCCTTTTGGACCCCCACGAAGGCGAGCTGGGGCACGAACGCGAGGGAGCAAGCACTTTTACGCGTATCGATGAGGCCGGGAGCAGGGGTGAAACAAACGGCAATCCTTCCGCGGGTGCCTCTGTTGATCGGAGTAACCAGACAGCGACGGCCGATCTTATCGAGGAAAACAATCGCTTGCGTGCCGAAAATGCCATGCTGCAAGAAGAGAGCAATGAATTTCAGCAGACCATGGATGGCTTCGGGGCACTCCTTGACCACGTCATGCGCGCACGTGACGATATGCCGGCGGCTGAGCTACGTGCCGAAATAAAAGCCCTTTTGGACGATGGCGATGCAGCAGATGAAGATGACAACGATGGCGATAATGGTGGGGACGGTGGCGATGATGAGGATGCCCACAGTGAGGATAATGAGATGACCGAACCGGACGAATGACCCGCTCGCATATGCGCTGAGACAACGGTCAAACTCGAGGGCACAAAAGGTTGACGCACCGACCATCCTCTCTTGTTATGGTTATGGCTCGCACGTCACCCTCGTACTCAAGGAGCACGTGACACACATCGGTTTTTAAGAGCGGCGTAATAACCTCAGGCCATTCTATGAATGATCGGCTCGCGTGTGCGTAGAGGTATTCATCGAAGCCGAGGCCACAGAACACGGAAAGGTTTGTGACGCGGTAAAGATCAAAGTGGTAAAAACGGGTATCGCTGTGCGTGTAGATGTTCACGTACGTGAACGTTGGGCTCGGTATGGGAACCTTAACGCCCACAGTTCTCAGGATGGTGCGAATGAGCGTCGTTTTCCCTGCCCCTAGCGGACCGCTAAACGTCATAACGTGGCACGTTTCAAGAAGGTTGACAAGGCAGCGGGAAATGGTAGGAATGTCGTCAAGGCCGTACAAGAAACGCGAAGGAGCCTGCTTTTTGGGGATAGATTTTCTCATAGTTTTTCGAGCTTTGAACGCAGAAGTTTTTCGATTTTTGACAGCTGATGAGTGTACAACCTGTGGCGCTGTTTGGGAAGGTATGCCCCTTCCTCATTCTCGTCCTTACAGACGACGGCGTTCTTGACTGCTTGCTCCATGATGGCGTCAAGCTCGGGGCTGCTCGTATGCGACGTCTTGACGACTGTTGCCGACTTTTTGTGAACCGCACGCGTACGCAGCGATTCGCGAACGAGGCTAAAAAACAAAGCCCCGTCGATCGACGGCACACCATAGGAGCAGGCCCATCGGCCAAGTTCACGGTCGGATGACACAAGTAAAAGGTCTGCCTTGTAATGTGCGGCGATGTAATTTTTTATGTAATCGTCGGCGCTCCTTCCGCGCCCGGCATGCACAACGTCGACACCATCACTCCGTTCCTGCGTACACCAGATGAAAAAGCCACCATCGAAGACCACGATAAATTTGTGACCACGTTTGCGCGCATACCGAACAAGCACCCGTACGAGTTCACCGCGTGAGCGCTCGTCAACGTGAGACGGATCTCCCTCGCGCTTGAGGACGTTATAGGCGTCGACGAGTATTATCATGGATCTCTATTTCCTGGCAAACAAACAAAGCGAACCGAACGCACGAGTGTCGATACAACGGGACACTGCCCCCCGTATTTCCACATTTTTAGCATATCTGAGGTATGCACATTCATGAAAGTTTATGCACGTCAGCGCTTTTTTGCCATTGAAAATGAAATAAGTATCTGTAAAATCAGAACTGGTGTCCAAATTTTTTGTTGACCACGCGTACGCAGGGGGTCTTCGGTGTCCCAGCTTATTCGAATGCGCCGCCGTATTAGAACTATTGAGACCATTCGTAAGATCACCAACGCCATGAGACTCGTCGCACGATCCGGTCATGCGCGACTCAAACACAAAGAAGGAGCTGGCAAAGATTACATGGGAACCGTCGAGCAACTTTATTATACACTCAAGAATCGCGTTGACATACAAAGCAGCGCATCCGAAGTTGAGAAAAAACTTTCGCGTGGCGAGCTTGTCGTGCTCGTCGGTTCACAAAAGGGGCTTTGCGGAACTTTTAATGTCGAAATTTTCAAACTTTTTGATAATTACCTCCGCGACCACCAGCATGTTTATTGTGCAGCCGTCGGCAGACGGGCAACCGATCATGTGCACGAAAACGTCCCTGCACCCATGGTACGCGCCTCGGTTGTCGGTTTTGGCACAACGACGATAATGAGCGCCGTTGCGCAGCTCATGCCCGTGATAAGGTCCTCGCTCGTACGCCATGAGAACGTCACGGTCATAAGCAACATTTCCAAAACGTTTTTTGTGCAAAAACCAAGTATTACGTGCATGCTCCCCCCGGCTCCTTCGGCCGACGAACATGCAGATCGTGCACACTTTGCACCCGACATTTTTGCTAATTACCTCTGGGAGCAACCGATTCAATCGATTATCGAAGATTTGACCGTACTCTACCTTGAAGCAAAAGTTTATTCTCTTCTCTTTCAATCGCTCCTGGCAGAGCAGGCGTCGCGGTTTCTTTCCATGGACAGTTCAACTCATAATGCTGATGGACTCCTCGAGGTAAGTAAGATCGAGTACAACAAACTACGTCAAGCAAAAATTACCAAGGAAGTCAACGAACTTGCCAGCGTCGATTTGGTCGACTGATCGGCATTGGTTCGCTTCCCATTATCCGCAACGCCACCGGCGATACTATGTGCGTGTGCGAAGATGTCAAAAAGCGTTATAGTTTATCGTCGCGATGCGAAGTCATCGATGCTTTATCAATGTCGGTAAATGGTGGATCATATGGATATAAAGGCGTATAAAGCGATGATACTCGAACACCTGTACCAGCCATACAGGAATTGCCAGCGGTGTCCCCTGGCGACCCTGGGCAGAACTCACGTTGTCTTCGGCCAGGGGGACTCTGATGCCAGCATTATGTTTATCGGCGAAGGACCCGGCTTTCAAGAAGACGTCGAAGGGCTTCCCTTTGTAGGTAGGTCGGGGCAGCTTCTTGACCGCGTTCTCGATGCAGTCAACATAGAGCGCCGCACGGTGTTTATTACCAACGTCGTCAAGTGTCGGCCACCCAACAACAGACAGCCCCTGCCCAACGAAGTCGACACATGCAAAAAATTACTCCTCCTGCAACAGATAAAAATTGTTCAGCCAAAAGTAATATGCACACTGGGCGCCGCAGCCACCCAAGGCCTTCTTGAGCGGGACATCAAAATAACGAAGGTGCGCGGCCAAAAATTTTCCTTCGAGGGAATTACCGTCATTCCCACATATCACCCAGCGTACATTCTCAGAAACCCCGTTGAGCTCACAACTTTTGCTGACGATCTTGCCCTCGTGAGCACCCTCGCAGCCGTTGCGGTAAAAAAAGAATAAGTCGTAAGCCCAGAGAGGGCGCGTACTCGTAAGTTTTTCGTGCGTAGTACCAGTCCATACTTGACTGAGTCACCCAACGAGCCTAGGATGGAGGTAGGCATTTTCTGTCACAAAACACACGAGGGTCTCATTATGAACGTACGATGTGTGAAACTCGGGATGGTTGCATCAACGATAGGGTGTCTAGTACCCGTTACGAGTCAGGCGCGGATCATGAACGAGAGCATGTGGGCTGCGGCGTGCTGCACTGCAGCAGTCGCAACCAGTGCCGCTTATGGCCACGTATTTTTGCCATGGGTTACGCGCAAAATGTCTCAGTCATCAAAGAAAAAAGCCAGCGAACTTCGTGCACAGGAGCAGGAAAAGCGCCGCGCCCAATGTTATGCCCTCGCCGAGCGCTATACGGTAGCAAGCATGCCAGCAAGTGGCTTTGAGGTGTTGTGTGCTTACCGCGACAAACTTGCAGCCGACATCGAAACTCTCAAGCGCGAAGGACTCGACTTTACGTGGGACAATCCCGCAATGCGCGACGGTATCGTGACGCTCGTGCAAAGACTCGAGGAACACGCCCGGCACGCTGCCAAAATCATCGGACTAAGAGTCGCTCTCGAGGCACAAGAAGAGTACAGAGAGGAGCTCGCCCTCCTGGATACGGATGTTCCTGAGGTGACCAAATTGAGTAGAATCATTCACGAAAAATTTGGCGACAAAATCGACAAATTTACCCTTTACAAAGCCGCGCTGACCGCGACCATGGAAAGGTGCAGGCATTTCGGCGCACCTGATGAAGTCATGCAGAAACTCAGCAAGCTCAACAAGGGGACAAATTACCTCTTCAGTACACCACTTGCCGAAGAACTTACCAGACGAGAGGCCGACAAAAAACGTGACAAGATTTTTGAAGCCGAGATGTTCGGAAAAGCGTCCATCCAAAAGTTTTACGAAGATGCGCACAAGCACGTTCAGCGGTCGACGCAGATCGTTGAGCAGCTTGCCCAAGAGGTTGCAGCCCACAACCAGGCGCAACGTGGCATCACGGAAAATTGCACTAACCTTCTTCACAGCATCAAGGGAATGCTTGCGATGTCGGGCATCCACAGCGAGCGGCAAAAAGAACGAATCCTTTACGCAATCAACGAGCAGTCCGAGGCCACGCGCGCTGTGATACGTGACATGCTCCGCACAGAACCGCATCCGCAGAGTGGCCTCTTTTGCATCCGTCGTTCGCAATCAACCGCTCAACCTGTAGCGACCCCACATCACAACGAGAATTCGTCAAAGCCTTCGACCAATCATGAAGATAAGCCGGCTGGCCCCGACAAGCCATCTGTACCGCCCGCTTAATGGTCCTGAAAGAGTGTGATAAGTTCGGATTTTACGGAGGGGAGGCACCTCGTGTGTGGGGTGCCTTCTGTTGTCAGGTGGTTCTTTTTAACTAATCTTCACAATAAAACTCGCGGAATATCCATGCTCACACATGAATCGAAAAAAAAGGAACTCATAGAAACACTCGAAGAACACATGTCTCTTGCGCAACTTCAAAACTACATGCGCCGCATGACCAAAGAACGGGGCTTTCTCCAGGAATCACCGCGTGATACCTTGCTCCTCATGGTCGAAGAAGTTGGAGAACTCGCCCGTGCTCTTCGAAAACACATCGGCATCGGAGTCGATTGCGCAAAGGTGTCCTCATACGGCGAGTTAGAACATGAGCTCGCCGATGTTCTCATTGTACTTCTTGTGCTCGCCAACTCCTGTCACGTGGAACTTTTTGATGCACTTTACGAAAAAGAGCGCATAAACAGCACGCGCACGTGGCGTGTTGCCGGAAGCTGCGCGAAGGTTGGAGGCCAGGCCGAGGAGCGGTGATGCCACCACCGCCAGCTCGTATACCAAGCAAAGCCACACTACACACTCACTCAAGTGATGAAAGATTCGCAGGAGCCGACTATACTTTTGCTGGCCGCGATATAGAAGCCAACAAAGTCGAAGGATGTCATGCTCGGCATCATCAATGAGATCAATTATAGAAAAAATTGTACAAAAATCAATTATAGTTTATGTGTAGTTGTAGTAGCGACATATTTCAGGGCGTGATCGCGTATACAAAAATCGATGCTGTGCTATAATATCACTTAGAATATCATTGAGAGATTTGGCAACTTGCTGTTCAGAAGTAAAAAAAGAAACCAAAAATCGGTGTTATGAAGAATTATGAACACGTCTCACGACTACTATGAGGTCCTTGGCGTCAGGAAGGATGCCTCGCACGACGAGGTCAAGGCCGCTTATCGTAAGCTCGCCCTTAAATACCACCCTGACCGCAATCCCGACAACAAAGAAGCTGAGGAAAAGTTTAAGGAAGCGACGGCGGCCTACGAAGTGCTTTCCGATGCCGAAAAACGCAAGCGCTATGACCAACTAGGACATGCCGGTTTTTCAACCACCAGCGCCGGATCGTCATCGCATACTCAGGACATGAATATGGATGACCTTTTCGAGCAGTTCGGTGAAATCTTCGGCGATTTAGGCGGTATTTTCAACGTCAACCGAAAACAAAAAACGCGGCGGCGCAGCGGTGGTCCCCAGGCGCAGCGCGGTCATGAACTTCGTCAAGAGGTACAGATTACGCTCAAAGAGTCGTTCTTGGGGCTCAAAAAGGAGATCGGGTATTATCATTTTTCGTCCTGCCAGACGTGCGACGGCCGGGGCGCCCAGCCAGGAACTGCAGCGCAAGCATGCCCGCACTGCGGCGGCACCGGGCACGTTCAGTTCAAACAAGGCTTTTTTATGTACGCGCACCCGTGCCAAGCGTGTGAAGGCAGCGGCTACATCATCGCGTCCCCGTGTAAAGAATGCAAGGGAACGTCGCGCGTGCAAAAATTCGACAAATTTTCCATCAATATTCCGCGTGGCATATTCGACGGCGCCGAGTTACGCATTTCCGACAAAGGCGATGCCGGAGCCTACGGTGGCCCTCCTGGCGACCTCTTCATTCGCATTGTAGTTCTGCCCGATCAACGATTCTCGCGCGTCGGCGACGATCTTGTATGTACTCTCATGCTCACGTACCCGCAGCTCGTCCTAGGATGTCACCTTGACGTTGAAGGTATCGACGGAATCACCATCGCGGTCAAGGTTCCTAAGGGATGTCCAAGCGGAGAAAGGATCATTATAGCCGGCAAAGGATTTCAGTGCGTGAGGGGGAAATCTTTCGGCAATCTTGTTCTCATAACACACTGTCACATTCCGCGCAAGCTCTCATCGGAGGCCAAAAAGCTTCTTGTTGATTATGCCGAACAGATAGGGACTGAAACAACAACTTCGGCAACGGCTGGATCGTCGACAGGGACGACGTCGGGATTTTTTAAGAGGTTTTTGGGCGCGTAGTCAGCTCCGCCAAGGTATTCGCGCTGCCGGCCACCTTTGTTTTTGACGCTTCTTGCAGGAAGGACGCCTTGTCGACAAGCCCCCGGCGAAGGTCAAGCTCGAGATAGTTCTTAAGATCTCGCGCCGCACGCATACGCACCTTAAGCTCGTCATGATCCCAAAAAATACCGTCAACAATAAGTCCTTCAAGTTCATCGGCCAGAGTTTCTTGCAACTCAGCAAGCTGTTTGTGTATTCCCGGGATCGTCTTGGCAAGCGCGGCAATCTCATCAAGATAGCGTTCGCGAAGGGGCTTGCCGATCAAGTCCCTCTTTTTTTTGATCGTAAAGCTCTGGGAATCGGCTGATCTACCACCAGACACCAAGAAAAGAGCCGCTAAAGACACGCAAGAGAGAAATTTCATAAACGCACCACCATAGCGACAAAGTGCCGCGAACCGATGCACACGTAGTGCAAACACGAAAGCACAACAAGAACTGCAACGGCAATCGTAAATGGCACATCAAGGCAAGCGAATGTGTGACCGATGAGGCGACAAAAAAGGAGCCATGCGACGAACGTTGATTGCGCCACCATCGTGACTTTGCCAAGTTTCGTCGGAGCAACATCAAACCCTTCACTCGCAAAGATAAGCACGATGGCCCCCACAAGAACGATGGCCTCGCGGCACAGGACGAGAGCAACGAGCCAGCTCGGCACCAAAAACAGGGGCGAGCTCATGCACAAAAGCGTCAGGAAACACGAAATAACGAGTATTTTATCGGCAATGGGATCAAGACATGCCCCGAGGACTGTTTTGTCATCCCAGCGTCGCGCGAGAAGCCCGTCGGCAATGTCGGTAAGCGCTGCGCACGAAAACAGAAAAAATGCATGACCCCAACTTTGAAAAATCATCGCGGCAACAACACCGGGCACGAGAGCTATGCGCAGCATCGTCAGGAGTGTCGGGATCGTTATCCCTTTTTTACACTCGCGCATTTTCCTAAAAAGGGCGCCTCTTGTCTTCATGGCTTTGAAGGCCTTTTTGATACGGATTAACCACCCCACTACGCGTAACTATAGCACGTTATTATTTTCTTGTTAATTGTCTCACTTTATAACGTTCCTAAAATTTGTCGGCGGAGACTTTTTGCGCGATAAAGCGCATGATATATACTCTTGCCATCTATCGCGGGCATGGGATAACGTGGTACTCGTGTTGTGTGCCGATGAAGAAGTTATAAAAAACGAACGCGTACGTCTTATAAAGCTGCTCTTTTCATGCTTTGTCCCGTGAAAAGGGGCAGACGAACATTAACACCTACATTGGGCAACCCTCGCCCTCGGCCACGCCATATATTTGGGCGACTTCATGACCAAAGAAGGCGAGAATCTTTTTCTGAGACTTGTCATGCCGTCTAGCAAGGTCCTTGTAACGTTATTGATACTAACTGTCACTACGCTTATGCCATCAAGGATTTGAAAAATCCACCGCAAGGTCGGACGCTTTGTCGGACGATTTATTTGGTTTGGCAGCGTCTCATTGAGAGTTTTGAGAGCACTTCGCAAACGCCTTTGTCCGATGGAGTAAACGAGTAACGCCAGGGTCATGACGACAAGCAGAGCCTGTATCCGAGACTCTTTCTTTAGAAACAGGGATGAAGCAAAGAAGGACGGGTGTTTCAAAAAGGCAAAGCCCTTTTCTACGCAATCCTGGCCTTTGTAATGCCGCAAAATTTCGTCGGGAGAAACCTCGTGGCCCACCGTTGTTGCAAGGACAAAACAGGCCCTGTGAGCTATCTCGGTTTCGATGACCCCACTCTTTGGGACGAATGTACCACGCAGCCTGTAGACATATTTTTTCGACGCATCATCCATCGAGGGGCGGCCAGGCTTTTCATGGTGCACGAGGCTCTCGACCGAAACCTCCTCGAGCGTATGAAAGCGTGCCTTTTTTTTCAAACAAGTGATCTCCTTTTCTGCGTCTTCCTGGCATGCAAACGTCCTTTTGGCTGCCTTGCCAAGCTGCTCTTTGAGCAATGCGTAGTCACGTGCGACATCTCTTTCGACTGATTTGACGGCACGCGTGCGTGCTGCCTCAGATTGTACCACAATCCAGCGCTGGGGAAAGCCAAAGTGAAAAATGGGAAATTCGCGCAGCTGATAGTCATCGTCAACTCGTGACCAAACATTCTCGCTGACGGCCGTGGCAACCGATTCATGTTCCTTTTTTATCGTCGAGGGAACTCTGGTTATAAAGTTTATGGCGCTCAAGGAGGCAGCATTGCCGGCAAAATAGAGCTTGGAATCGGCGATGAGGCACCTAGACTCGTTGCTTGCCTTAAATTTCTCAACCAGCTCCTTTGCTCGCTGTGCAAGAATTACGTTATCGGATTCGTTGCCCTTCCATGTGCGCACGGCCAAGGGAATTCCTGCATCTTGTGTTGCCAGTAGTTCAAGGATGACTTGTTTAAGGTCAGGGCGTTTATCCTTCGAATAACCATGCGCCACGACGACATCGGCACCATCAAGCTCGTGATTATACTGGCCGCTCAGCGAAAACGTTGTTGTGTCTGCATGCTGGTACCTTTGATCAACTTTCTCGGTAACACACGCTGCCATGGCAACTTTGCTAAACAGGGCCTGGCAACCATAGTCGTAGATTGTATCCAAGGCCCTGCCCAACTTGTACCGATTAAAAGTTTCAGCTTCCACATCCTTGCAAAAAAGCAGGCGCAATGGCTTATTCTCGAAGAATTGGGGAGTGAGCATGAGGGGGCGATCAGAGAAACCCAATCCGTTCAATATCATCGCTACAACGGCCTCTCCTGTCGTTATTTCCTCCTGACTGTCGGTTCCAACAAGATCATCGATGAGTTGGGAAATTTTTAGATCCCTCATGACCCCGGTAACTACCCCAAGATGATCGAGCCTCTCTACTTTTGTCTGCATTTTTCCCTGCCAGGTGCTTAAATGAGCCTTTCGCCTTTACCCCTCCATGAGTGCAAAGTTAAATCATCCGTTCTTTTTTACAAGCTGCCCAATGTGGGTTAACACATTGTCATGGCGAAGATACATACGTTGTCACCGGAGGAGATAGGGAAGATAGCCGCTGGCGAAGTTATTGAGCGACCGGCCAACATCGTGAAAGAGCTCGTCGAAAATTCTATCGACGCAGGTGCCACGCACATAACTGTTTACATCGAAGATGGTGGCAAAAAGCTTATCCGTGTCATCGACAACGGGTGCGGGATGTCGTGCGAGGATGCTCGTCTCTGCTTCGCGCACCATGCAACGAGCAAGATACGTACGCTTGCCGATCTTGAGACGCTTGCTACGTTCGGGTTTCGGGGCGAAGCCCTTTCAAGCGTCGCCTCAGTGAGCACCGTTACCGTAACCACCAAAGAGGCGTCTGCCCCTCACGGCGTGCGCATCCATCTGGTTGGTGCGCGCCCCTGCGACCAGACCCTCGTGGGAAGCACGACGGGAACCGATATTACCGTTTCAGAGCTTTTTTTCAATGTTCCGGCGCGCAAAAAATTTCTCAAGGCTCGCGAGACGGAGGAGCGCCATATTGTAAATCTCGTCCACGCTCTGTGCTTTGCGTACCCCAGCCTCAACATCGAGCTCTATTGCGACGGTGAACGCATCGTTGGCTGCCCTCCCGTTACATCGCTCCTCGAGCGCAGCATCCAGATTTGGGGACATGATTTTAAAAACATTATGCTTGCCGTGACAGGCGAAAAACCTACTGCTCGCCTCTTTCTTGAGGGCATTATTTCGCGCCATGAACACACGCGTTACGATCGTTCATGTATATTTTTCTTTGCCAACCGTCGCGCAATAAAAAACCACCAACTCGGGCAAGCGCTCATGAAAGGTTACGCAAACGTGTTGCCAAACTCTCGCTACCCGGTTGCTGTCATTGCACTCACACTCGATCCAGTACACATGGACGTCAACACACACCCTCGCAAGCACGAGGTAAAATTTTTACATCCTCACCGTGTCGAAAACCTGGTCCGCGAATGTGTGAGCCAGAGTCTCGATGCGTGCACCACACGAAGTCTTGAAGGTGTGGCGAGCCCGATCGGTGGAAAGATTCCGCATGCCGGTGATGGCGGTGGCCAGAAAGCCGTCGCGTTCGGCTATCCCCCGTACACAACCCGAGGGGCTCGTCCCCGCCCACACTCTCTTGCCATCTTTCACGATGGTTCAAAAGCAATCAACAATGACGAGCCAGAAAACGATAATCGCTGTACTACGATGACAACAACAGCGGTCGTTGGCCACGACCTTCATGATGAAAGCGTTGTTGATAGCCCAAAAACTCTCGATGAGAACGTACCCGTCATCGTTGGTCACTACAAAAAAACATACATACTCCTTGAGCACGACGATGGCCTCCTTGTTGTCGACCAGCACGCCGCCCATGAGCGTATCCTTTTCGAGCGGTTTCTTAAGGGGGCATCGTCCGTGGATGCGACCGTGCAGTGTATTGCACCAGTGATCGTCTCCATCAACACAACCCATCGTGCACACCTTGATCCCATCATCGATGCGCTACGTTCTTGCGGTGTCAGCAGCGATTGGTGCGGAAAAAATGAGCTCATGATACGCGCGACGCCCGTGTACCTCAAGCACGTAGATTTTGCCGATGTGCTCATGCGGTGTGTCGGACTTCTCAACGATGAGAGGTCGGTCAATGACGAAGAACACTCCCTGAGGATGAGCCACGATGTCTATGCCCTCATGGCGTGCAAAGCTGCTATCAAAGCCGGCGATTCCCTGAGCGTCGATGCCATACGCACACTTATCCGTGACCTTGCGCAGACCGATGACAAACTAACATGCCCGCATGGTAGGCCGACAACGTGGCTCATTGATGACTATCTCATAAATCGGAAATTCAAGAGAGATTATCGCTCGACGTCCGGACGCAGTGTTTCGACGGATTTTTCTTTCTAAATCGCCCCTCACCCGGACCTACGCACCCACGCCTTTGTGTATTTTACGTACCGAAGCTTCACAAACTCGTTGAGGACTCCATAGACGCACAGAACGCACGCAAGCACGGCAAGATCGGCAATCGTGGGACCAACAAAACCGAGGTACTCCTGGCCCAAGGCCGTGTAGGGAAGGACAAGGCCCACAAGGACGCTTGCCAACGAGGCGCACACGAGGAACGCACTCGGAGGCGCCGCCGTGAGGAAAAAGTTCTGCGTTCTCAGTGAAAACATGAGGGTCGCATTTGTGGTAATGTTAAATATAAACCAGAGTGAGCGGAACATCTGCGGAGTGGCCGCGCGAAACAGAGAAAAAAAGACGATGTCACCGAGCGTTCCGACACAGCCAAGGAGGATGATAAGGGCAAGATTTCTGGCGACAACGTAACGCTCCGGTCGCCTGAGCTGATCGGCATCAATCGTATCTGAAGCAATAGCGATGAACGGTATATCGGTGAGTACGTTGATGAGGAGAATCTGGCTTGGCAGCATGGGGAGAAAGGGAATGATAAGAGAAAAAATCGCAAGTGAATAATAATTACTAAAATTACCGGAAAGCGTGCACTGAACATATTTGTTAATGTTACAGAACGTGGCACGCCCCTCTTTGACGCCGGCAACAACAGCGTTGAGGTCACGGCGCAGGAGGATGATATCGGAAGCCTCACGTGCAACATCGGACGCCTCTTGAACAACAAGGGCAACGTTGGCTTTTTTGAGTGCAGGTACATCGTTGACACCTTCTCCCAAAAAACCAACTTTGTAATCTTCCTGAAGAGCCGCGACTATGCGAGCCTTCAGAGCCGGGTCTATGCGGGCAAAAACAGACGCCCTTGAACAGGTCTGTCTTAACACCGCGTCGGACAGCTCAGCAAGTTCCTGCCCGGTGACAACAGCACCGTCCTCGATTTTAAGACCAATGGAACGAGCGACAAAAGCGGCAACTTCCGCGCTGTCGCCCGTTATCATTTTGATGGTAATGCCAAGCTTAATAGCGAGAGCAACGGCCCTATCTACCCCCTTTTTAACAGGGTTGACGAGCGCTATAAAACCAACAAAGCCCAGATCGCGTTCATAGTCAGGGGCGATAGTGTCAGAAAAAATTTCTTTGTAGGCGACGGCCAGTACTCTTTTGCCGTCGCGGCCGCGTTCTTTATAGTCCTCGATAATACTTTCACGACTTACATTTCCCTCGATGGTTTTTGAAAGTGCAAGAACGACCTCGGGGGCCCCCTTGACGATCACCAAACGCCGCCCGTGGGGGTCCTTGACAAGTATTGTCGAAAGCATCCTAGACGGGTCGAAGGCGATGTGGGCAAGGGGTACAAAGTTTCCGAGATCTTTTTTGACTGACTCGCCGGCATAACTCCACAATGCGTTGTCAAAAGCACCCCTTCCGGAGACACTATTAGTACCATCGAGGCAATCCATAAAGCTGTAGAGAAGGCATCGATCTTTGTCGAATGCCACGACACTATCAACTGCAAGGCTGAGCTCGGTGAGTGTCCCGGTTTTGTCGGTGCACAGAACTTCGATATCGCCGAGATCCTCAATGGCAGAAAGCCTCTTAACAACAACGTGATTTTTTGCCATGGCAAGCGCGGCACGCGACAACGCGAAGGTAACAACGACGGGTAGGGCCTCTGGCACAAGTGCAACGATGAGCGTGATACAAAAAATAAAAAAATCAGTAATATCAGAAGACCCGTGCGTAAGAGTGCGCACGGCAAAGATGAGCGCAAGCGTGGCAACAACAAAGCGCAGCAGGTTCTTCGAAAGGGCAACAAGACCTTGCTCATACGTGCTTACACGCACGTGCCAACCGGTACCTTCGGTTATGCCCGAAAAAACCGTTTCATTACCCGTTGCTATGACGACGGCATGGGCACTGCCGAATATAACGCGTGTTCCCGCAAACGCCATGTTACTGGCCCGAAAAATTTCACGCTCTTCATGGAGGCATGGTTGCGATGATTTGGCAACTTCGGCAGCCTCTCCTGTCAATGTTGACTCATCAACCGTGATCGCGCCTTCGATAATCCGCGCATCGGCAGCAACGATGCTGTCGCGCTCAAGTATGAGAATGTCGCCAGGAACCACGCGCTCCCTGTTTACCGTCGCACGAATACCGTCGCGCATAACAGTGACATATGACGGAATGTAGCGGCGCAGGAGAACGACGGCCCTGTAGGCACGAAATTCCTGAAAAAAACTGATGCCCACATTCATGGCCGCAAGGGCGACAATCATGGCACTTTCGGTGTATTCGTGGACGACGGCCGCGATAAAAGCTGCAATAAGAAGAAGATAATTGAAAGGTGAGAAAAATTGGCGACTTATAATGACAAGAGCGCTGTCGCTTTTGGAGGTAATTTTATTGTACCCATGAACAGCAAGTCGTTGGCGAACACGCCAGTCATCGAGCCCACGAGGGCTGCTATCAAACTCCCTGATGACGTCACGAGCCTCCCGCGCTGTCACAGTGGCATAACGATGTTCGCCGCGATCCATAATCACCACCCATAGCCACTTTCACGGCCTGTAGCGACTGCTCCAGATGCGAACGACGGTCCAATGAAGAGGCGGCTTGCCTAAAAGACGCACCCCATAATTTATGATGTAAATCCCGAGAAGGGCGCCAAGAATACGCAGGAGAAAGTCACCCATAAAAATAAGGACAATAAGGGCTCCAACGACGATGCATACGGCGCCAAAAAAGCCTTCGATTGCCATAGCAAACCTTTCTTTTGTGAAGAAACACGTATCAGAATATAGCAAATGACATCATCAACGCAAAGCTCAACACAAACTTTTTAAGCACCAAAAATCGCACCCCCCTTGTACGTGGGGGAGGTGCGACAATTTCCGCGTACCCGATATCATCATCGCCAACACAGGCAGGGCGGCGTTCCTCAACGCGTCTTCTCAACGCGTCTTGAGGAGAACAAGCCGAAGGATGTGGTGCCTCCTCCCTTGACCCGCACGAGTTTTACGTGTTGTACCTGATGCGTCGCGTCATGCAATTTACAATGATTGTGTGATCGACGGGCTTGGAATTTCTGAGCTCCCGAACGGCGTTTTTGACGATGCCCAAACGTGCAGCCAAGTCTTCCTCACCCGCGCGTACAAGGACGCCGTGAAGCTTGCCGAGTTTGCCATCCAAAAATGAGACCGTTTCTGGACTCGTAAAATAGAGGAGATAAGGCTTAATTTTAAGGCACAGTTCCAAGGCCTTTTTAGAGTCATTCTTGGCGTTCATGTACTCAGGTCTTTGCAAAACGTCTCGCAGTTCCTTCAACTTCGGTACAAGCGCGTCGAAGAGCTCGTGAACGATGGAAAGGACCTCGTGAAGAAGTTCTGACGCATTCTGATCATCGAGGGCTCGCGTGACGTCTGGCATGACCTCGCGATCGAATTTTTCAATTTCATTGCTCAGCATCGTGACGTAGGCGCGATATGAAGTTTTGTCGTTTTTATCAGTAAAAGCCTTCGCGTGTTTTGCAAAAAATAAGAACGTGCTTTCGAGGCCTTCTGCAAGCACATGAACGTAGGCTCGCTCGTCATCAACAAGTCTGCGCGCTAAGACACGTGCGGGAAACCCGCAGACGAAAATTGCAAAACTGGACGCAACACACCATCGTCGTATCGACAGCACCTTCATGCTGCACCTCTCATGGTAAAAATTCCCTGCACTATTTGCAAACCATAGAAACCGTTTTCACAAAGACCACCCCCAAAGGGGAATATACCTTTGTAATATACGACGAGCTCGCCTGCAGGTCAAATGGGGGCGAGGACATGCATGGGCGTGCAGACTGGAAGTGCGTACGCGTGAAGAATTCAGGATCTTTACTAACTCTTTGACAACTTTATTCTTGCGTGTAATAATGTTTACCAAACTATGTAATAATGCTCATCAAGTTGAAATTTATACTAATGAGACATCGGTAGGCTAACACTATTTATAATATCAAGTGACGCTGTATTTTGTACTTTCAAGACCATTGTGATTTCATCCATAATGAACGGTGAAAACACGTGGGGGGGTTCCTGTATGCATAAAAATCTTTGTGGCGCGTGTATATGCGCCGCAGCTATGATGGGTCTTTCGTGGAGTGATGGGGCTTTGGCAATGAGTCGAAGCAGCGCCGGTCCTCGCATTCGTACGAAGAGTGCGTCGCGCGGTGACGGTGGCAACGATACTCCAAACATCGTGACGCATATCCCAAGTTTGGGGCGTAGAACCACAGAAACTCATGTAGTTTCTGGCGGCTTACAGCGGCCCTCGCCAAGCACCGGCACGAACACATCGACCGAAACGGCGGGTAGCCAGAGCGGCACAAATAGCCCTGCATCGAGGCTGGAGTGGTCGTCGTCGTCATCTTCTTCTTCATCATCGTCTTCTTCTTCAGGACCCCATTTGAATCGTTTACCAAGTGTGCGGCCAAACCCCGCCCCACAACCAGACCCTGCTGCAGCCCCTGCGATCGCCAGTATCGGTGCCGCTTCGTCGACCTCAACTGCGCAGCCAACTCTCGGGCGCACTCGGGCAGACCGGCATCTCGCGGCACGTACTGCACTCGTCGGTTGGTATAGGGCAACAAACTTTAGCCGTGGTCCAGATCTGTTGGCTGAACGTTACAGAACAATACATGACACGACATCGGACAGGTGCGTACGATTTATCGATACTCTTGCCAGCAACCTTCGCAACTGTCTCGGCAACGAGAGTCGGTGGACCGGCTCTGACGCTGGCGGAGACGACCGTGACGCGATAATCCGCGACCTCATTATAACACTTGCCACCACCATAGCCGCCGATAATATACTCACACGTGGAAACTTTTCTCGTGAAACGGGCACGGCGCTCGGACGACTCATCGGCGACATCGCTCTTGCCGTCTACAACCATGCCGCCCGCGTAAGAGACTTCACCGATGAAGAGTTCATGCGAGCACAAAGCTTGGCAACAGCGATCAACGGAGGCAGCTTGAGCGAGGAGGACCGCACGCTGACGATACTCAGTTCATGCCTCAACGTTTTGATGCTGTTGGGCGTTGCCGTCGTTCCTAACAACGCTGTATGCGCTCCATCGGCGGGACAGCATACAGAAGCAGCTTTTGCGGTACCCACCGAAACATCGCGGGCTTTGCCAGCGCATGACATCGCGCCGCGCACGGCAACCGCTGCCAGTAGCACTACGGCACCACGTACGGCGGCTGCGGCAGCTGCGGCGGCCGCCGAGGAAGCTCGTCGACAGACGCCAACGCCAGCGGCGGCGACGGTCGGACCACTGGCAGCACTGGAACCTCGAGAGGAGCTTCTTCGTGCGCGCATCCCGGATCTCGAGGGCCTCCGGCGCCGTCGAAACGATATAACACGTGCGTCCAGCGAAACGATAGATCAACGCGACGCGCAACTCTCTCCTGGGCAAGAAGCCTACATAACTTTTATCAATAGCCTTGCCACGGGCTTAGAACTTTTTGTTTGCAACGATGAGTCATGGGGAGCAGCTGACGAACATGCGCATGCACTCGCCCGCAAGCTCGCCGATAAGTTCTGCGAAATTTATGATAACGATTTTGAGGGAACCGAACAAAAACCACTTAACGGGCTCTTTGTCGAGAAAATGCAAGACAGGTTTGAAGAACTCGCTGTCATCATCTTGGAACATGTGAGCGACATGGAAGAAGACGGACTCTCCGAGCAACAATCTCGCAACGTTGCCAGCTTGAAGGCCATCGCGGGCAGTGCACAGGCTGCGCGCGGCGATCAACAAGCTTGCAGCGCTTTGATCGGTGCCTTTTACAGACTTCTTAAATCTTTTAGCATCCTACCATCCGCCGGTGAAGCGCTCCGGCACAGGGACCTTTTGCACCAATAATCGGCAATAAATCTTACTCCGCGGCGGCTGGCCGGACGGCAGGTGCTCCCGGCAGCCGCGCGGCACTCTTGTACACAGAGCCGTGCGATCGCACCAACGTTGATTGGCTCAGTTCAATAATCGCTCGTTGCCTCGCTCGCCTCCGGTTTAATCGGCCCTGTCGTGAGACCGCGGAGAAACTGATAGAGCCAAGGATCATCGGACTTCCAGGCGTCCTTGGCAGATCCGCAATAGCGGATAACGCCACCGCTCAAAAGTGCAACGTTGTCAGCATATTCGAAAATATCTAAATCATGGCTGACGACGACCGAGGTGAGCTTCAAGCGCTTTTGCATGTCGTGCATGAGCTCGTGGATAATGCGTGCCGTAATACGGTCGAGACCTGTTGTGGGCTCATCATAGAGAATGATCTCCGGCTCCGTAACGAGAGTTCGCGCGAGTCCGACGCGCTTGCGCATGCCGCCGGAAAGCTCGCAGGGATATTTGAAGAGGTTTTTTTCGTCAAGATTAACAAGCCGCAGTTTTTCCTGCACAATCGGCATGGCTGCCTCGGCGCTCATTCCCTTTTCGATAAGAGTGATAGCTATGTTTTCAAAAACAGTCAACGAATCAAGAAGTGCGGCAAACTGAAAAACATAGCCGATTTTTTTAAAGCACTGCTCGAGATCACGGTCAGAGAGAGTTGTTATGTCGATGCCATCAACGTAGATGTGCCCCGATGTTGGCCGGACGAGTCCAATTATCTGCTTGAGAAGAACCGATTTGCCTTCACCCGATTGGCCTATAATTACCGTCATACGGCCAGCGGGAATGGTGAGATTTATACCTCGACTGACAACATGGTCGTTAAATTTTTTATGAAGATCGACAATGCTGATCACGGAATCGATCCTGTTAGAGCCTCTCAAGGAGTTTTGTCAGAAAATAGTTGGAAATAAGAATCATGACCGAA
Source organism: uncultured bacterium (assembly GCA_963754845.1). Taxonomy (GTDB): domain Bacteria; phylum Babelota; class Babeliae; order Babelales; family Vermiphilaceae; genus JAKASV01. The sequence goes on from CAVWHE010000003.1 coordinate 37,991, forward strand.
CTTGCAACAACGCTCTGCGTTGTTGCGGTGCCGACGCCCCTGGCACCGCCGCACGCGTGATAACCTTTATAGGTACCGACGATTGTCAAAATAAATCCGAAAGTTGCTGCCTTCACAAGGCCGCCGGTAATATCAAAGAGCGTCACGTGCCCTCGAATGCTCGTCATGTAGTCTTCAGCGTTGAGGCCCAAAACGTAGACACACGTGAAGTAACCGCCGGCAATCCCACATATCATGGCAAAGAGCGTCAAAAAGGGGAAAATAAGCGTACCAGCAAGGAGACGTGGTACGACGAGGTACTGAAAAACATTGATGCGCAAGGTCCTCAAAGCATCGATTTGCTCGGTGACTTTCATGGTCCCAATTTCGGCTGCTATGGCCGATCCGGCGCGGCCTGTAACCATGAGGCCGGTCAACACCGGCCCGAGTTCACGTATTATGCCAAGCGCAACGATAGCACCAATAAGCTGGTGGCCGCCGACTCTCTGAAAACCTACGTAGCTCTGTAGAGCAAAAACCATGCCTGCAAATGAGCCGGTAAGAACCGCGATCGTGAACGACGTAACACCGATTTCGTACATCTGGAAACAAATTCGCGACATTCTGGGCGCCGTCGTAAGGAGAACGCGCAGGGCCTCGAGGAAAAAGAGAACAAACCGCCCAAGGGCAGCAACACCTCCCAGGGCACACGAACCGGCAAAACGCGCGAGATCAACGAGAAAGCTCGCGCTTTTCAGCGTCAACTCCTGCCGCCCTCGACCGGAGACCCGGGAGTCGGCACATTCGATGGAACATCCCCAGGCCGTGGCTCGGGAACCGAGCGCCTGCCACGCCCTCCAGGAAGCGTCGCCCCCAGCGGCAGCGCATAAGAATCAAACTTCGTTGATCGAGCCCTCAAAATGGCCAGACCGAGGGAGAGCGCTATGAAGATACCGCCAAGAAGCCATGTTATTTTCTGGAAGAGGTCTTGCCCGCCGGAACCACCGAACAAAGTCTGCGCACCCCCGCCAAGGGCACCCAGCCCCATTCCACCCTTGCTCTTCTGGATGAGGATCATGAGAGCAAGAAACAGTCCGTCAAAAACAAGAATGGTTGTCAACAAACCTATGAGCATATAAACCTCACGCAACCAACAAGAAGACCACGACAGCCCGCTAGCGCACGCATAAAGCTATCATATTTCTGAATTTTTGAAAATCCAGACTTGCGCCGCCCACGAGAAAACCCTCAACATACGGAACGTCGACAACCGATGCTACCGTCGCGTCGGTGAGACCACCGCCGTACATGTAACGTACGTTGACGCCAGGAGTAATGAGTTCGACGCACAGCTCGTTCATGACGGTATACACGCGCATAAGGTGTTCTGGGGAGGCAGCACGGCATCCGCCGATGGCCCACGAAGGCTCGTACGCTAGCCAAAGATTGCACACAGCAGGACGCCGCCTGCGGATCTCAAAACGGGCATATTCGGCGCAGAGAAGCTCGATTTCGCGACGCACGTGCGATCGTAGGACGTCATCTGAATCAACTTCGTCACCCAGGTCAATACATACGATGGGCTCTATGTTCGCCTCAACAAGGCGTGCAAGTTTGAGGGCACAGTCATTACGCGTTTCGTGAAAATATTTTCTTCGTTCGCTGTGACCAATAATACAGTAATCGCAGCCCAAAGCGCGAAGTTCGGCGGCTGCCACGGCGCCAGTGTACGCCCCATAGCCGTAACAATTGCAGTCCTGGGCACCCAGTCTCAGAGGCGTGTGAAAACACCACGGAGCAACGGCACTCAAAGCGAGGAACGATGGGCAGAGTACGATTGTATGCCCCGTTATGGTTGCAATCTCTTGAAGCGATGCGGCATGTCGTCGGCAAAATTCGTCAGTCTCCTTTACCGACCACACCATTTTCCAGTTGGCGACAAATGTAAGCTGCCTCTTCAAGCACCAACCCTCATGCACCACGTGACGATCATCGACAATGATAGTGTATCACGTAGGAACCTAAGGTGCCTACGAATGTCTTCGACAACCTCGACCCCTTGCGGATTTTATTATTTTTGTTAAATTTTATGGAAATAAAATAATTTTATTAAAAATAATTTTATAAAAACAAAATAATTGGAGAAAACATGTATTTTTTAAGGATCATTTCTCTTATGGCAACTTTTGTATGCCTCGTCGCCGTACCTCGTATCGAAGGCTTTGTATATATGATTCGCCACATGCGCGAATCCACAACAGGCCGCGAAATTTTTTTCTTCTCTGACGTTCACCTGGACGGCCCAGCAAGCATTTGCCAAAGAGAAGCTTTTTTGCGCGCAGCCAAGGGTCATAGCTCTCACGTACTTGTCGAAGATCACAAACTTTCGTTCGACGACGCAAGCGACGGCATAGTAAGTGTCCCGGAATGGCTCGCGCCCGTCGCCGTAGAGTTTCTCAAAGATCCGCTCAACTTTGATCCCAACGACCCGCGCTGGGATAAAATTGCTATTCCTGAAGCTTTCATGTCCTGCGAGCAGACACCTATTTGTCACATGACCTACCTCGCGCACGCATGGGGACTCACGGCCCAGAGCGTCGAATGTCGTCATGCGCTCGCTGCTTCACTGACATCGTGGCCGATCTCAGGAGCGCGTGTATTCGCTGCCATCGAAAAGGAAATAAAAACGATAGAGAAATACCATGATGGCCGCATCTTCGATGACTACTATAAGGCCAGCATCGCATGGCATCGTCAACAAGCCGCGATGTCTTCTCGATTCATCGCCTATCTCAAGGGATGCAGCCTGTCGGTCAAAGAGGCATTTCGCACGCATGTTTTTCAACGCGAGGCCTTCAACACCCTTGTGTCGTTTATTACTGAAGATCTTCGGCGCGAACTCGAAAGCCAGGGACTGACACCACATTATGCACTACAACGCGCACGCACAATGGCAGCGCAAACCGTGGCCGCGAGTGAAGAAAACATCTGTATGCAGGTTCTCTGTCGTCTTTTTTCGTTCCTTGTCGACGCCAAAACTCTTCACCTCATAAACCAAAACAGGGACAAAAAAACGATTTTTGTTTACGTAGGCGGGACCCACGCCGAAAATGTTGCCAAGGTCCTTGCCGATAGCGGTTACCAACTCATTGATACGTATGGCGATGAAGATACGATGGCTGTTCCTCTTGACATCAGCTTTTATTTCCAAACCATTGAGCCTCAGCAGCACGGTGTATCCCACAAACGGCGCTGCCGGCAATCAATCTACTCTGGCAATGCCTACGATGACAGCGATGGCATCGACGCATGGCTCGAGAGCGCCATCCTTCCTTTGTTCGATACATGCAACGCCTTTTCGCTCTACGATCCGTGGCCTCATTTTTGCTTTTGAGGTTGATGGCCGCGTTACGTATAATCCCCGGGCCTCGACTTCGAGTTCTCATGGATTTTAATCGTATTTTTAAATAATGAAAAGACTTGTTGAGTTAAATCAACTTTATCAAATCTATTGTTTTTTATATTAGAAAAATGCTACCATCGTGCCAGTATGATTTCGAGTAATCACCACCTTTGAAGATACCCAAAAAACGAGAGGGGGGGGTAAGGACGTGTGATTCCGCAGAAGTAGTGACGCAGAGCGAGGAAGTGCGTACAGGGGAGTGTCGATAAAAATAGGGAGATTTACCATGACGGCAAAAGAAACTTTAAGAACACTTGCGGGTGGTTGTATTCTCTTTGTAATGAGCTCGATCACGGCTCAGCAGGCTGCAATTATCTACCACGCTTTCGATGAACAGTTTTCCTCTATACTAGGAAAGCTCGACGAGCTTAAAGCGAGCGGTTTTACCCACATTCAAGTCTCACCCATTCAAGAGAATACCTCTAAGGGAGATGAATGGTGGAGAGCTTATCAACCCCTTGACTACACCATAGACGGGGGAAAGTATGGCAACGAAGCGGTCTTCAGAGATCTCGTAAGTACGATTCATGCAAAAGGAATGAAAGTCATTGTTGACGTAGTTTTTGGCCATGTCGGTTCACTGCCAGGAGCCGACAAATACAAATGGCTTGAGGCAACGAGAAAGAAATGTGAAGGCCATCCTGAAGCGTATAATGCTCTCATCGGAAGCGTTGTGGAAAGACAGGGTGGAACTACGTTCCTTAACAAACTTGTGGCTGCTGATATAAACCCTTGGAAATACAACAAACTCGATCCTCTTTGGGATACAGAAGGAGCGAAAGCGGGGAAGCTTTTAAGGACCGACCAGAACCTCCTGCAGGAGTGCGACGGAGAACACGCCTATCCCCATAAATATGATTATGGAAGAGCTTGTGAGAAACAAGGCGGGACTAAAGGGTGTTATAATTATGGGCTGTGGTTTGGTGACTTGCCATCCCTCAATCTTCAAAGTTCATATGTAAAAGGCCAGCAAAAAGCCTATCTCGCGCGCCTCTTAAATCTTGGCGTTGATGGGTTCCGTTTTGATGCCCTCCATCTTTTTCCCTTGGAGACGTGGAATGAGTACTATGACTACATAAAGACAATGAAGCCTAGTAACTTCTTGTGCGGCGAGATTGTAACACCGATCGTGGAAGAGTATGCAGTTTATTATTCAAATAAAGACGTTCACATGACCGATTACATCCTTTACCTTGCCCTCCAGAAAGCATTTTCGTTTGACGGCTCTTTAAATTCACTTAACCTACCACCGTCAAATGGGCAGCCAGATGCTGCCCTGACATTTGGAGATAGTCACGACACGTATGCTGGCCGAAAGCGTACCGGCGGCCTCTCACTCTTTCTCAGTGATCTTCACGATGTAAAGCTTGCTTCATGTTTTATACTTGCACGTTCGTATGGCATACCTCTTATTCTCAACCACACGTACGAGGATTTAAAAGGGGACATCCAACGTGCCATGAAATTTAGAAGTCTCATGGCAAAAAATAATGCCGGAGGAGAATACGTTCAAGAGCAAGGCGATGATGCCCATCTAAAACAAGTTGTCATGCTTATGCAGCGAGGAAACGAAAACTTCAAGGGCTTCATGATCATCAACAAATCAGGCGAGAATATAACCCACAACTTCTTGTTCCATCAATTCGGAGACGAACCCTTGAACGGAGCAAAATTCAAAAATATGAGCAACGAAGAGGAGGTCATCACCATCACGGAGCATAATAGGGCAACTATCACAGTTCCCAAGCGAAGTGCTCAATTTTTTGTGACACCCGATATCCTTGTGCCCTAGGTTTCGAGAACTCTCTATCCGTGGTACGCTACCTTAGGCTGCTGGGGGTCGGCAATGAGCATGCGTTGTTATAGTGCAAAGCTACACATACACTTTGGATATTTTGTAATCGGGGACTATCATGATTGAGCTCACGCAGGTAACTGATTTTCTCGACGCTTACTTGGCACTACACGAATTTTGCAAAAACGACGATGCTTGGAACGGCCTCCAGGTCGAGGGTAGCGATAAGTAAAAAAGATCATGTTCACCACCGACGCCGGCATTGAGACATTCAAGAAGGCTGTCGAATTTCGGCAGACATGATCGTGGTCCATCACGGAATTTTTTGGTTTAAAAGTAATCCGAGTTTTAAAGGATACCTAAAAAAACGAATTTCTCTTCTTTTGGAAAATGGCATTTCGCTCTACGCAGCCCATTTGCCTCTCGATAAACATCCGACCGTCGGCAACAATGCACAGCTTTTGAAGCTTCTGGGCTTTGAGCCTGACCTAACGAGGCCCTTCGCATATTACAGCGGCATGTACTTAGGTTTCATCGGAACACGCACTACGGCGACGACGTGCGAACGTATAGCACAAACGTTGACCCAAAGCACCGGCGCCCGCTGCACGATACTTAATTTCGGGCCGCGTGACATTCGCACTATAGCCGTATGTTCCGGCGGCGGGGGCTACGCTCAGCTCGAGGAAGCGGCAGCTTCTGGCGTCGATGTATACGTCACAGGAGATGCCTCGGAGTCGTATCACGCGGCAAAGGACCGCGGGCTCAACCTTATATTTGCCGGGCACCACGCAACCGAAACGGTTGGCGTCAAGGCTTTGGCGCACGTAGTCAAGCGCGAGCTCGGCGTTGAAACGGTGTTCGTTGACGTTCCTACGGGGTTGTGACGGAAATCCTGGCTATACGCTGTGCCCCTTACCGACTAACGCTATTATCGCGTGGCCAGCGTGCGCCCGATGGCGCGTCCATGATCACCGTCGCCCACGAACCAATCGTAGAGCCTTCGCGCGCGGCTTCGCGGACTGCGGTCAAAGTCGACATGTATCGTCTCGCGGCCGCCTTCGCGCACGGGAGCTGAGTAGCGATCCTTTCCGGATGCTGGAGCATGAAAAGCTCTTCATCGGTGAAGCGTTCGTGGGCGGGCAGACTCGATAATAAGCGGCGAGATTTCTCTCTTGCTGGCGCAACGCACAGGCGCCAGCTGGTCGCAGCAGTTGGTGCAGACGGTTGACCCAGGATGTTGCTTGTCCGGCACAAAGTCCCAACGCTGTTGTCGCGCAGCACGCAGCTGCACACAGCAAACCAGTTACGCACGAACTCATCCGCGGCCCTCCGCAGTGCGCAGCACAGGCACGAAATATGGGTAGCACTCGTGTGTTGTAGCAGCCGGTGTAAGCACAACCGCCAAGGAACGCCCCACCAAGAGCGCTGGCGAGGGTGTGCGTTTCGTTATAGCGTGTGTGCTTGAGCGCTTGGACGTATGATGCCCACATGACACATTTTTTACGGTCCGACACGTGTGGCATGACAAAGTGCAACGGCGTATCAAGCCCAACGCCAACAAGAACGTTCCTTGACTCTTCATCGAAGCCAGGATTCCATGCCCCCAAGGCGTACCCGCGATGACCGTCGCCAAGCATGAGACGTCTCCAGCCATCCTCCTGCGGCGGCGGCTGCTGCGGCGGTCCCGCGTTTGCCGACCGACGATCACCGGCACAATCCTCGCCGCTTTGTGGCGGAACCATGGAGCACGCCGATGACACGGCAAGCACAAGGGCACACACAAACGTTGCCGTTTTAAAAACCTTTAACATTTCTTACCTCCTCCAGAGCAGGGATGTTCCTGATTTTCACTTCACGTATTCTTACGCGCCCTCACAGCAAGATGCGTCGAAGAAAGTTTTACAAGGCCATCATCGTCACGCGCGGCGCGCACCCTATCAACGATGTGCCAAGCAAATGCGCGCGCCATATCGTCGGGTAATTTTGTCGCGTGAGGTATCCACACAAAAAGTACGTCCATCGTCGCACCCGATATCGAGAACTTCCTCGACGCCGCTCAAATCATCGAGGGCGCCGACCGCCTCGCATCCACGCTCGCAGCGTCCTATGGCATGACGACCGTAGTGCTCAGCATTCCATGTATCGTCGGCATGTGTGTGCTCCATGCTCTACCTCTTTACTGGTTGAATAGTGACCCTGAGCTTGTCAATGGCAGTGATGGCCATGTCTATGACATCATCAACGGCAGTCAACGGCACGTTTTCACCACTCAAGCTGTCCTTTATGATCGCGTACAACGGATCGCCAAGGGCACCAGAAAGGCTGCCCGCATAGTCCTGCGGGTCTATCGACAAAAGCCCCACACGTTGAAGCTCCTTCTCACACGCGCTGAGCAGCTCTATCTCGCACAGGCCAAGCGTGTGTGCTGATGCCGCGAGTGCACCTTTATAGCGTGCATCGAGGTATTTGACAAAAGCGCCTTTCTGTTTCGCGTTCATGAGGCGGTATATCTCATTGATGTATGTTGCAAAGAACTCCATAGCGCCATTAATGGTGGCAGCTAGGGCTTCCTGACACTCGTGATCTTTAAGAATTTCGACGAGGACAAGCGTCGACTTCGACGTTGCCTTACCAGGGGCCTTCGTGCCACGAGCCCACTCTACGCGATGTGCCCATTCCATGGTGAGTATGCGCAGAAGATCGCGATGACAGAGTTGTCCACCGGCTACCCATACCGGCTCACCCGAGGCACCCTCTTTCAACATGACTTCAAGGTTCCGCAGATGACGCCACCGATGGCTGCAGAGGCGAACTCGACATCGGTGTCATTGATATCGACCATGGCATCCTCACCTATCATGAAGATATCCGAAAATGCCTCCATCGCCGCCCTCTCGGCTTTCAGTAGCCTCTCAGATTTATCATGCGTTAGAACCCGAGCTTCGCATCCATCGGCACCCGTGGAAAAAATCTCGGGGTTGCCCCTTCCCTCAGCTCGCACACATATAAGGAAGTCACTGAAAGAGCTCAGGCATCTTTGCGCCTTGACCTTCGTGGCCTCATCGAGACGAGCATAAACCTGAAGAAAGAGTGTCGAAGCGAGGCGGAATAATGCAACGTCACAACGATGCGCGGCATCCTTGCAAGCGGCGCTCGCAAGCGGCCTGATGGTAACCGGTCGCACCAATTCTGAGTGCGAGCAACCGCGGCGAAGGAGATTGCCGACGGTCTTCGGTGCCCTTCGGCCAGCGGCAAGAGACACCTTGCTTTTTCCGGCACCACCAGCCAACGAATCCACTGCGGCTGAGATGATCGTAAAAGCACACACGCCAACGACCACTCTCTTCATAACATTGCTCATGAAAAACTCCTTGCATCGCGGACAACCAAGCCACCAACGTCACCATAGCTTCTAAGACCTCCCCGCTTTTTACCCGGACTTCTTCGTTCGGATGATCCATAATAGATTGGACTAGGAGAAAGTCAAAGGTCCTTTTGCTTATTTCTACCACAAATTACAAAGACAAAATTAGTTTTCTGTTGTATAATTATTCGTACTATGAATCTCAGCCGCCACTTCGTCATACCCCGAATCTACCCCGTGTGGTGCCTCACCATTGCTCTTATAGCCGGCATATGGTGGCAATGGTGCGGTTCTGCGTGGCCGATGGCAGTGGCCGTGTGTGCCGGTAGCACCATCATCGCGGTCGCCTTGTGTGCGATCACGGGGTTGCCGCGCAGCCCGTATCTCATAGTTTATTGCGCATCATTTCTCGGGGGCGCGTACCGCTTCCATGAACGTCTCACGCGGTACCGGAAACTTCACGAGGACCTTGGACGCCACGTGTGTTATGCCGTCGGATCCGTCGCCGAAATTAACGAAACGGCCGACGCACGACTGCGTTACGTCATCAAACTCGATGCAAGCCTTCTTTACACACAGCAAGGGCCGACTAAGCCGTATGGGCAACGCGCACCTCTCATTCTCCACGTGTCAACGGCACGCGGCATCCGCGTTGCCGACCGCATCCTCGTGAGTGGCATACGCGTCAAAAAGCCCACCAACGATGACTATGGCCAGTACCTCCTCAAGGAAGGTTTTGCCGCAAGCGCCGTTGTCAGCAGATCTGCACTCGAAGTCATCGAACGCCCTTCGTTTTCGATCAGGCGCATCATAAAGGAGTATCGCCAGTGGCTTCTCCACAGTTTTCGCCGCACTATGAGTACCCAAACGTACTGTGCATTTGCTTCCATTTTTCTTGGCAATCCGACGGCAAAAAAGCGTGAAGAGCGACTCAAGAATCAGCTGCGTATGTGGGGCCTCTTTCACTACATCGCGCGCGCCGGCCTTCACCTCGTCATTTTTGTGTCAGTGTGGGTTTTCGTGCTGGGGATTCTGCCGCTGCCGTGGTTGTGGCGGCAGCTCGTCATCATTGCCCTGTGCTGCCTTTACTATCTCTTCACATGGCCCAGCATTCCCTTCAACCGGGCTTTCTTTACCTTCATTCTCGTGCGCGCATGCGGTATATGCCGGATGCGAACGTATTACGTACCATCGCTTTCACTCGTTGCTTTCGTCACACTTGTCCTCAACCCGCTCTACCTTTTTTCCCTGGACTTTCAGCTGAGCTTTGGTATAACGTACGCGCTTGCATGGTTCAATGAAATCAGATTTCAACGCCGCTGATAGTTTCATTTTTCATTTAATTTGACAAAGCTATAGGAAAGCTTAGAATTAGAGACCTGATAGAAGTTTCGAATTTCTTCTTCGTCGCGGGGTAGAGCAGTCTGGTAGCTCGTTGGGCTCATAACCCAAAGGTCGCTGGTTCAAATCCAGCCCCCGCAACCATTTTGATATAAATTTTGAGAGACCGTGTGTCGGGTGCACGGTCTCTCTTTTTTTTAATGCCTTTGGGTGGGGCACTTACTTTCTTTCTCCAAGAAAGCTCAGATCGAGTCGTGGCACGAAAGGTCGCGGCCGCGCTGCAGCCGCCGCCGGAGCTTCACACTCGTGCGTCCGACGTTGCTCCAGAGGGCCCCAGCACGCAACACTGCCGCTAGGTATTTCAAAGTCATACTCAAACCACGATTCTGGCGGAATGACGGAACCTTTCGCAAGCGTGCCCACGAATACCACGTCTGATTGGTGCTGGGCTTGGCAATACGAAGAGCACGAAGAGCGCGGCGAAGATGGGGCAATGACGTACTCACCGGCGTTATCAGCTTCGATTACATGCGCCGACGGGGGAAGATGAAGTACGACGTTGGACACAGGACTGGCGAGAATGATGCCAAATGAAATGGGTGTTCTTGCCGCGATGACCATTCTTCGTGCCGTTCCCGTTCCCAGCTCGCGCAATGTCGGAAGCAGCAGGATGGCTTCGCCGAGTTCAACACGTGGTGGAATGCTGCCATAAACGTATTCGGGTAAAAACAACAAATCAGTCAGAGGAACGAGAGCTCCCGCCGGAAGTGTTGCAGCATCAGGCATCAAGGGTGCTTTCTTTTTCAGGGTCACATCTCGCGCAAGCCAGCAGTACAACCGTGTCCCAATCGCAGTTCCTGTGAGTGTGTCGTCTCCGGCATAAAAATTGTCAAAAACCTCAGCTAAACTCCAGCGCCAAACGTGCGGGTGCGGCATCGAGTTCGATTGAATGTGCGGCCGATGACAAATTCCCCGCGCCTGATGAGTGGTGGCAGCAATTGCTGCATAGAGCCCGTGAGCAGCCGCCGGCACAATGGACGCATGCCGTCGAGCAAGTTCAACAACAGCGAATTTGAGCCGAGGCAGTTGTACAATGGGCACGTTAACCGGCACGTATGGCGTCATCGAGTGCGGGAACAGAATCTCGCTCTGTGTCAAGTTCTTTGGCCCGCACTTACCAGCTTCGTCGACCTGTGTGCGCTCGCGTTCAGCCGATGGCTTACAGGACG
>CAVWHE010000004.1:0-217672 GCA_963754845.1 uncultured bacterium
GGCGAACGTAAACATTGGGAGGAGCAGCATCTTCTTAAGGAACCGTTTGTCTCGCCCCACGAGGCAAAAATATCGCCACAGCAGTTGGCCGACAGGGATAATGTACCGAAGGAGTCAAAACTTTGTGTCACATCATTTGAAATGTTGGTTGCCGTGCTAGCTGTTATGGCTCCCCCCGGTCCCGTTTGGCCATCCCACAAACCGGTTGCCGCGTTGTAACGGCGGGCGTAGGTGTTGTAGGGTTTCCCATCGGTCTCACTCCACACGGCCATGAAGTTACCAGAGCAATCGGCGGCGAGCGAAGGGAAGAAGTCCCCCGTTCTGCGATGAATCATTTGAAATGTTGGTTGCCGTGCTAGCTGTTATGGCTCCCCCCGGTCCCGTTTGGCCATCCCACAAACCGGTTGCCGCGTTGTAACGGCGGGCGTAGGTGTTGTAGGGTTTCCCATTGTACTCACTCCACACGGCCATGAAGTTACCAGAGCAATCGGCGGCGAGCGAAGGGAAGAAGTAACCCCCGTTCTGCGATGGATCATTTGAAATGTTGGTTGCCGTGCTAGCTGTTATGGCTCCCCCCGGTCCCGTTTGGCCATCCCACAAACCGGTTGCCGCGTTGTAACGGCGGGCGTAGGTGTGTAGGGTTTCCCATTGTACTCACTCCACACGGCCATGAAGTTACCAGAGCAATCGGCGGCTAGCGAATGGAAGTAACCCCCGTTCTGCGATGGATCATTTGAAATGTTGGTTGCCGTGCTAGCTGTTATGGCTCCCCCCGGTCCCGTTTGGCCATCCCACAAACCGGTTGCCGCGTTGTAACGGCGGGCGTAGGTGTTGTAGGGTTTCCCATTGGTCTCACCCCACACGGCCATGAAGTTACCAGAGCAATCGGCGGCTAGCGAATGGAAGTAACCCCCGTTCTGCGATGGATCATTTGAAATGTTGGTTGCCGTGCTAGCTGTTATGGCTCCCCCCGGTCCCGTTTGGCCATCCCACAAACCGGTTGCCGCGTTGTAACGGCGGGCGTAGCTGTTGTAGGGTTTCCCATTGGTCTCACCCCACACGGCCATGAAGTTACCAGAGCAATCGGCGGCTAGCGAATGGAAGTAACCCCCGTTCTGCGATGGATCATTTGAAATGTTGGTTGCCGTGCTAGCTGTTATGGCTCCCCCGGTCCCGTTTGGCCATCCCACAAACCGGTTGCCGCGTTGTAACGGCGGGCGTAGCTGTTGTAGGGTTTCCCATTGGTCTCACTCCACACGGCCATGAAGTTACCAGAGCAATCGGCGGCGAGCGAGGGTAAATAACCCCCGCTCTGCGATGGATCATTTGAAATGTTGGTTGCCGTGCTAGCTGTTATGGCTCCCCCCGGTCCCGTTTGGCCATCCCACAAACCGGTTGCCGCGTTGTAACGGCGGGCGTAGGTGTTGTAGGGTGTCCCATTGGTCTCACTCCACACGGCCATGGCATTACCAAAACGGTCAAATGCCAGGGAAGGGCAGCACGCCTTATTTTGCTGATTGTTCGAAATATCAAGGGCCGGACCGGGGAGATTGTTCCAACCGGGTTTGTTTGATAATCCTGGCACGCTGGTGATCGCCGAGTACGGCGGCTTATCCATCTGCCCGCATGCCTTCAGCGATGATACGCACAACACAAGGACAAGAAGAAGCGATTGAAACACGAAACGCCCTCCTCCTTTGAAAAGAACAGGAGCAAACACAAAAACGCTAGCCTCAGTCTGCAACGGCGGCGCTGATTTTGTCAAGAACATTGCACACGTGCACACGTGCCAGTGGTGGCGGTCTTTCTGGCTCTTTTTTGCTCGTCCGAGCATCTTCGTGTACTCTTGAACTCGTAGATCATGCCACACCGTGGAGGCCAAGCGTTGGGCAATGTACGTGTGGGTGAAGAATGTCGCTGCATCTTATAATCAAGGTCGTCCCCGGTGCAGGCCGTCGTGCGTTTGCTCGTGATGAATCCGGTACCTTGAAATGCTTCCTTACGAGCCAGCCTGCTTACGCATGCTCAGTGGTGCCGAGAGCCGGACTCGAACCGGCATAGTGTTGCCACCACAGGCTCCTGAAGCCTGCGCGTCTACCAATTTCGCCATCCCGGCACTTCAAGACTTTATGATACGCAACCTGCCCAAAAATGCAAAAAAGACGAAAGATACACGTGCCATCGGCGGCGAAGGAGTAGCTGCCCTGGGCAACTGATGTTTTTGTCCTCCATCTTTAATCCCTGTTTTGCGCACACCAACGGGCCTTGTAAACGGCGAGAGTTGGTGGGCACGCGTTGAGGCCAAGATCGTCAGTGGTACCAGCTGCACCGGCAAGAAGGTACGCTGACTTTGCGCCGCACGGCATGCACCATGAAAGCGATGTAATCGATTCATCGAGACACGTTGTGGCGATAGGCGTCACGTCATACCGACACATCACCGATCGCTCGTCATCATCCTTTTGTACGGTGCATACAGCAATATTCGGCGAACACGAAGCTTGCACGTCGTTCTTAGATCCCTCAAGGCCGAGGGTGACGTACGCGCACGCGTCATTGCCGTGCGCAGACGGGGCAAGGGCGAGTGCTTTCACCGAGCGACATGGGTTTTTGATGGCGGCGCACGCGTAGGGCTTGAGCGGATCGCGAGATTGTGGCTTGTAGACGTACTCGACGGTGATGGGAGCGTCATCGTCGTGGCCAGATTCGCACGAAAAACCGGCGATGACCTTAGCACACCCGTCGTCGCATACGCATAAACTCGTAACACAGGGCCGTGGGCCGGCAATCGCTGCCATCGGCACGCATTGTTTGTTCGGACAATCGAAAGCAAGAAGATGGATGTTGGCTGGATTGTCACCATGACGGGCCCGCGTTCCACCGGCGACAAGAATAGGCCGGAATCTCGGCGTTTTTAAAAGCCACGCGACGGCATTAATTGTGCCGCCGCAGACAAAGTTTGCGGTGTTTTCTACTGAGTTTGTTGTGGCATCGAAGGTTAGGACGCGGACGCTGGCTCTATCGTCTTTTGATGCACTGCCGCCGATGGCAAGAGCGCGGCGCGTGTCGCCGGCCGGACATTCTCGGCAGAGCCACGCCCCTGCTCGAACGCTTGCGCCATGCTTGAACGAGCTTACACACGTCAATGAACACGTTTGGCAGACCTGAAAATTGCTGCAACAGCGTGGACCAAACATAAAAATTTTGACATCGCTGTCGTTGGGGTCGTCGGGCGTTCCAACGACGGCTAAATAAGCGGTCCCGTCGATGACGCAGCCGTCGATGGCACGGATGCGCATGCCGCTTGCCACTGACGCAACGCGCTCAAGATGGTCGTCAGCGAGGCGCCACACGCTGAGATCGTTTCCGTCGATGGGACCATGTGCAACGGCAGCAAGAGGTGCCGTGCGGTTGCCAAGACAATTAACGCAACCTCCGCAGCACGCTCCGGCACCGCGACACAGCCACGAGACAGCGTACACAGGACATCCAAGCACGTGCTCATCAATGCACAGAATTCTATTGGCTTCAATAATATCGGCAGGAGGTTTCGACGGCACCGGCTGCGGCGCATTGTAGCGGCGAACGTAAACATTGGGAGGAAGAGCATCTTCTAAGGAACCGTTTGTCTCGCCCCACGAGGCAAAAATATCGCCACAGCAGTTGGCCGACAGGGATAATGTACCGAAGGAGTCAAAACTTTGTGTCACATCATTTGAAATGTTGGTTGCCGTGCTAGCTGTTATGGCTCCCCCCGGTCCCGTTTGGCCATCCCACAAACCGGTTGCCGCGTTGTAACGGCGGGCGTAGGTGTTGGGTGTCCCATTGGTCTCACCCCACACGGCCATGAAGTTACCAGAGCAATCGGCGGCGAGCGAAGGGAAGAAGTAACCCCCGTTCTGCGATGGATCATTTGAAATGTTGGTTGCCGTGCTAGCTGTTATGGCTCCCCCCGGTCCCGTTTGGCCATCCCACAAACCGGTTGCCGCGTTGTAACGGCGGGCGTAGGTGTTGTAGGGTTTCCCATTGTACTCACTCCACACGGCCATGAAGTTACCAGAGCAATCGGCGGCGAGCGAAGGGAAGAAGTAACCAACGTCCTGCGATGGATCATTTGAAATGTTGGTTGCCGTGCTAGCTGTTATGGCTCCCCCCGGTCCCGTTTGGCCATCCCACAAACCGGTTGCCGCGTTGTAACGGCGGGCGTAGGTGTTGTAGGGTGTCCCATTGTACTCACCCCACACGGCCATGAAGTTACCAGAGCAATCGGCGGCTAGCGAATGGAAGTAACCCCCGTTCTGCGATGGATCATTTGAAATGTTGGTTGCCGTGCTAGCTGTTATGGCTCCCCCCGGTCCCGTTTGGCCATCCCACAAACCGGTTGCCGCGTTGTAACGGCGGGCGTAGGTGTTGTGGGTGTCCCATTGGTCTCACTCCACACGGCCATGAAGTTACCAGAGCAATCGGCGGCGAGCGAGGGTAAGTAATCCCCGCTCTGCGATGGATCATTTGAAATGTTGGTTGCCGTGCTAGCTGTTATGGCTCCCCCCGGTCCCGTTTGGCCATCCCACAAACCGGTTGCCGCGTTGTAACGGCGGGCGTAGGTGTTGTAGGGTTTCCCATTGGTCTCACTCCACACGGCCATGAAGTTACCAGAGCAATCGGCGGCGAGCGAGGGTAAGTAACCCCCGCTCTGCGATGGATCATTTGAAATGTTGGTTGCCGTGCTAGCTGTTATGGCTCCCCCCGGTCCCGTTTGGCCATCCCACAAACCGGTTGCCGCGTTGTAACGGCGGGCGTAGGTGTTTTCGTTATCGTTACCAGTTTGAGAGTTGTACTCTCTCCACACGGCCATGGCATTACCAAAACGGTCAAATGCCAGGGAAGGGCAGCACGCATTATTTTGCTGATTGTTCGAAATATCAAGGGCCGGACCGGGGAGATTGTTCCAACCGGGTTTGTTTGATAATCCTGGCACGCTGGTGATCGCCGAGTACGGCGGCTTATCCATCTGCCCGCATGCCTTCAGCGATGATACGCACAACACAAGGACAAGAAGAAGCGATTGAAACACGAAACGCCCTCCTCCTTTGAAAAGAACAGGAGCAAACACAAAAACGCTAGCCTCAGTCTGCAACGGCGGCGCTGATTTTGTCAAGAACATTGCACACGTGCACACGTGCCAGTGGTGGCGGTCTTTCTGGCTCTTTTTTGCTCGTCCGAGCATCTTCGTGTACTCTTGAACTCGTAGATCGTGCCACACCGTGGAGGCCAAGCGTTGGGCAATGTACGTGTGGGTGAAGAATGTCGCTGCATCTTATAATCAAGGTCGTCCCCGGTGCAGGCCGTCGTGCGTTTGCTCGTGATGAATCCGGTACCTTGAAATGCTTCCTTACGAGCCAGCCTGAGCGAGGACGCGCCAACAGAGAACTTATTGAGGTCCTTGCCGATGCACTCAACATTCGTCGCAGTGCTATCAGGATAGTGAGTGGATTCACTACGCGCACCAAGAAAATCTGCATCGACGCATCCGTGACACTCGAGCGGGTCCTTGAAAATCTCGGTGTGTCTGAACAATCTACACCCAAAGCTGACAGGTCCTGAAGGAGTAATCATGCCTTACTACGCGTGGAAGGGCGTTGACATGTACGGGTCAACCCAGAGAGGCAGGAATTTTGCAGCGTCACCACATCTTCTTGATGAATACCTTCGCAAGAGTGACATTGCCGTAATCTCGCAAAGGCCGGTATCGACGATGTTTGTACGATACGTAAATTCCAGCTCTGTTGTCGACTTTTTTGAAAAGATGGCAACACTGCTTGAAGCTGGCGTCTTCGTCCCTGAATCCCTCGTACTCATGCGCGACACCATCGGGCACGTGGGCATTCAGCTCGTTCTTGAAGAACTCGTCGGCGATGTTGAACGCGGAATTTCTCTGAGTGTGGCGATGGCGCGGCACAAGCGTGTTTTTGCCGATCGCATCGTTCACATGATCTATGCGGGGCAAGAATCAGGAAGGCTCGCCGTGGTAGTACGCGCACTCGCCAGGCATCTGGCAACCGTGGGCACGTTCCGGGCGAGCGTCAGGGCAGCGGCGGCCGGTCCGTTGATTTCTTGTGCATTTTTTGTCGTCGTTACCGTCGTCATCGCTGTTAATATCACCCCCATGCTCGCGTGCATACTCGATTCGGCACAGCAGGAAATTCCTCCTATTACAAGAATTTTCCTCTCTCTGGGAGAGTTTCTGAGAAGCTGGCAAGGCATTGCCGTTGTGGCCATCACTTTTCTGGGCTGTTCTACTTTCGTTCGATGGCTCAACACAAAGGAACGTTTTTGTCGCTTGCGTGATACCGCCGCGCTCAACGTTCCCATCATCGGTGCCGTTATGCGCGACACGCAGCGTGCGTGGTTTTTTGACATACTCGCCCTGCTCGTTGAGGGCGGCGTGAGACTTGTGCCAGCCCTCCTCATTGCCGAAAGTTCATGTACCAACGTAGTCATCGAAGAACACGTCAGAATGGTGCGCTTGGCAGTGTCGTCAGGAAGCTCTCTGAGCAGCGCTATGGAGCAGTGTCAATCCGGTATGTTTACACCTGAAATAATTGCCACCGTACGCATCAGTGAAGCCACGGGATCCCTCGCTCCATCATTGCAGCGTGCCGGCAGAGTTTCGCGTGAGCGCGCCATGAAGTCCCTATCGCTTGTTGTGCACATGGTCCA
The DNA here is from genome assembly GCA_963754845.1 of uncultured bacterium. Classification (GTDB taxonomy): domain Bacteria; phylum Babelota; class Babeliae; order Babelales; family Vermiphilaceae; genus JAKASV01. The sequence goes on from CAVWHE010000004.1 coordinate 6,721, forward strand.
GCCAGTCCTTCTCATCTTTTTGGGTCTCATGATCACACTCCTTATCATGGCCGTCTATGCGCCAATCTTTACTCTCTCGCAGGGCATCGCATAGGCCACCGCCGCATTGCGGGTTGTGAGCACGTCGTCTCTTTGAATATGCCTTCGAAGGACGTTCCCGGCCGATGTGCTAAAGAAGCTTTCCTTCATGATCACGATAGTACTTGATGATAACGGGAAGCAACGCCAAGCAAACGAGTATAACGAGGATGGCTATGATGGGTGGCGACATAATGTCACTCATGGACTTTATCGTTGCCAGCTCCCTGCCGGCAAAGGCATAAACACTTGCAAGAGGTATAAAACCGGCAACTGTTGTCCACGTGAATGTCCACCAGTCGACGTCGGCAACCGCCGCAAGAGAGTTGATAAAGAAGAAGGGAATAATCGAGGCGTAATGAACTATGAGGAGGTAATTGGCCCCGTAACTACGCATGTGCTCGTTGAAACGTTCAAGCTGTATACGGTACCTGCGCTGTACCCACGAACGTAGGACATAGCGTATGACGAAGAAAGCCAGCAATGAACCTGCCGTCGCCGCACATGCCCCATATGCCGTCCCCCAAAAAACACCAAACAAAAACCCACCTAGGAGCGAAAATGGTGCTACACTTGGCACACCAAAAGCTACCGTAAGGGCGTAAGCGCCCATGTAAACGAGGACCGCAGGGAGATAATGCTGGTCGACGAAATACTTGAAGGTAATGCTGTGTGTTTTTATCTGCTCAAGTGTGACGAAGTGGCTGAGCCATGAGTAGACAAAAAGCTTGCCAAGCACAAACTTTGCCACAACGGCAACAAGAAGCACAAGGAGCCCTGCCTTGCCAGATTTTTTCATAGACACCCCCTGTGTGAACTACGCTGAAGTGTGACGTTCTTTCCGTCTAACTATTTTTATGGAGGAAAATTCAACAGGAAAGAGACGTTGCATGAAAGAGTATACACAAATTTTATCAAATACACTGGTCTGATTTTCGGCCGTTCATCATACCTCAAGAGCGCGGCATTCGTTTTGTCACGGCTGACAAAATCGTCTATACTGGAGCCGTTATGAATGTTAGACGATATGTGTGGGCCATCGTAGTTTCGCTTGGACTCGTCCGGTGTGTGTGCGAAATATCCGCCGACCCCGGATTTGATCTCGACGACGTCCTCGGCGATCCGTCGACGGAGGCTTTTTTGACCGATGCCACGTTTAAGGTCGCGCGGACTATTGATCCTGCCGCTATCGTAACGCTTCTTGTCCAAACGTTTAATGCCCCGTGCCTTCTTTCGCGCAACCTCTATGTGACAACGTGTCCTGCCAACAAAAAGAGCGTTATAGAGAGTCCTTTTTATATCCCCCGACTTCGCTGGGATTGTTCGCGCGCAATTGGCCTTAGTCCGTTTCTTAACCAGACATCACGCATGTTCTTCACAGAAAAATGTGATAATATCTCCTCCGTTATAGCCGTGTGTGATGCGACGCTTTTGCAAAGAATTTCATCGTGTGTCGACTGTGCGCGTGCGCTCTACCCACGTTTCAACATTGATCCCCTTGTTATTTTTCCGCTCTTTGGCAACCTTACGGTCCAAGATCGTCAGGCTGGTCTCATGATTCGCTACGATGAGCATGCGGGCAGTCTTCACGTTCACGTCCACGCCCCTCTTGTCTATCTTGAAAGAAACTTTTATCTTACACAGCGCGAAATAGACCGCATAGAGCACGCTTTTTCTCGAATTCTTGGTGATAACGGTGGTTTTTCACTGGGTTCAGATGACTGCGATCCCCTTGACAATGATTTTGTTACTAAACATATGATAAGCGACAAGTTCGGTCTTGGTGACACACGTCTTCATATCGACTGGGATGTGTGCAAGGGCCCTCGCTATCGCTGGGGACTTGGTTTTGTCGCAACAATCCCGACAGCCTTCGCTTTTCAGAATGGGCTTCTCGGATCGTCACTTCAAGATCGCTGCGATTCTGGAAGTTTCAGCCTTGTCGACCTTATCGACTATGCGCAACGTGGTGATGTTGGTGAGGCGACGAAACTCGGTCAGGCCTTTTTTCTCGGTGCTCTTGACCGACTCGCCGGGAACCTTCTTGATACGCGGCTTGGTTATGACAAGCACCTGGGAGTCGGTGTTTCCATGTATACAAAAGGTCGCTTGAGTTTCTTTTTTAGACGCCCGTGGGCGCACAGCATTAAACTTCGTGGTCGTATGATGCTTCAGTACTTTATGCCGGCAACTGAAACGCGTCTTTTTGTCGAACGGAAAAATCCCGACGATTACGAAAGTTCCAATTTTGATCTTGAGAGAGTTGATGACGATCCCGTCTATGCGCGTCAAAAGCTCGAGTTTCTTACCACAAAGCTTGTCGAAGATTTTTATCCCTTCTCACTGAGGACCAAGGTTCATCCAGGTGTTATGTTTCAATGGATAAGTGGTATGTCGTATGCGTCAGGGCGATGGAGTGTTGAAGTACTCAGCAGTTTTTGGGCAAAAACGCATGAAATTTTTGGTGATATAGAGAGGCGTGCCACTACGCCGCCGCTCATGGTTGATCGTGCGCGGCGCCCAGGTGCCTATGAGAGTCGTATTGGTGCGGCACTTGCTTACACATGTGCCCGTACCATGAGAAACTGGACGATGTCAGTCTATGCTGACGCAGCCTACTGGGGCGAAGGAATCGGTAAGGATTTTACGTGTGCTCTTGACCTGGAATGTCGTTTTTGACGCTTGCGTGCAAGGAGGATCTTTCATGAAATCGTGTATTCTTTGTTTTTTGATGGGTGTCGCCACTCTTTTGTGCGGGACGTGCTTGTGTCAGCAACAGACACCCGTCGCCCTTAATCCCGATATTATTGCCATTATCGATGGAACATCCTTGGGCATAACGGGTGAGTTCGTGGGAGCAATCTATAATATCATACGCAAGATTCAGGCGATGCAGCTGGGGGATAAGAACGGTACCGAGCGAATCGGATCCTATACCTTTGAAGGCGAACGTCACACTTTGAAGTCTTTGGCTCTGCGCGAGAGGGAACTTAGTAGGATGTTGTCGCTTTTTGGGTGTAAACAAGTGTGTGCCGCCAAACTCGATGACCTCAAAGCTCCTCTTAAAAAGGCCCAACAGGACTTCAAGACCATTGTCGCACCGTTCATGGACCATGCCCGTGGGGCTCGTGAACCTATGTGTGTCCTTATTAGTGAATCATGCATCAAGCGCGGTGTTCCTCGGAGTCTCCTTTTGAACTGGGCCAGGACGGGTGATGATGAAATGGCGTCATTTGATGCATCGGTAACGACGTTCGAACGTTTTGATGAATTTTGCACTGATCTGACAAACTTTCTCACCGACCTCGTAGCCAGTTGTCCTAAAGCTCGCGCTCAATTTGAGAAACTTAAAAATGACTACGTCATGCGCCACAAAGGTGGCGCAGGCAAGCGCTGAGCAGCGCGCTGAGAGTTCACGTATGGGTGATGATCAAAACGAAGAACTTGTCGGGACTGTTGAGCGCTGTGTTTTCCAGCACCCCGACAATGGGTTTTCGGTGTTTTCCGTCACACTGGCCAGCGGACACTCCGTGACCGTTACGGGAAGTCTTGCGCATGTTCAACCCGGCCACAACGTGTGCTTTCAAGGACGCTGGGGTCTTCATCCCAAGTTTGGTAAGCAGTTTGAAGCATCTTCGTGCTCCGCCCACACACCGACAACCATAACTGGCCTCAAAAAGTACCTTGGCTCCGGGTTCATTAAGGGTATAGGCCCCGTGTATGCCGAGCGGCTTGTCAATCGTTTCGGAACTGACGTACTCAAAGTTATCGAGCACGAGCCGCAGCGCCTTGCTGCGGTTCCTGGCATCGGTTCCAAGCGCGTTGAAAAAATTGTTGCGGGCTGGGTTGCCCAGAAAGAAATTTCGTCGATCATGATATTTCTTCAGGAACGCGGTGTTTCAACAACATTTGCAACGAAGATTTATAAGGCATATGGGGCACGTGCGCGTGAGGTTCTTGGGGAGAATCCCTATCGTCTTATTGACGATATTTGGGGTGTTGGTTTTAAAACGGCAGACAAGCTTGCTCGGCAATTGGGCATCGAAGAACGTTCGTATGATCGCGTCCGTGCTGGCGTTATGCATGTTTTGAGCACAACCGTCAAGGAGGGCCATCTCTATGGAAATCTTGAAAAAGTAAAAGAGACAACGCGAACCGTCCTTGAACTTGACGAAACCATCGACGAGATCATGGCGCAGGCATTGCGCGATCTCCATGCACATGGCAAAATTAAGCTCATCACAACTGACGACGGGCACTTTATTGCGCTCTCTCAGCACTATTTTTGCGAAAAGGGCGTCGCCAATAAAATTCGTCGCATGCTTGAACGGGGTCCCGATGCGCGACTTGATGCTCAATCAGTCTACGCTGCTCTTCGTGTGCCTCGTGCCGGCGACATAGTGCTCAACGAGGACCAACAACGTGGCATCATGGCGTGCGCACAGCACCCCGTGGCAGTCATTACCGGTGGTCCTGGCACAGGCAAAACGACACTCATCAAAAAACTCATTACCATCTTGGAAGAGTCCTCAATGACATACAAATTGACGGCTCCCACAGGACGTGCCGCCAAGCGCCTTCAGGAGGGAACGGGGCGCAGCGCAGCAACCCTTCATCGGCTCCTTGGTTTCGATTTTACGACCATGCATTTTGTCCACAACGATCAAAATGCGCTCAAAGCCGATGTTTTCATTATTGACGAAGCATCGATGCTTGATATTTTTTTGGCACACGCCCTTCTCAAAGCCGTCCCTATGGGCTCTCACATCGTCTTCATCGGTGACATCGATCAGCTGCCGTCAGTTGGTGCGGGAAATTTCTTAAACGATGTCATAGCAAGCGACGTTGTTCCAACGGTACGGCTCACCGAAATTTTCCGTCAAGCGCGCGGCAGCCTCATCATCGTTAACGCCCACAGAGTCAATAAGGGACAATTCCCCGTTACGTATGCCGATGGCAGTGCACGCGACTTCGTGTACATTCGCGAGGACGATCCGACGTGTGTCCCCCAAAGACTCGCAACAATTTTTGCTGGCCTTGGTCGCTACGGCATACAAGAGGCCGATACCGTCGTTCTTGTGCCCATGAACCGCGGCCCCGTCGGAACCTACGTACTCAATACTTATCTTCAGGGTCTTCTTAATCCCGGGAGGAACGAAAAAACCGTTACCTCCGTCGGAACGACGTACAAAATCGGCGACCGTGTTATGCAGATACGGAACAACTACGACAAACTTGTCTTTAACGGCGACACGGGATTTATAGACGCAATCGATGGCGACGAAAAAACGATGGCGGTGAATTTTGGTGACCGCAAAGTTGTGTACGAATTTACCGAAATTGATGAACTCGTCCTTGCCTATGCGCTATCGATCCATAAAAGTCAGGGCTCGGAATACGCCGCGACTATCATTCCACTTTTTACCTGTCACTTTGCTCTCCTTCAGAGAAATTTGCTTTACACGGCAATAACACGCTCCAAAAAATTGTGTGTTCTCATCGGTCAGCCCAAGGCCATCGCCCTGGCTCTTAAAAACAACAAAAGCGTCGAACGTACAACGTTTTTACGCGAATTTTTAACGACCGACATTCAATGTCGCTGATGGTCACTCTATGATGCAGCAAAGAAATTTCGTACTTGCAGTATTTTTCATACTTTCAAGTCCATGGCCAGCGCGGTGTTCGTGGTGGGGTTCACCGACACCCACGACGTGCCAGAATGCGCGTGCCGATGAAGTCGCCAATGAGGGGAATATAACCATCATGCTCGTCCCTGCCGGCGATGCCAGCGATGGAGGGCGAGCGCTTTACACGACAAGTGAGAGCGCAGAAACAACGGCGTGCGCTCGCGAGCTTAAAAATGCTATCGAAACGACGTACCACGGCGTGCATGCAGTAGTGAGCCACGATGCCGATACACAGCCATTCGCCCCCTACCACGTCGCCACCATGGCAAACATCGGTGATATCGATTTCGTAATAAACATCAATTTCTATCGCGACGAAGACGGCAAACTCGAAGTTTTTCTTTACCATTTTTCCTACGGTCAGGAATTTGTAAGCAAGCTGCCGACCCTTGCTTGGTACACCGCCGACCAAGCGTATCTTTTTGCACGGGGACTGACACGAGAATGGGCAACGTTATTGTGCGATGGTCTCAAGGGTTTCGGACCCGCGCACCCACTCGCCGTCCACGGACCTTACGCCATGCCCTTTAAGCCGCTTGTGGGTATCAAAGTCCCAGCTGTGGCTCTTGACATGGCGTTGTCGCCGGGAGACACCTCATGGAAAAATTATATCGAGCCACTTACGGCAGGCCTTGAACCCATCGTGGATGAGCTCAGAAAAAGGCTCACCGCGCCCGGTCTCGCGGTATCGTGAACAGCGGCACGCAAACATAGTGCGCAGCGCATCGACGAACAACATCGGACTAAAAAAAGAGTGCTCTGAGACGAAGAGTGGTGCCGGGGGTCGGAATTGAACCAACGACGCTGAGCTCTTCAGGCTCACGCTCTACCACTGAGCTACCCCGGCACGTACAAACCAGCCACGAGTATGGTACCTGTTTGCCCGTTTTTGTCAAATCAAAATTGCCTTCGTGATGGCTTGCACGTGCCGGAGTCATGATCCATATTTTTGAGCTTTTTACTTCGCACCACGACCATGAAGGAGGGCGATTATGTCCCGGCACGCACCGATCTTGGAGGCGTAGGTCAGCGGCGTTACATCTTCACGCGTACGAGCGTTCACATCGGCTCCGTGTTCGAGAAGGAGTTTAACCACACATGAACACCTGCCGCTGATGGCACGATGAAGTGGTGTCATTCCTTGATCGTCCTGCGCATTGACATTGGCACCGTTCGCGATGAGTATTTTAGCAAAACCCGCCTGCCCGTACGATGCTGCCACATGAAGCGGTGTTCCCTCGTGCTTATCACGTGCGTTAACGTCAGCGCCGTTTTTGATGAGACGGCGGGCAAGTCTTCGCTTGCCGCTTATGGCCGCCATGTGAAGTGGACTGGCTCCTTCATCGTCACGTTCGTTGACGTTGGCGCCATGACGGATGAGCTTATGGACCTGATGGGTACGTCCTTCGACCGCCGCTCGATGGAGCCGCGTGTCATGCGACTTTGCCTGAAGAGAGCCGGCAGTTGCCGACAAAAGCCCAACAAAAAGGGGTACAAGCGACACATGCTTTGTGTTCATAGACCTTCCTCGCTTTGTCACACATGCATTACAACCGTAGCAGCCGCAAGGCTGCCAGCTTCGGATACCAGTCTGCCAATACTTATCGCTATGGTAGCAAACTTATGCAATTGCAACAAAGGCCCCGCGTAGCAAAAAACAACAAAACATGTCAAACTGAAAAGTGTCTTAGGGGGCGGGCGCGTCAAAGATCGTCACGGGATATCGGTGACCGGTGCGCACCCGCATTAACGCGAACTCGATAATCCTTATCTTGGTCGCTGGTTGTCGTGCTCAGGGACTCGATGAAATACGCACAAAGTTTGTCCTCGTTTCCCGTCTTATAGTCGAGGGCACGTGCTGAAAGAACGGGAATAAGCCTGCTAATTTTGCGCAAATGAAATTATCAGCAATTTCTTGAAATATATGATATACTTAATACGTGATGAAATCTTTTGATTATTATTCTTAAATTTTTTATCAGTTTAATGGGGGTTGTATGATTATTGAGACGACAATAAAACGTGCTGGACTTCTCTTAGCTTTATCCGGCCTTTCCCTTCTCTGTCATGGTGCGGCGGTGCCGCCCGTTCAGGAGGAGTACGACCTCATTCTTGCCATTCCTCGGGGGATTGACGGGGCCTTTCGGGTGTTGCAGGAAAATGTTATTCGCGAACTTGGCGCTCTATCTCTGACTGGATCAGGGCAGGGTTTTTACACCATGCAAAATAAAGGATTAAATTTAACCACAAACCACCTTGCAGGAAGGCCGATGTTCCCTCACATCAGCATTAAGGGCATTGACCGTGCGGGTTCTGACAATGAGGGCCAATCGTACCGAGATCTCGCGGCAATCTTTTTTACCCCGGAATTATTCAGGAGCTATTCTGTTCCACAAACCATTACGTTGACCGGTCTTGTGGTGATACGCGGACGAGAAAGGCTCAACAGCTCCGAGCGTCTGTTCATAGTGGCCGACTTTGACGATAACAGGTCCAACCAGTCGCAAGGCTTTGATGGCATCGCGCAAGATCTTGATCGCACATCAGGTATCCCGCGACCTCAGGGGCAAGACTACCTGCATCATATAACATTGGCCAAATTGATGCCTTTTAAGAAAGGATCGCAGCACATTAGTGACCGAACTGTCCAAGAGATCCAGGCCAATCTCACATCTCTCTGGAATAGACTGGCACATAACGTACGGCTTACAGGGCCGTTCGCTATCGATCGCATTGAGTATAGTTATTGGCAAGATGACCCTACCCAGGAAAATGAAACCAAGATTTTATGGTCGGCTCCCACTTCTCCGGCAGTAGCCCAACGAGCAGGTGCTTCTTCGGCGGTAGCTCAAACGGCCACCTTGGCACGGCCACAAACGCACTCTTCGCAACCTCGTCCGGAGGGAAGCCCTGGACCAAGTAACCTACCTACACCGGTATCTCGATCTGCGCACGTTGATCTAACAGCACCGGCTGCTCAACGTTTGCCGTCGGCACTTCCTGCGGCAGCAGTCCAACGAGGAGCCCAACGAGCAGCTTCTGCGGCAGCAGCCCAACCAGCAGCCTTGGCACGACCATCACAAGCGCAACTTTGCCTGGCGGGAAATCCTGGACCAAGTAACCTACTACCTACACCGGTATCTCGATGTTTGCCGTCGGCACTTCCTGCGGCAGCAGTCCAACGAGACCAACGAGCAGGTGCTTCTTCGGCGGTAGCTCAACCCGATCGTTGTCATGGTGCAGCGGAGGAGGAGGCGCCGCCCGTTCAGGAAAGATACGACTCCATCCTTGCCATTCCCCGAGGAATTGACGAGGTCTTTCGGGTGGTGCAGGAAAATGTTATTCGCGAACTTGGCGCTCAATCTCTGCCTGGATCAGGGCAGGGTTTTTACACCATGCAGGGTAGAGAATTAAATCTAACCACAAACTTCCTTAGAGGAAGGCCTATGTGCCCTCGCATCAGTATTAAGGTCATTGACTGTGCGGGTTCTGACAATGAGGGCCAATCGTACCGAGATCTCGCGGCAATGTTTTTTACCCCAGAATTATTCAGGAGCTATTCTGTTCCACGAACCATTACGTTGACCGGTCTTGTGGTGATACGCGGACGAGAAAGGCTCAACAGCCCCGAGCGTCTGTTCATAGTGGCCGACTTTGACGATGACAGGTCCAATCATTCGCAAGGCTTTGATGGCATCGCGCAAGATCTTGATCGCACATCAGGTATCCCGCGACCTCAGTGGCAGGACTACCTGCATCATATAACATTGGCCAAACTGACGCCTTTTAAGAGAGGATCGCAGCACATTAGCGACCGAACTGTCCAAGAGATCCAGGCCAATCTCACATCTCTCTGGAATAGACTGGCACATAACGTACGGCTTACAGGGCCGTTCGCTATCGATCGCATTGAGTATAGTTATTGGCAAGATGACCCTACCCAGGAAAATGAAACCAAGATTTTATGGTCGGCTCCCACTTCTCCGGCAGTAGCCCAACGAGCAGGTGCTTCTTCGGCGGTAGCTCAAACGGCCACCTTGGCACGGCCACAAACGCACTCTTCGCAACCTCGTCCGGCGGGAAGCCCTGGACAAAGTAACCTGCGGCCTGTACCGGTATCTCGATCTGCGCACGTTGGTCTACCAGCACCGGCTGCTCAACGTTTGCCGTCGGCACTTCCTGCGGCAGCAGTCCAACGAGGAGCCCAACGAGCAGGTTCTGCGGCGGCAGCTCAAACGGCCACCTTGGCACGACGACCACAAGCGCAACTTTGCCTGGCGGGGAACCCTGGACCAAGTAACCGGCCTGCATCGGTATCTCGATCTACGCACGTTACGCACGTTGATCTACCAGCACCGTCTGCTCACCGTTTGTCGTCGGCACCTCCTGCGGCAGCAGCTCAACAAGCCACGCGACGCACTGTAATTCATACCCACGCTAACGATGGAAGACCTACTTTCTTGAGTAATGCCTACGTAGATAAAGATCAATGGGTCTTCTATGAAGAAGAATTCTTGCCGAATGCCCGGGAAGCATACAAAAAGAACAGTGAAGGGCGCTTTTTGGCAGAGGATGAAGAGTATGCTTTGATGTACGATATCCTTAGGGCAAAATTCAGGGATGCTCCACTCCGAGACCGCTTAATCGCAACAGGAGATGCTCTTATAATCGACAACTCAGAACACGAATTCCGGGATCAGCTCGGCATGATGCTCATGGACATTCGTGATTCATTGGCTCGGGCCTCGGCCAAGGAAAATAGAACGAGGAGCACTCAGATCTATACCCACGCTAGCGATGGGAGCCCTACTTTCTTGAGCAATGCCTTCGTAAATGAAAAGCATTGGATTGCCTATAGGAAAGAAGTGCTGCCGAGTGCCCAGGGGGTATACATATCTTACCTAGAAAGACACAATAACTTCCTGGGACATTGCTTGGCATCGGAGGAAAAATATTCTTTCTTGATGAGAGGGCATTGCTTAGCATCGGGGGAAGAATATGCTCTGATGAGAGATGTCCTTAGGGCAAAATTCGAAGATGCCTCACTCCGAGGGCTCTTAATCGCGACAGGCGACGCCCTTATAATCAACAACTCAGAACACGAATTCTGGGGGTGGGGCCGCGCACATAGACTAACTTCGGACAACAATAAGCTTGGCAAGATACTTATGGAAATTCGTGATGAAGTGGCTGGCGCAGGCCAGTAAGCAACGGAAATTTGGCTTGTGTAATATTTTGCTAAGCGTAGCGACGTTGGTTTGGTAAAAAGCCGTTGAGATATAATCTTTGGAGGGGGCATCCTATCGCCCCCTCCTGTGGTTTACACCAATTCCCGCGTGTGTGGCTATGCCGACATTTTGACGTTCTCATCGACGACGGTATCCACAAGGGTTTTGATCGTTTGGGAGCACGGGATGATACACCACGCAGGACTAAAAAAAGCGAGAGGATAAAGAAAGAGGCCGCTGGTTTTAACTTTTCTCTTCGTTGCACTCACCCTGCACGGAATGGTCGACGGTACACTGCACCTGTCGAGCGGCAGCCCTCCAAAGCAGTGCAAAGAACACTGCGTAGTAACCGTAGAGTAGAGCGTAACATATGCTCGGCATGCGATAAAAATCTTTGTACCACACAACGATCCATGAGGCAATAAAAAATGACCACAACGTCACTTGTATAAAATTTTTGAAGTCATGTCCGCATAGTTGCGTATCTATCTGCTCAAATTTCAGGCGCGCCACGCATACGTCAGGGTGCGAAAATATGAAAGCATAGAGTATGATGCCAAAAATACTTACACCCGTACCTACAAGAGTTCCGTAGGGTTCCTCCAGCCTCGCATAGGCCGGTAAATTGAATGACCACCACACGTGAATAACCGATAAGAACACAATCGAATCAAGCTCACGTCTAAGTCTTGACCAGCGCAGCGTAAAGATACTCATCCTCTTTCCTCCTCAAATTTTTTCTTGTTTTACCTATCAGAAGAGCAACGATGGAACGTATAACCAAGGGGGCATCCAATCCTTCGCGAGAGCCTGTCATCTCAATGGCCAGCCCCTTCTAGGGACGGACGGGCCACCCTTTGCACGGGTGACCGTATCACCCCCCCGGTCTAGGCAGCAACGAATCTCTTGTTACACTGGTCCCGTTGCAACTCCACCTGCTATGCCACAACCAAGTCCTACAACGTTGCTAGTACCTTCTATCACCGGACCAAGCGTTGCCTCCAACGCAATATGGAGGGCAGGCTGGGCAGGTCCTGCAACGAAGGAAACGAGCCAAATACCGCCGTGACCTACAACTTCCACCGCACCTTTGCCCAAAAAGAACCCGACGGTTGCCCCAATAGGTCCCCCTCCAGGTCCAGGAACGTAAGCACGCAGGACATAGTCACCATTATCAAGACGCTTCGCCCTGATCCTACCACCCTGAGCCAAAAACTGCTTGAGCTGTTGCCGACCTAATTTTCGTAGAAGGGCGTCGACATCATAATTTTTAACGGTATGGCTGCCATGCTCATCGTGGACCCTGTAACCCTCCTGATCACGCTCAACCTGCATAGCAGACGTGGCCATTGGAAGCATTACAAGACAAGAAAGCAAGGTTTTTAGGCAATAGGAACCCCTATTCATACACGGATCCTTCCGTTTAAGCTATGAAGACAACTACAACAATTAAGAGAAAGAATATTAAGGCTTTAGCTCGACGATGTCAAAGTTTTACGTGCATGCTGTCAAGGAGCTACGAATGCCATCTCCCTGGAGTAACAGTAAAACTTCTCATGTGTGGATTATGAGACCAGTCAATAAAGCGCGTGAGCGAGCATAGCACAAATAACGTTGGCTTGGATACTTAACCGTGTTTTCTCTAAACGAGCTTTTCCCATTCATCGCACTCTTTTTTAAGCTCCTGCTCGATCGTACGCAGTTTCTCGTGTGCTTGTTTGTAGGAGGCTGTTCCGTACACAAGCGTTGCACATTCAAGTGAGCACTGCGCGAGCTCGTTTTCACGCTTGGTAATGCTTTTTTCAAGCTGCGCGATGCGTTTGCGCCGATCGCGGGTTTCCTGAAGCATGGCCTGCGTGGCAGCATCCTTGCTACCGGCATCGCCGGGACGTTTGTGCGATTCGTTCGTCGCACCTTGCTGGCGGTCATTCATCTGCTCGCGGTGCTTGTGATAAAGGTAGGCATCATACGTACCAGCGTACGAAACTACCCCGTGTGGCGTCAGCTCGATGATATCGGTGGCAAGATTGTTCAAAAAATCGCGATCATGTGAAACAAACAAAATCGTCCCATCAAAGTGAGTGAGTGCTTCAAGAAGAACGTCCTTTGATGCAAGATCGAGATGGTTCGTCGGTTCGTCAAGAATGAGAAAATTCGCGTGTACAAGGAGCGTCTTAACCATTGCCACACGATTTTTTTCTCCGCCGCTCAGGACGCCTATTTTTTTGTCGACACTCTCTCCGCTAAAGAGAAACGACCCCAGAAGTGTGCGCACGCGTGCGCGATCGTCGCTGGTTACACACACACTTTCAACTTCCTCAAGAATCGTATTGCTGGCGGTGAGCGCCGCATTCTGATCTTGGGCAAAAAAGACAGAAGTGACGTTATGGCCCAAAGCAACGGTTCCGGAAAACGGTTTGTAAGCTCCCATGATGACGTGAAGGAGCGTCGACTTGCCCACGCCGTTTGCTGCAACGAGGGCAACCTTTTTTCCTCGCTCGATTTCAAAGGAAATGTTTTCAAAAACTTTTTCACCTGACGTGAACGCGAAGGCAAGATCGTGAACGGTAAGGACGATTCTGCCAGGCTGCCGTGTGGGCCTTATGCTCATGCGCATCGTTTTGTCTGCGTGCGCTGGCTCTATGCGTTCAACTTTTTCAAGGGCCTTGATCATGCTCTGCGCCATCGTCGCCTTGGTTGCCTTGGCGCGAAACCGTGCTATGGTTGCTTCCTGCTTCTTGACGTACTTTTGCTGCTCGAGGTACTTCTTCTCCTCGATGCGCTTCGCGTGTTCGCTCTTGGTAAGGTATGCCGTGTAATTCCCCGTGTAACACGTGAGTTTGCCTGCGCGCAGGTGCCAAATGTGGCCGCAGAGCGTGTCGAGAAAATATCTGTCGTGACACACGAGAAGAAAGCCAAAGGGAGCTTTACGCAAAAAATCAGCAAACCAGTCCTTGGCAACGAGGTCAAGGTGATTTGTTGGCTCGTCAAAAAGGTAAAAATCGGCTCGTGATATGAGGAGTTTGGCCAACACGAGGCGCATTTTCCAACCGACACTCAGGGAGGCAACAGGGTGCCCGTACTGCTGCGCGCCAAAACCAAGACCAGCAAGCATCTGGTGTGCCTGCGCCTGCTTGCCATGATAATCATGTTCGTGAAGTTCATGGACTACGACAGCGTATTCCTCAAGTTCCTGATCAGTCGCCGTCTGCCCATTAACGCGTTCCTCCAGTTCCCTAAGACGATCAAGGTGGTGACCGAGCTCAGCAAAGGCTGTCAATACTTCGTCAAGTACGGTACGCTCTGAAGCAAGCACGGTGTCCTGCGGCATGTACGCGACGCGCAAAGTTCTTGGTACATCGACGCTTCCGCTATCAAGATGCTGATTGCCAGCAATAACATTGAGAAGCGTTGATTTTCCCGATCCGTTGTCGCCAACCAATCCGCTTTTCGCCTGGGGATCAAATGCAGCATTAACACGGTCGAAGACAACGTGCTGACCGAATGAAAGACATATATCCCTGAGAATAATCATGAAGCGCGCATCCCCGTGGCTTGGCCAGCGCCTGCATTCGTCGTGTCGATAGGTACTCGTATAAATATTATTGTCACACACTTTAGCGCCCGATGCAACGACAACCTTGTCGCCGCCACCATCGATGGTACGCACAGAGCGAATCACGCTCTGGTACGTGAGCGCATGCCAGGGATGGCGAGTATACCGTCAAGCGACGTGCATTCGTGCTATATTCTTATTCGTCGGCATCAGCATCATTTTTCAGGTTCTTGTACTTACTTTTCGTCATCGTCGTACTAAAACAAAAGCGGTCATTTTCATTGTGCTATCATGAGGACATTATCACAGTGCTGCTACAAACTGCTACACCTTCAATTGACTTGGTTCTTTGCGTGTGGTACAATGACACTGTTACTACTGAAAATAAATCGTCTCAGAGTATGTACAACCATTGTAATGCAGAAAACTGTGCGTCTGACACTATTAATCGGTCTTTCACGTATGCGTACGCGAATGATCGTGTCTGGGCTGAGCGGACGACTTGGCCCTCGGGCAGCTCTGCAAAAGGGTCAAGGATAAGTTTTTCATGAGCCACTCAGTCAATACCTGTAGTCAATCTACTGGCAGCCGATCGGCTGCCACAGTGAGCAGTTTCAAATCTTTTTGTTTTAATCCCCTCGTCGAGTCGGCGGTTGCGTCGGCTGGTTATCGTGTTCCCACGCCTATTCAGGCACAAACCATTCCACTTATTTTAGAGGGGCGCGACGTCATGGGACTCGCGCAAACGGGCACGGGAAAAACCGCGGCCTTCGTGCTTCCTCTTCTTCAACGTCTTCTTGCCAAACCTGGTAGCAGGGTGCGGGCCCTCATAGTTGTTCCTACGCGCGAGCTTGCCGAGCAGATTAACGGGGTGATCCGTACATTCTCTTCGGGTATGCCCCTGCGCTCGGTTACCGTGTATGGAGGTGTCAACAAAGGTCTGCAGGTGCGCGCTCTGCGATCCGGTGCCGACATTGTTGTTGCGTGTCCTGGCAGATTGCTCGATCACCTTGGCGATGGCACCGTTTATCTGCGCGGCGTTGAGGTCCTTGTGCTTGACGAGGCCGACCAAATGTTTGATATGGGGTTTCTGCCCGACATCAAAAAAATTCTTGCGCATGTTCCTACCGCGCGTCAGACGTTGCTCTTTTCGGCTACGATGCCTGAAGAGATTCGTTCGCTTGCCTCAGACATACTGCGGGATCCCGCTGTTGTGCAGATCGAGCATAAGGCACCGGCGGCTACCATCAAACATGCTGTTTATTACACGGAGCGCGAGAAAAAATTGCCCCTGTTGGCCGAACTGCTTAAGCAGGCCCAGGGCAAGGCGGTTCTTGTTTTTACGAGAACGAAGCATCGAGCAATGTCCTTAGGAAAGCATGTCCAGAGTCTTGGCTTCCGCGCAACATCGATTCAGGGCAATCTTTCGCAGGCCAAAAGGCAGCGGGCGATGAACGGATTTCGTGGTGGACGCTTCCAGGTCCTCGTTGCAACAGATATAGCGGCGCGTGGTATTGATGTCTCTGACATAGGATATGTCGTGAACTATGATATGCCCGACACCCCCGAAGCCTATACGCATCGCATCGGTAGAACGGGGCGAGCGCATAAAGAGGGGAGCGCCTATACCTTCGTTACACACGAGGACATAGGTCTTCTGCGTGCCATTGAACGCGCCATCGGTGCAACCATTGAGCGCCATCACCTTGAAGGCATTACGCGTCAGATGCCGGCGACTGCCCCTGTGCAGCAACAGCCACAACAGCGAAGGTACGCAGGCAGGTATGAAAGACGCCGAAGTTCACCGAGAAGTTCGTACGCCAGGGCAGCATAAAGTCGTCACCACAGACTCATGTGAAGCTCGGGTGTGTTCAAAAATAAAGTTGCCGTTTCCCCCCCCTCTTTCCTGTGGTCCTTCCGCCGACAGCTCCTTCGGTGCCCTCCGACCAGCGATTTGCCTGGCGTCGGCATGTCGGGGCGTATACAATGCGGATACAATGTTGGTCCAAGATAGTGGCTCAGAGAGATGTGAAAGTTTAGATTGATGAACAATTGCATGACTTTTTGTTTTTCCCTCGGTATATTTTTTCAGCGCTCATGAATTTGTAGGTGGGCTCCCGTGGTTGGTTGTACGCAGTGTTTCCAGAGGGAAAGGCTTGCAATGCATGGTACGGTACTTGATGCAATAGGTTCCACGCCTCTCGTCGGGGTTTCTCTTGCGTTTCCCGGCGCTCTTTATGCAAAGCTCGAATATCTCAATCCGGGTGGAAGCGTCAAAGATCGCTCCGCGCTCTTTATGATTGAAGAAGCCGAACGTACGGGAAAGCTTAAGCCGGGGGGGACAATTATAGACGCTTCATCGGGCAACCAAGGTATTGCCACAGCCATGATCGGAGCGGTCAAGGGATACAAAGTCATTATCACAGTGCCGGAAAAAACGAGTAAGGAAAAATACAGCACCATGGTTGCCTACGGTGCTCAGGTCGTCGTGTGCCCGACAAAGGCTAATCTCCAAGATCCTGAAAGTTACCACAGCCGCGCCCGGGCTATTCACGAGGCAACGCCCAACTCCTTCATGCCCGATCAATACTTTAATCTCGACAATGCCCGTGCTCATTACGCTATTACGGGGCCCGAACTATGGAGGCAGACACGGGGAGCGATAACGCACCTTTTTGCCGGAGCGGGAACGGGTGGAACCGTGAGTGGCGTTGGAAAGTTTCTCAAAGAAAAAAACGCGGCAATCAAGGTTTTGGCCGTCGATGCGGTAACGTCATTTCGATCGACACAGGGTAACCCCAAGCCCTATAAATACGAAGGAATTGGCGTCGATTTTGCGTCGCCGGTGCTTAATAATGACGTCATTGATGAGTTTTTGACCGTCGATGATCATGAGGGCATCGATATGCTCAAAACTTTGGCAAGCCGTTACGGTTTTCTCGTCGGGCCTGCAAGCGGCGCCGTCGCTTTTGCTGCACAAAAATATGCCAAGGAACACCTTAAAGAGGGTGATCTTGGGGTTATGATTTTCGGCGATTCAGGACGCGCGTACTTATCAAAGGGATATTACTAACGCTGTATCAGTATTAATTTCGGTTTTTTTATACATCAGGACGCCTTATGTACAAATACACTCTCTTGGCCTGTCTCGCACTTGCCAGTAATGCTTACGCCATGAAGATGGACAACGACTCACATCCTCAAGAGCAGGCGTCCGCAAAAAAGAAGGAACATGCTTACCTGGAAGCAGCCGCGCGTGCGCTCGTTGACTGCTCTTATGACTACTACCCTATGCCGCACTCAGGTCTTCGATCGTGGGACGAATGGCGCGATCAAAATTGTCAGCACATGAATGATAGCGTCAATCGCTGTTGCGACGGCGGCGGTCGTTGTTGTGAATCCTATTGTTGTAGCGCTGCCGGACGTTAAGTGCATACGAAAATCCGCTAGAAGACTTACGCGTCCCTCTTGAATGCTCTCATCGCGGGTGTCTCTGTTTTAGATTGGGCTTTCGCCGATCTTGAAATTGGATACCCGTTTTTTTTAATCAAGTTCCAGATGGAACTTTTGGTGATTTCTCAAGAGCGTATGCATGACGAGGCGACGTATCTGACGTTTATGTTCAGCGGATTTTGAGCGTCACAAGGGCGAGGAGGGAAAGGACGACTGAGACGATCATAAAACGCGTCGTTATCGTTGTTTCGTGAAGTCCCTGCAGCTCAAAATGATGGTGAAGGGGCGCCATTTTGAAGACGCGTTTGCCGCGAAGCTTAAAAGACAAAACTTGCACGATGACCGAAAGCGTTTCAACAACGAAAATGCCCCCCGAAATAGCCAAAAGGACTTCTTGTTTTGCCATGATGGCCATTGTAGCAAGCCCAGCGCCAAGTGCAAGAGAGCCGACATCGCCCATGATAATCTGTGCGGGAAATGCGTTATACCACAAAAAGCCAAGCATGGAACCAATGAGAGATCCTCCGATGACCACTGCCTCCGGATTGCTTGTAAAAGGGATGTGGAGATAAAGGGCGATGACACAATGACTTGCCAGATAACCAAGTACAGTAAGCGTCGCCAAGGTCGGCAGGAGAACGCCAGCAGCGAGCCCATCAAGGCCATCGGTGAGGTTGACGGCGTTACTCGTACCAACAATAACAAAAATAGCCCAGGGAATAAAAAAGATGCCGAGATCGTGATACACATTTTTAAAAAAGGGTACAGCGATGTGCGGTGTCGTTGTCTGCGTAACAAGGAGGACGACGGAAAAAAGTAACGCAAAAAGTATCTGAAAGATCCATTTTTCCCGTGCCGAAATGCCTCTTTTGTGGACAAGTTTGTGCCAGTCGTCCCAGAAACCTATGGCGCCAAAAGACACAATGACGGCGACGAGAATCCACGTGTGAATTCTGGCAAGATCGCACCAGCACAGACATGCAGCAAGCGTTGCGCCGATGATAACAAGGCCGCCCATGGTTGGTGTGCCCTTTTTGTGCTTGTGCGCCAGAGGCGTGCATTCGCGCTCGTCCGAGGCGAGACTCTTTTGGTATTTTTTTATGAGTGCGCGTGTTCCCACGAGCGTCACAATGAGCGCTTGGAGGAGGGCTGCTATCGTCCTAAAGGTGATGTAATGTACAACGTTGAGTGCCGAAATGTACTGCTGCAGCCAACATGACGCATGATAAATCATGGAACCTTTCGTTGTGACTCTTTATTTTTTACCTCAAACTCAACGAACCCCAGACTAAGTTTACCGCAGCGCGCAGAAAATATTTTCCGGGAACCGCCGCACTGCGCTATGAACTCACCGGAACACGCACCCGAAGAAAAACGTTGAACGGCTGGGTCGCCTAGGCGACTATGTTTCTACCATTCTACCCAAGAAGAGCCGTCTCAAGTGCCGCCCTCTTTCTTTCTGCTCGATCTTTTTCATAGAGAGCATCGATTATAGGGTCAAGCGCACCTTCCATTACTTTGTCGAGATTCTTGAGCGTTACATCGACCTGGTGGTCAGTAACACGATTTTGGGGGTAGTTGTACGTTCTGACTTTTTCGGCCCTTTGACCCGTCCCCACCTGCTCGCGCCGTTGTTGACTGCGCTCTTGATTGCACTTTTCGCGCTGAGCAAGAAGAAGGCGGGATTTGAGAATTTTGAGAGCCTTTGCTTTGTTTTTGTGTTGTGAACGATCGTCCTGGCATGCTACGACGAGTCCCGTTGGTGTGTGCGTGATGCGCACGGCAGAATCGGTCCTGTTGACGTGTTGTCCGCCCGCTCCCCCTGAGCGGTATGTGTCGATACGCAGATCGTTGGGATCGATGGTGATATCGACATCGTCTGCTTCTGGCAAAACTGCTACGGTAGCCGTTGACGTGTGAATGCGTCCTGAAGTTTCTGTTGCCGGAACGCGTTGGACGCGATGAACGCCCGATTCGTGCTTAAGAAGGCCATACACGCCTTGCCCGGCGATGTAGACGACGACTTCCTTGTGTCCGCCAAGATCAGTTTGGCTTGTACTTTCAAGCGACACCTTCCATCCCTTGCCGAGGGCGTAGTTGGTGTACATGCGCAAAAGATCAGCGGCGAAAAGAGCCGCCTCCTGGCCGCCCGTGCCAGCACGAATTTCAAGGTACGCGCAACGGTCGTCGAGGGGATCGGGGGCAATGAAAGCGTCTTCGAGTTCCTTAAGGGACACCTCTCGTTCTGCTGTTAGCTCCGCATGCTCTTCGCGGAAGAGTCCCTCGAGGGCGGGGTCATCGTTAACTGTCTCCTGGGCTTCAAGGTCGGCTATTTTTTTCTCAAGAGCCACGACTGTGGTATGTTTTGCAATAATAAGGGAGAGCCACGAAAGCTCTCGCTGCATTTCCCTGCGATCCTTGCTGTCGAGAGACTGTCTGGCAAGTGCACTGCCTAACTCATCACGGCGTCTCTGAATTTTATCCCACGAAATGTCGATCATACAAGTACGGCGTTGTTGTGAAGGTTATTTTTTCTTGTCCTCTTGCTGGCCGCGCGATGCCTTGGCCTTGTTCAGAGCCTTTGGCTCGCGAGACTTGTCTGCAGCTTTGCTCGATGGATCGGCAGGGTTTGCCACGGTTCCGCTGGCCTTTTGATACCTTTTGTGAAATTTTTCTATGCGGCCGGCTGTATCAACAAATTTCTGGGCGCCTGTAAAAAACGGGTGACACTGTGAGCACAAGGTTACTTTGACGTTGGTGGCTGTCGAGCGCGTCACGAACTCGGCACCGCAGGCACAGTGTGCCACAATCTCGTGCAATTCCGGATGAATATTTTTCTTCACGTACATTTCCTCACGTACACACATTCTGACAAAAAATCATAAAAAACATTACACATGCACACATTTCATTAGTATTATCCCATATGCACTGCGTCCCGTAAAGACATCGTGAAAGGTCCGACATGCGCCAGCCCGGTTGCTTCTTGAGCGCGTGTTTTTTATGGTCTATTTTGCGCGTCTCGCGCTAGCTCATCGTGCGCGCTTTGCGCGCCCTTGTTAAAGCCTCACGGTTTCACCGGTTTGCATGCCGTCGTTGTTGTTGGGCACCCGAACGTGGCGCAGCGTGACGTCCAGATGCCGTAGTTCTCTGTTGCCGTCGGCGTCGCCTGCCATGCGATAAGAGAGTTGCCGTGCATGGTGCCCGCCATCGCGCCGTTGGTGGCCTCGGTTGTAAGGTCGACGTCGCCGCCCATGCCGCACGGGCTCGACATATTGACGACGGAGCCCCAACGTTCATAGGATGCGCTGTACGCGCGTGCAAAAACGTTGTCGACGGGATTTCCACTGCCGTCGGAGCCGACGTTTTGCTGCCAGATGGCACGGTAATTGCCGCGGTTGTCGAGTGTAACAAGCGAGAGATTTTCGGTGTTGGTCTGCCCAGCCGGTCCCGACGACGAAATGTCGACGGGCGTCCCGAATCCCGGCTTGCCGATGGTGTAAAGATGCGCCCACACTGTGTACGTCGTTCCGTCAGCGTTCAGTTGCCGCCAGACGACGCACGCGTGCTGGCTACAATCGCAGGCAACGCGAGGGGTAACGGCGTTGTGAATGCCGTCAGAAACGAGGTGCCCCTCACCAAGTTCCTGTGTGACCGGATTATAGGTGCACGCCCAAATATCGGTATGCTTGTCGTCGGCCGTGCTCGTCTGCGCCCACGCGATGATGCCGCACCCGCACCCGCCCAGATCGGCGTCGGGGGTGAATGCTTGCGCACCTTCGGAGAGCGTGAAAGTCGAGCCAAAATCGCCCGTTGCCACATCGTACGAACATGCCCAGGCGTGGGATACAAGATTCTCGTCAAGGCCCTGCCAGACGACGATGCCGTGCTTTTGGTCGTCGAGGGCAACGCGGGGGAAGGTTGGTTGCGTTAATGACTTTGTTGAAAATGAAAGTCCGAGCGCCTTGGCATTGGCAAACGTCCCCCTGCATGCATCGTACCCGCAGGCCGCGACGGTTGTTTCAATGCCTGGTGTCGATGAACACGTAACGTCAAGATTGTCGACCGTGATGTACCACGGCGGACACGATGCGCTTGAAACAACGCCAATGGCTGCTTTGAGAATGTGAGTCGACTTGACGGTGCCAGATCGCTTTGTAGCCGTCGGTTGACCGTACGGTTTTGGTTGTTGGGGTGCGCGATGAATACGTGCGTTACGCATGCTGGCGTCATCAGACGGAGGGGTTGTTATCGCTGAGCTTGGCGGACAGGTGCACGTCACCTGATTGCCCCACGAAGGCGGCGTAACTCCCGCCGGCGTCACATTGCGTTTGATGCATCCGTTGCCGCTGGCAGCGATGCTACACGTGATCGTGCTGTTGTTCACGACGGCCACCTTGCCGCACACCGTGCCGTTGATATCGAGCGTGAGGCCCGATGCCGTGCCCGCGTCGCCGCCGAAACCGTGGTTCGAACTGCTACCGTTGCTGCCCTTTACGAGGGAGATATTAACGCTGTCAGCTACTAGGCCCACGACGTCCACCGCTATCGAAACCGGTCCCAGGTTGCCGCCTGCTCCACCATTGCCACTGTTGTTGCCGTTACCGCCGTCGCCGCCGTAGGCGTTGATAGTTCCGTCTTTGCCCAGAGTGCAAGCGTCCGTTATTAAGCCACCGTTGCCACCGTTGCCGCCGTTGCCGCCGGCAATGCTGCCATTACCACCGCCGCCTCCGTTAAAGTTGATGGTTCCCCTATCGCCCAGAGCGCAATCGCCCGTTATTGAGCCACCGTTGCCACCATTGCCGCCGTTGCTGCCGCTGTTGCCGCCGATGCCGCCGTAGCCGCCGTTAAAGTTGATGGTTCCTCTATCGCCCAGAGTGCAACCGCCCGTTATTGAGCCACCGTTGCCACCGTTGCCGCCGTTGCCTGTGTTGCTACTGTTGCTACCGTCGCTGCCGTAGGCGTTGATGGTTCCGTCGCTGCCCAGAGTGCAATCGCCCGTTATTGAGCCGCCATTACCGCCGTTGCCGCCGTTGCCACCGTCGCCACCATAGTTGCCGTAGCCGCCGTTAGCATTGATGGTTCCGTCCTTGCCCAGAGTGCAATTGCCCGTTATTGAGCCGCCACTGCCGCCATTGCCGCCGTTGCGACCGTTTATGCTATAGTAGCCGCCGCCGTCGTCGCCGTAGGCGTTGATGGTTCCGCCGCTGCCCAGAGTGCAATCGCCCGTTATTGAGCCGCCATTACCGCCGTTGCCGCCATTGCCGCCGTAGCCGCCGTAGCAGCCGTTAGCGTTGATAGTTGCGTCCTCGCCCAGAATGCAAGCGCCCGTTATTGAACCCCCGTCACCCCCGTAGCCCCCGTCACCCCCATAGCCCCCATCATCCCCGTAGCCGCCGTTGGTGCTGATGGTTCCGCCATTGCCCAGAGTGCAATCGCCCATTATTAAGCCGCCATTGCCGCCATTGCCACTGTTGCCGCCGTTAGCGTTGATGACGCAGTGTCCATTTGAACTTATCGTGCAATTGCCGAGTTTGCCACCCGAACCGCCCTTTTGATTGCCTGTTTGGCCAGTTTCCCCGTTGCCACCATGTACCGAAACGAGACAGTTCACCCCGGGACTTCCTGAAATGTTTATCGTGCAATCGCCGCCACTTCCGCCGTCGAGTCCGTCACCCGCCTGGCCGCCATCGGTGCCGTCGGCGTGAATGGCGCAATCGCCGCTCACTGCGCCATCGATGTTTATCGTGCAATCGCCCACGTTTGCACCGGGCAGAATATTTACCGCGCAATGCCCGTTGATTTGTATTCCTTCGTTGACCGTGAGCGTTATCGATGGGATCGACGGTGCGTCGGGTGCTCTCGTTGGCGAGGTGACGGCGAAGATTTCCGATGCCGTACCTGTGCAGTTGATATCAAGGTTTCCGTCAATGTCGCCGACGACGTAGATGAAGACGGGGACGGGGGCCGAGGAAAGTTTTATCGAGCCACCGCCATTGCCTTTTCCCGAAACATAAAGAACCGTGACGTTTTCAAGGTTTGCCGTGTGCGTCTCTTGCCAGGCAATGAGGCCTTTGCAGTATGCGGAAATTTTTGAATTGGGAACATCGGCATTGGCGGATTGGTCACGTGAAATATTCTGTGAGTCGAGCATGGTTTCGGGGCCGAGTGTGTAAGGACGAGCGACGATGTTGTAGATTGTCATGCTCGACGTTGTATCGTAGCCGTTTGCCTGCTTCCAGACGGCCATGCCGTGATCGCGCCTGTCAAGAGCGATTTGAGGCGATTGTGCGTCGCCTGAGCCGATACCGGGCGTTGCGGCTGATAGATTTTGTGGTGTCTGCCAACGATTGTTGAACAGATCGAACGATGCGCCATAAATGGCGAAGGTGTCAGCTGCAGGCGTGCCCTTGGTGAGTTGTTGCCAGGCGGCATAGTCGTTGCCGTGCCACGTGCGTGCGACCGTTGGGTTTATCGCCACCATTCCTTCATCGGATGCTCTGATAGCCTCAACACACGCGTTGGGTGGACAAAGAATCGTGCTCGACGTCGAGGTAAAGCCACTACGTTTGATTGCCGGGGCACCTGCACTACCGGTGCTGCTCGCGGCGTCGATTATTTGGCCAGAGGAGGACGCCTGAGGTCCATCGGCGACTACGAATGTTACGAGTGGCGTTGTTAGAAAAAGTGCTATCAAAACCATGAAATAAAGGAACGTTGTGTGCGCACAGACGCCGTAAACATGGGCTATTGTAAGGCGATTGCCGGGAAATTTCATAGACGCTCCTTAAGCGATGGAAGAATGCACAACGCACCTCTCAGGACTTATACAGGCGCTGAAAGTTCTTTCTAGGACGTGATTTTCAGACAACGTGGGTGTCTAATTTTAGGATTAGTAAACGTCTAACCTAAAATTAAGGAGACCCAAGGTAAGGGTAGCAGAGGTCTTCCGCGATGCAAGCAAGTGTCAAAGCACAATGAAAATGTCCTTTGCACTTCCGCATGCTTCAGGGAGTGATGGTTTTAGTGGTAGACTATATATGATCTTCTGTTGATCTTGTGTGGTGCTCATGAAGTGGTGTTCAAGGACGGCGCTATCGAGGAAGTTCGTTTGTGAAAGTAATTGCGCAGAATAAAAAGGCCCTCTTTGATTACGAAATATTTGAAAGGTTCGAGGCGGGTATTGTCTTGACGGGCGATGAAGTTAAATCATTGCGCGAGGGCAAAGTTTCCCTCATCGGTGCCTTTGCCACCGTGCATGACGGCCAACTTCTTCTCATAAACTGTACGATAACTCCGTATGCGCGTGCCTACAAAAAATCGGAGGACGCGGCAACGAGGAGCCGCACGCTCCTCGTTCATCGTAAGCAAATCAGTCGCCTCGTTGGCGATATTTCGCGCAAGGGCGTAACGGTTCTACCCCTCAAGCTCTATTTCAACAAAAAAAATATCGTCAAAGTTGAACTCGGCATTGGCAAGCACAGGAAAGCTATCGGTAAAAAGCAAATTATAAGGGAACGCGACATCGAAAGACAAATGCATCGCGAGCTCAAAGATCTGTCCAATAGCTAAAAACATGAGCGCGGCACCGCCCGCATAGGGCAATATTTTTAATGCTCTTGCCCTGGCATTGAGAGCTTGTGATAAAGTTCCACGTGGCGCTCTGCCATGACGGGTACGCTGAACGCTGACAGGTCATCGGGGTGATTGGCAAGGCGTTCGTAGAGCGTTGCGTTGTGTAAGAGCATGTTCATGCTTTCGGCGAGTCCCTCCCAGTCGTGCTGGGGATGGATGAAGCCGTTGCATCCGTGTACGATGACGTCAGCTACGCCCCCCGTTTGGTACGTGATGACAGGCAGGCGCAGTAGGCGTGCTTCAACAATCGAACACGGCATCCCCTCCCAGAGCGAAGAAAAGACAAACGCGTGCCAAAGCTTCATGATGGGGACAACATCGTGGTGCCAGCCACTAAGGACGATTGCATTGCCAAGCCCGTGATCCGCGATCCACCGCTCGTACTCAGCACGCAAAATGCCGTCGCCGAGAATCTCAAGGCGCGTGGCCGGATGTGCGCGGTGCACCCGTTCAAAAGCCTTAAAAAGCTCGATGTGATTTTTTCCCTTTCTCAAGCACCCGCATGTGCCAAAGACAAATGGTGCGCCATTCTGGGGGACGGTTCGCGCATCCATGCCACTGGCCTGAAAGTGCTGGCAGGAAACCGCGGCACGTATGATCGAATGTTTGCGGGCAAAACGTGGAAAGATGCGAAGGCCGCGCCGTGCGTCGAGCGTCGAAACGCATACGTAGTGCGTGGTGATGAAACTTGTTACAAGCTCAAGCGTGTAAATAACAAAATGGACTAAAAAATTCTGGTGGTTGTGAAATCCGTATCCGTGGATGGTATGAACCCGTTTTTTGATGCCTGCACACACTGCCGCCCAGCGACCTATGAGGCCTGCCTTAGTGCTGTGGGTATGTACGATGAGATCGGGATGGTGTCTCTTGAGCGCGCGGAGGATGCGCACGAGCTTGCAAAAACATACAATCTCGCCGAAAAACCTCCCTGCTGAAACTTCTCGCGTCAGTTCGTCCATGAGTATCGTGGTGGGTGAGGAATGTGCCCGCGGCACGAGTTCCCCCTCTGTTCCCGTTATGAGGCCGGTCGATAAGCCCTTGAGCTCAAGGGCTTCCTTAAGGGCGAGGCATACCTTTTGGGCGCCGCCCATTTCGAGTTTGGTTATGATGTGAACTATGTGCATGAAAACGCTCCGTTACCTTCCAGTTTTACGCAAGCTAGCGCACGGCCAGTACGATAAAGAGAGCCACGAGGAAAGCATAAATCGCGCACGTGTCGATGAGGCCCTGGGCGAAGAGGCTCACTCTCGAGAGGGTGCCGTATGCCTCGGGATTTTTTGCTATTTCTCGGCAGGCCATTGCCGACGTCCTGCCGGAACTGATGCCAGGCCCAAGCGTACCGATGCCGATGCACAGGGCGGCAGCAAGGACGCGAATGCTGCCGAGCACAGGATCATCCTCAAAAGGAGCGCCGAAGAGTGCCATGGCGACAACGAGCGAAAGTACGATGGGTGTTTCGATAATAGCGTTGCTCATGAACGTGAGGGTCAAAAGGGGTCCGTAGGCCTCACGGTTAACACCAAGGCCGCGACATGCTTCGCGGGCAAACGTTCCCAGGCCGATGATGGTACCGATGCTGCTGAGCCCAACAGTCAAACCGGCGGCAACGAGGCGTATGCTGTCTGCACTATTGGTAATCGACCCTGTACTTGCTTTGATGAGCATGGCTATGATGAAGCCGAATATCATGGGTGTCTGAATGACCGATTGACTGATGAGCATGAAGCGCGCAATTTTTTGGGAAAAAAACGGTTGTCGTGCTATGGCAAGACATGCCTGCTGTGCTGGCAACGATGAAGCTATGCCGATGGCAAAGCCCGGCAACGTGACAGCGAACAAGATGCCCAGATCGGCTATGTTTGCGTACATGGCTTGTGGAGAGGACGAGGGCGACGAGCCAAAAATCATGATGAGAACGATGGTTAACCCCATAATCGATGCGGTGTCAATGAGGGCCATCCCCATGACGAGGGCACGGCTGATTTCGCCGCGCGCCTGCGGCTGAATATCCATCGCAGCCACCGCCGCCCTTCCTGCAAGGCCCTGGCCAATACCGGCACCCAACGAGGTCAGTCCTGCTATAATCCCGATGGTTCCAAAGTGAAGGAAATCAGAAAGCTCAGTCATACCGCTTCTCCCTGGGGCTGCTCCGGACTCTGTATTGCTATTGAAAGATACGTAAGGCTCAGCATGGTAAATACAAACGCCTGCAAGAAGCCCTCAAAGAGGCCGAAAAAGAGGAGCACGAGAAAATTAAGACCGGAAAAGAGTCCTATTATTTCAAGTGCGACACTTTTTTGGATAGTGAGTGTATAAAGCTCGCTGATGATGGCGCCGCCGAAGATGTTACCAAAGAGTCGAAACGACATGGAAATGATGCTTGCAAGTTTTCCCACAACATGGAGAGGTGCCATGACAAAAAGAGGCTCGACATATTCTCTGAGATACCCGACCACGCCGTGAGCACGTATACCGCTGAACTGTACGTAAAAAAATGAAATGAGTCCGAGGGCCAGCGTTGTGTTGAGACTCTGTGTTGGCTCCTTCATCCAGGGGATTGTCGTTATCGTGTTGCATAAGAAAATAAACAAAAAAATGGTCATGATGAAGACAAGATGTCGAAAGATGAGTGTTCCCATAGCCTGCTGGCATAATCCAACGAAGGTACGTACAAGGGAGAGGATGAGGTAACGAGTTACCCCGTAGCGCTTCCTCAGGAGCCAACGAACAGGGAGGCAGAAGATGAAAAGAACAAGGAGTACGATCCACGTCTGGATCACAAGGTGCGCGTCAATTGAAAAGAAAGGACTTTCAAGACCAAACAACGCAAGCGGCCGCCATTCAAGGCCGCTCTCTCCAAGCTCACCCATGAGCGCACCCCCCACCACGGATCACGGCGATCCAGAAAAAAACAAGAAAACTACCCATGACGAGTATAAGATTGATCCGCGGCAACGGCAACAGATAGCATACCATCGTCGTCACCGCGCCCATGCGAATGATCGACATGCCCAGATACCGTGACCAGAACTTCGTTGTGCTCTGGGTACGTGCGCCTATTACGACCTTCTGTCGTTGAACGATTAAAGCAAGCCCATAAAGGTAGCCGGCGCCACACCCACACAGAACCGCAAGGAAACATGAGCCCAGCAACGGTATCATGGCACACACCCTTACTCAGCCATTGTGAGTCATTGTAATTACGCGACTTTCTTTATGCCCTTGTAAATCCAGTATTCGTTTATAATCGATGTTGACCCTGTCACGACAACAAGTCCGTTACGCTCGTCGACGCTTTTGTGTGCTATGTCGAAGGCCTCCCTGAAAGAAGCGCTTGCACGAGCCTTAATTTTCATGTCTTTGAGGTCGTTAGCTATCTTTTCAGGATCCCACGTTTGTGCGCCACGATCGCTTGGCATGCCAACTACGGGGCATATGATAACCTGTCCAGATGTTTTTTTGAAAAAGTAACGCAAGGCCCTCATGAGTCCGTCGGCGGCGATACTTTTGTTGTTGCAACCGAGGATGACCGTCAGTCCTTTAAGCGGTCGTTGGTAATGAAGGAGGCGTATTCCCAGGAGCACGTTTTTGATGGCATCGAGGTTGCTCGCGTTGTCAAGTAAAAGGCTCGGCTTTTCTTTTTCAAGGTGCTGGAAACGGCCGGGGAGCGTGTTGCACGTTTCCCTCCAAAACTGGTCGATCGTTCTGCGAGGATTGAGCTCAGCTTGGCGCTTGGCCTCGAGCGTTGGCCGGCCGCGCTGTCCTTTTTGTTTTGTCAGGAGTGTGTTGGTTATGACGACGGCACCGGGGTTTGCAAAGGTGTTTACGTACGTATCGGCGATGCGTTCAGCAAGCGCTGCGCAGCGGCCATGAAGTTGTTCGTAAGGATAAGCAAGTTGGGCGAGTTTTCTGATGGGCATGGCCCACGTGCCGCCCCGCTGCTCGGCAAGCTCGAGCATGAATTGCAGATTTGATTTTCCCTGATCGGCCGATATAACGTGTGTTCCAGAGCCAACCGCCGAAAGCATTGCTCTAATGACTTCTTTGGGAACACTATCTTCCTTGGCCTGGTCTTGATCAATGGTGCGCGTTATTGCAACGATGAGGGGTTTGCATACGCTCATGAGCTCAACACAATCGTTGCTCATCGTCTCAAAAAGGGCGACGTCGACGTTATTTTTCACAAAATAGAATGCCGAGGCCATGATAAGAACCTCGGGGCTGCCAGCTTCAATGCCGAGTGACTCGGCGGTGTTGATGACGTCGTTGGCAATTTCGGTGAATTCTTTATTTGAAATTGTTTCGTCGCCGATGGCGATGCGTTCGTTGTATGTCATGATGTGGGGAGCGTAGGAAATGCCGACCCTGAGGCCCTCTTCCTTGAGGAGTTTTCCTGTCAAGTGGGAGGTGATGCTTTTGCCATTGCTGCCCGCCACGACGATAATTTTTAATTTTTGTGCGTTGCCACCGAGTGCCGCGTCAAGCTTTTTTATGCGTGCGACCTGATCCGCCACGGGAATCGACCAGTGTCGATCGAGGAACTCGACAACTTCGCCGTAATTTCTCTGCTGACGGAAAAGTATCTCCCCCTTGGTCACTGTTTGTTCACGTACCTCTTTCATACGTTCATCTCCATAGGTTAGCGATATCTTAAACAACCGCCTCACGCACAGGTTATACCGCCTCAGACGTCGCTCCAAGTATGCCGGAGGCCATCTCCTCAACCCGTACGTCGCGTATGTCCGTGCTCTTGCAACAGACAACCTCCTCATAGTGTCACGTGTTTTTGGAAAAATACTACGTGACATTGCCGCAAAGATACTGCATTTTACAAAAATGTCAATTTCAGTAAATTATTATAGATTATGGTCGGGGAGACTCTTGTTACTTTCAGGATGCTCTGATTTTCCAAAGGAAATTGACCGGGGTTGTTGCATCGACGAGGTTTTTTATTTTTTGGTTATGGCGATGATTGACAATGTAAGCTACGGAGATGAAGGGCTGAGGAGGCGGCTGTGAGGGCGCTTTCATGGGCGTCAAGCGAGGATATAACTTTGCTTGCTGGCATACTCGACGACGATGGAATAGTCCTGGGGACGTGCGATACTGTTGTGGGGCTCCTTGCGCGGACGTCTGCTGCTGCCGTTGCGGAGCTTGACGTACTCAAGGGTCGTATCGACAAGCCCTATATAATTCTCATCGGCTCGTCGGCCATGCTCGGCGATTTTACCGACACCATCCACCCTGCGTGTGCAGCCCTTACGGCTTTGTGCTGGCCGGGTCCTCTCACGGTTATCGTAAAAGCACGGCCAACACTGGTACGGTCGATGCAGTCACCCGCTGGAACCGTCGCGCTGAGAGTTCCCAACCACGCTGGGCTGCAGCGTCTTTTGACCAAGGTTCCCGCGGTTTTTTCAACGAGTGCCAACACAGCCGGAAGGCAGGCTGCCCAACGTGTTATTGATGTAGAAGCAAGAATTGTCGCAGGTTGCCGTGCCATTATCACCGAGGGTTCCGATGACAGTGCTGACGGCGACGCCACGCCCTCGACAATCGTTGACTGTTCTGGTTGCCTTCCACGCCTTGTACGCGAAGGTTTGTACCCCGTGGGCGAACTTGCCGCACGCAGTGGTTTTAATGTATCCAACGGTTAGTTATTTTCATGAAATGCGGAGTTTTAAAACGTCTTTACACGTGGTTTGTGCGCGGCGTGCAGCTTCAGCTTTACCTGACGCTCATGAGCGCACCTATCCTCGTGTACTGGGGATTGCCCATTTCTCTTGCCTCGCCTCTCGGGAATCTTCTCTTTCACCCTCTTCTGACGCTTTTCCTTTTTCTTTCTTCGTTGGTCTTTTTTTGTCACGTATTTCATATGCCCCACGGCGCTTTTACCTACGGCCTTGAAAAGACGAGCACGCTTTTTCACGTCCTTCTTGGGTATGGACGAGGTGGTTGGCTCGTTGGCCTTCCACAGCCACCAACCTACCTTCTCGTTCTTTTGCCTTTGGTGACGGCATGTGTGTTTTGTTGCAAAAAAACGCGCAGCCTCTACCGAAGCATCGGCTGCCTTCTTATCCTCTCGTGTTCGTTCGGACTCATCCTGAAATATGCTCACATGGCTCCACCCATGATCGACCTCGCGTGCAATCGCGGAACCCTTCACATAATCTGTTCGGAAGGCAACGTTGTCATTATTGACACAGGTGTCCTTGGCCAGCGCTTGTCGGTGCGCTCATGGATCGAGTACACGTTGGCGCCAGCCATTATTCACGCAACGGGTTTGACAACGATTTCCTCCATCATCGTCATGCAACCAAGTCAGACGACGTTCGATGCGATTGCAGCGCTCTGCGGAGCCTGTTGTGTACAAACGGTATGTATGCCCTTGTGGCGCGGCACCATGTCGGCCGGGCAGCGTCGCTCGTATGCGCAACTCATGGCCGCCTTTGACGAGGGTGGGACAAAGTTCGTGCGCATACGCGATACTATGGCCTTCGACATCGGCTGTTGCCATATGGTCATCCTGGAACTTGAAGGGCGCGTGAAGAGCAAGGACATGGACTATAAAGCGCTGCGCGTTGAGGCTTCAATGGGAGATCGCACGATCGCATACTCCTCGTACAAGCATGAAAAAAAGATTGCACACCGAACCCGTGGCGTTCGCACAATTCACAAGGGGGCCGGTACATCAGACGATGGTAATGGCGCCGTCGAACCTACGGTCGACGCCAGCTAGATGCCAGAAAAAGCGGCCCTCAAGGTCTCATAAATTTCGCCCACGTCAAACGAAATAACTTTCGTCCTGCCGACTATCGGCATGAAGTTTGTATCACCCGTCCAGCGAGGAATAACGTGTACGTGAAGATGAGAGGGTATACCAGCGCCGGCGGCTTTGCCAAGGTTGAGACCAACGTTAAGACCATCCGCCTTGAGAGAATTTTTTATGACGTCTGTGCTGAGACTGATCACTTCGATAAGATCAACGCGCTCGGGTGGCGAAAGATGCGGCAGTGATCCGACGTGTGTTAGGGGCATGATAAGAACGTGCCCGGCATTGTAGGGATACTTGTTGAGCATGACGACCGTGTGTTTAAAGCGCCTCACGATAAAGTACTTTTCATCGTCTTGGCGCGCGAACTGTTTGCAAAAAACGCAGGCGTCGGCCGAAGTTCGCTCGTCTTTGCCCTCGTGTACGTCACTCGAATAGTCGGCACGCCACGGAGCATACAAAATTTTCATAGCTGTTCCTTTCGTTAACAAAAAATAAGCTAACACATGTTTTTTTGCTTTGCCACCAATCCATTCGCTGCGTGCACGCCACAATCGCGTCGAAAAAACGGTTGACAATTAATGTCCGATGATTTACAAATCGGGTGTGGAGAGTCGTTGTATTCTTGGGAGAGGGTGGCCTATGTAGGTGCGGGTGATCGTCCGGTTCTCGGTGCTGTGTGTCTGCATTTTTTGAAAAAAGGGCTCCTATGCGTGTAGTGAATTGCTTCTTCGTTCTTTGCTGCGCTGTGTTAATTGTCTCTGTGGGTGTTTCCGGTCAGCAGGTGTGTCCGTGCCTTCATAGTGGCGCCACATCGTGCTCGTGCATGCGTCCTGATACCCTCTTTAAAACTGACGAAAAGGTCCATGGGGCACCGGTGCTCTCGGTGGCATGGTTGTGCGATGGTTGTATGATTACACCATCTTTCGGTGGTGCCTATGCCGCCGTTGGCGGGTATTCGGCGATGTCCGATGGTGGTTCTGTTGATGTAAGGGTCTATACATTCAATGCACTCAGTGGCCGGCTTGGCGATATAGATTCAGCCGTCGCATCCCATGGCAACGTCGTTACCTCCGTTTCCTGGTGCTGCATCCCCGACCACGGTGCCTATCTTGCCGTAGGAGGTTATCCTGAGGGCTCAACAGGCCAAGGTTTCTGTGTGCGTGTGTACCATTTTGACGGCCAGCTTCTTAATTTTGTCGCCGGCTTTGCCCACGGGGCTCCCGTGCACGCCGTTTCATGGCTCTGTAATGCCTGCGCCGGCCGATACTTTCTAGCCATCGGTGGGGACGCGGGTCTTGATGGCAAAGAAATTCGCATGCTTGAATTTACGCCAGAGACACCGGAAGTTTCCGGCTCCCTTAAACAAACCGACAGTGCGATACACGGAGCGCCTATTTACGCACTCGATTTTTGTTGCCGTGAAGGGGCTCTTCCTCTCCTTGCCGCCGGTGGCGCGCCAGAAGGCGAGCGAGGTCATTGTAACATTCGCATTTACACAACATTCTGCGACGGTGGCTTCATCTCGGAGTTAACGAATGCTCGGTACAGTGGTAGCACGGTCTATGCGCTTACATGGTGCTGCGAGCCAAACCGTTGTCCACGTTCTGCCTCACTTGCGGTGAGTGGATCGTCGGAAGGCGACAGGAACGCTGGTATCAACGTGCGTCTTTACTGTCTTAACCCACGTACCTGCCGCTTGAATGAATGCGTCGGTTATGCGCTGCCTGAGTTCAAGGGGTTTGCAGTTGCGTGGAATCCTCTCTGCAACTGTACCCACGTTACTGTCGGCGGGGCCTGCGGTCCCGAGGGAGGTTTCCCCGATAATATTCTAGTTTTGAAAGTCTGTGCGGGGGGAGAGTCGCGAGCTCAGCGTCTGGAGCGTGTCACAGGTGTCCGATTTGACGAAAATATTACCTCGCTTTCGTGGTGTCACGTGGGCGGATGCATGTATCTTCTTGTTGGTTCGGAAAATGCACGATTCGCTGATATGCACGGGCGGGATGGAATGCAGAGTCGCGAGTGTAAGATAGGTCCTGATATAGCGGTGTATAAAGGCCTTTTCTGCGTTCCTGGCAACGAGCCGTTGCCGCCGATGTGCGCTCCCACTGGTTGTTTTGATCCCGTTTGCTCCGCAAAAGCCCATCCTGCGCTGCAATGATGCTGATGATGGTGATGTCGACGGTCCTTAGTCAACGAGGGTTATGGACCCGGAGGTGGTTTTACAGGAGGGGTTGTGGGTATGTAAAGCTGCGTATGCTCACGAGGCGAGCTGGTCGTGCAATCAAGATGAGCTTACGGCAACAGGTGCTTCCTTGTG
The DNA here is from genome assembly GCA_963754845.1 of uncultured bacterium. Lineage (GTDB taxonomy): Bacteria > Babelota > Babeliae > Babelales > Vermiphilaceae > JAKASV01. Next base: position 41,447 of record CAVWHE010000004.1, read on the forward strand.
GCGAGGGTAGTGTTGTAAGGTTTTTCGAAGTATATCGTGCATGCGAGGGTGGAGAGTACGGGCTCAGAACGCTTGTACGGTCGCTTGCCGATCAGTTGTGTTGTCCTTAGGAGTTAATAATGAACAAGAGCTATATTATTCGGACAGTACTTTTAGCGCTGTGTGTTCCTGCTCTGAGGGCTGAGGTAGGAATGGGCCACCATGATGGCTGTGCAACCTGCCCTCCTCCTTCTCAAAGCAAGAGTTTTTTCCTTGCTGACTTCCAGCAACATGCAGCGCCGGTTCTTTCAGTTTCATGGATGTGCCATTGCAACGGCAGCGTTTATGCAGCCATCGGTGGCTATTCAGCCGAGAGTCATAATGGGCTCATCGACATAAGAGTCTTCAAACTTAATCATGCCGGAAAGCTCGAGGAGATTCAGAAAGCTCGCACGAGTTTCGGCAATTACGTCTTGTCGTTGGCATGGTGCTGTGCGCCGCGATGCGTTTTTGAGGAGGAGAACGTTATAGGGTACCTTGCCGTTGGTGGTTATCCAACGAACAGGTGCATGCCGGTTGATTCGATCCGTGAAGATGATGGTGAGCAGGGTGAGGTAAGCGTCAAGGTGTACAAACTGACCACCGATGGCACGCTTGAAGAAGTAGCTTCGTTTGCACATGGCGCTACTGTTCGTGCCGTTGCGTGGCTTTGTGATTGCCGTCAGAAAGAGGGTGGTCGCGACGGTGGTCCAGTCTGCGGTGAGTATGGTCCTAAGAAATTCCTCCTTGGCATTGGCGGAGATGCGGGCTTCGGACGCAAGGAAATCCGCATGCTCGAGTTTGTGCTGGGAGAGGATAGCAGCGACGAGGCGAAGCTTTTCTGTGTTGACAGTGCCATCCACGGAGCATCAATTTATACGCTCGATTTTTGTCAGGGCAAGGGGCATACGCCGTTACTTGTAGCCGCAGGAAAACTCTCCACCATCGACAAAAAGAACGTTCGTGTTTATGGTGCGTGCTGCAAGACGGGTGCCATAGTTGAGCTAACGAACGCCGACATCTTGACGGACAGCACGATTTACACGGCAAAATGGTGTTGTCTGCCAGGGGCGCGCCCATCTCGTCTCTACGTGGCATTTGGCGGTGGCGTTGCTATTCAAGGTACTCCCTCAAATGTTGCAGTCTGTCTCCTCAACCCACGAAGCCTCGAACTTAAGCCAATCGTCTCCGCTCTGCAGCCCACCAAGGTCTTTGCTCTTGACTGGAACCCAATGTGTGCATGCAGCCAGCTGACTGTCGGAAGTGCATGTGACGAAAACGCCACTACAAACATTACTGAATATGCTCTAGTCACTGTGCCGCAGGTGATGCTTTCTACTATTGCGTCGACGAAGTTCGATGACAACATAACGTCGCTTGCATGGTGCAAAGATAAGAACTGCGCATACTTGCTTGTCGGCTCTGAAAAGGATCGTCCAAATGAAAACGCTGAAGAATCGTGCGGCAGCGAGAATCCAGAGATAGCCTTGTACCGTGCATCGTTCTGTACAGAGGGTGGTCACGAGCCAACAATAACCCCAATTTGTGCCCGTGATCTTGGTGCAAGTATAACGCGCGGTGTTTGCGAACCATCGGCTGCGTCAAAGGCAACGAAAGAGTGCAAAAAATAAGAAGGGAAATGTTCAAACAAGGAACGAACCGGGCGAGGCTTTGTGCCTCGCCCGGTTTTTTAGGGACATAGCGAGCTCGTGGAGAACTTCCTTTACTTAGGCAATGAAGGCTCGGCGGCACATGTAACGTGTTTTGTTATAAATACCATCGTAAACTTCCACGACACCACCAAGATCGGCACGCTTTATCCGGTGCCATCCGTTGGAGAGGTGCATGTCGCCCACGGCGGCATTGCCGACGGCACGCAATCCTTGGTCAAGCTCATCGCAGAAAATTCCGGCTCGTGCCTCGAGGCCTTCGAAAAAACCGCGACCTCCCGTTCTCTGTTGGGCCTCTGTTTGTGCCTGTCTACGCCTCAGAAGCATAAGTGCTCGCTGACATATGATATCGCTGCATACGCCGCCGCCGGCGATGGCGAGGCCTCCCACTATGCGTACAAATCCCGAGCACAGTTTAAAATGGTAGAGTTTCAACACACCGCTTGCCGCAATGCCTATGCCTACAAGACCAACTCCCTTACGGATTGTTTCGCCGCTCCATCGTACGGCAGCTGTCTCGTGAAAACCTGCAAGAAGAGCACAAAGACTTGCGGTCATAACGATTGACTGTGTTCTGGCACGGAATATCATGAATCAACTCCTTGGCTTTGATTATACCACGTCACTGCACACTGATTACTCTTTTGCGTTCCCCCCACCTTGAGACCATGGTGGCGATTTTTGTAACGTGTAAACAACATCAACATAATACTTAGTTTGCTGAAAGACAATTGCTGGCCGGATAGGTAGAATCATGGCGGTCGAAGGAAGGCGAACTGTTCGTGAGGGGAAAATATGAGCTTTGTACCATACAAAGTGGTCGCCGATATCATGGGCTTTTTTCTTACTCGCATATTCTGATAGAATACACTACAGGTAGTCCGAAGAATGTCTATTTTTGTACCATAGGAGCCGTTCGTGAAGAAAAACATGTCGCTGCTGAGCCTCTTGGCTCTTAGTTTGTGTGCATTGGCAACGGGCATGCAGGCCATGGATCGATCATCGTGGGGACGTTCGCCGGCAGTAGCAGTTGTTACGTATCCTTACCGCGTGTGCCACTCTCTGGCTGACAGGGTTGAACAATCGCCAGCTGTTCGATGGTGGGACGGTATCATGAGCAAGAAGCTCATGTCATGTGCAGAATATGCTGCCGGAGCAGGGCTTGCCTATACCTTCAGATCGCGTATCAGAAATTGGAATTTCCTCACTAAGGCTGCCGCTGGCGTTGTTGCAGCCAACGTTATCATGCCAAGTAGGATCAAGAGGTTTGCTGCGCGTATCCCCCTTGTACGTCGTGCGATTTTTTACAATTCCGCCAACGCTTTTGACAATGCTGTTGCAGGTTTGGCTGGCATGCGGCGGACCCTCCTGGAGCAGCCAGTCGAGCATGAACTGAATGTGAGGCATGCCGGGCGTCGCCTTGATAATGAAGAACCAGCCGCCGAACCAGCCGTTAATGAAGAACCAGCCGTCGAACCAGCCGTTAATGTTTGATCTCTGATTTATGCCCAAAAAACCCGGTCGTGTGTGGCCGGGTTTTTTAGGATGTATAGTGTGCCGGGTGCATCGTGTGCCACGGTGTTTCCTGTTCGTAAGCGTAGGCCGTCTGAAAAAGGAGTTCCTCGCCAAGGTGTTGACCGACAAACTGAAGCCCGAGAGGCAAATTGTCGCGCGAAAATCCGCAGGGAACTGAAAGTGCCGGAATGCCAGCGACGTTGACGGGGCATGAAAAGCGGTCCTGGAGGTCCATGTGGAGAGCGCTCGTTATGCCGCCAATCTTGAACGCCGGTGTTGGTGTTATGGGCATGACGAGGACATCGACGGTGCGAAAAAGTTCTTCGTAGCCCGTGCGGATAAGGCATTGAACGCGTTTGGCATTTTCATAAAATGCCGCAGCATGACCTGCGGAAAGAACATAGTTGCCGACCATAATACGGCGCCGGACTTCGGCGCCAAAGCCTTTGCTGCGCGTTCGTTCGTACATGTCTTTAAGTTCTTCGGCTTGATCGTCACGTGCTCCGTAACGGACGCCATCAAAGCGTGCTAGATTCGATGCGGCTTCGGCGCGGCTTAGGACCATGTACGTTGCCAAGGAGTAGTCAAGAACAGGAAGTGATACGTGTTTAATGGTTGCGCCGAGGCGGCGGAGGCATCCGAGAGCGTTTTCTATAGCCGCGACGATGTCTGAATCGACGCCGTCGGCATAGAGCGCGTTGTCGATAACGCCAACAACAAGGCCACGCCGGAGTTTGCCATCGAGGGCCTTTGTGTAATCTTTGGGACTTATTGAAAGACTCGATGAATCGCGACTGTCATTGCCGGCGATAATGGAAAAAACGTAGGCATTGTCATACACGGTTTGGGTTGCGACGCCGATTTGATCGAACGAGGAAGCGTAAGCGACGAGCCCGTAGCGCGAAACAAGGCCGTACGTCGGCTTGAGGCCAACAACGCCGCAGAAAGCTGCCGGTTGGCGCACCGAACCACCCGTGTCCGATCCGAGTGCCCAGGGGACAAGACCTGCTGCCACCGCCGCCACGGAACCACCGCTCGATCCACCCGGCACGCGCGTGAGGTCCCAAGGATTGCGCGTTTTTTGGTAAGCCGAGTTTTCCGTTGAACTGCCCATGCCAAATTCATCGCAGTTGGCACGTCCGATGATGAGTCCACCAGCTTTTTTGATGCGGTTTACGGCCGTTGCGTCAAACGTTGAAACAAATCCTTCAAGAATTTTTGAGGCACACGTAAGGGTGCGGTCTTTTTGTGCAATGTTATCCTTAACGATGCCGGGTATTCCCGCGAGCGTCCCTGAGGCTATCGCTCCGTTCATGATGGAATCGTGATCAAAAATTTCGAGGGCGCACCCGAGGTCTTTGTCATACCGTGTGCAGCGGCTCAGCGCAAGGGTGAGCACGTCACGCGGTGAAATCTCACGCTCGTCAAGGAGCTTCCTGAGTTCTTTGATCGTCGCAAATGCATAACTATCCATGGAAGGGTTCCTTACACACGTGGACGTGTCTTATTATTCGAGTACGACGGGTACGATAAAGTAATGCTCTTGGTGGCGCGGTGCGTTGGCGATGATGGGCTCGGCGTCGCTTACGCGTGCTGTGTCATCGCGAAACACGTTGACGGTTCGGTCGGCTGCGGGACATGCGGTTTCTGAAGCGATTTCTTGCACGCGTGCCGCGTACGTCAAAAGTTCTTCGAGTTCACCTATAAGAACCTTGACTTCGCTTTCATCAACATGAAGACGAGAGAGCGACGCTATGTACATAACCTCGTCGCGCGTTATGTTAACCATCGATTATTCCCGCCGGGAGCTTCCACCGGTTACTACGAAATTGATACAAATAACCAAGAGCCATAAGTGCATTGCTTGCATAAAAGGAGCTGTAGATCATGATAAATTTTATGTCGTGGCGCAGTGGCAGATGAGCGAAGGTATACGACACGGGTATAAAAAACAGTAAAAAGGCGACGAGGCGCACGACTAAAACAACCTTGACGTTGGCCGCACCGCGCAAAGCTCCTGCCAAGGTGAGCTGTGCAAGATCGAAAAAAATGAGGAGATTGGCCAGTGGAAATACGAAGATGGAAAACGAGGTGAAGTCGTCATTACGATCAAAAAGTTGGACGATGGCGCGAGGAAAGAGCGAAAAAATGATCATGAGAGCAAATGTTATGCACGCTGCCAGGCACAGAACTTTTTTTACATTGCTCTTGACGCCCTTTGCATTGCCGGCGCCTATGTCGTTACTGACCAAAAAGGTAATGACCTGAGCGAGCGCAACGGCGGGAATAAGGACAAAGCGTGCCATCTCGCGCACGACGCAAAAAGAAGCTACAACGGTTGTGCCCATGGGATTCATCATCGTATTGAGCCAGATGTAGGCGAAGGTGAGCGCCGTTTTGTCAAGAACGATCGGCCAGCTTAAAGACAGAATGGTGTGCACGAATCGCGTGTCACCAAAACCAGAAAAAAGGCTGATGGCGTGAGAACGGGCGTAGGGACCGAATGTTAGATAAGCGACGCTCAGAGCGACGGCACACGCGTACTGGACAGTTGAGGCAAGAGCTGACCCGTTAAGTCCCAGGGGCACGAACCCGCACTTGCCAAAAATGAGGGCGTAATCAAGGGCGACAAAGATTGCCGATGAAGTTACCGCTACAATCATGGGAATGCGTGTGTTTTTGACGCCGCGCAGAAAGCCGACGCACGCCTGATTCATGAACATCAAAAAGATCCCCACGGCACGTAGTTTGAGATAGCTGATACCAGGGGCGAGCATTTCTGGCGGCACACCGTAGGCACGGTAAATGGCGGGCGCTCCCACGTAGAGTGCCAAACCAAGAACCACGCCGACCGTGCACGAGACCCAAAAGGCGGTTCTGAGGGCGCGGCCTGCGCCGTGGTGATCGCCTGAGCCGTTGAGTTGTCCGACGACAATAATCGTTGCGACGGCAAAGGCCTCCGCTGCCTTCGTGCACGAATGGAGCAGGGTGTTGGTTGCTCCTGATGCGGCGTATGTTACCGTCGAGTGAAGCTGACCGATAAAATAAGAATCGATCCAGAAAGGAAGTCCGTAGAGCAAAAAGTTCGTTACAAGCTCTGGAAAAAAGTAGCGCAGGATTGTTGGATAGCGCTCACCGGCAACGGTATCGTTGACGCCGTCAAGAAAACTTCTTACGAGACTTTTTTTCATGAAGAGCTCCCACGGTGACGTGCCTTTGAAGTCGTGCCTTTGAAAAAAATAAGCCTACGAACTTTGTCTCCGGCTCTGTATTCATAATCAAAATCCACCAAACCTTGCATCTTCGGTCCTGGCTTCCATGTTTCGGCTGCCCAATAAACGATATCAGCATTTCGATGAGTGCACGAACGCTCATGAGCCTGCATGAGGAGCTCAGGTTGCAGCGAAGCGCGCGCACAAAAAATATCAACCCGCCTCTTGTCAGTGTTTAAAAACGTGAGCCAATCAACCTCGACAATGCTGATTTTTTCAAGTTCCAAGTGGTGTACAGCAGCAGAGAGAAACGTTCGTCGTTTGCGGCGAACTTCGATGAGAATGACCTCGAGGTGGGGGTATCTTATTTTGAGGGGAATGCCAGGAAATCCCGCTCCTGAGCCAACGTCGACAATGGTATTCACGCGCGTCAGATCACACGCATGCCCGAGAGCCAGAGAGTCTTGAAAGTGATACGCGATGACATCGGGGCGTGACGTGATGGTTGTCAAATTCATGCGCTCGTTCCAGGAAGTAAGAAGTTCGTAGTATTTTTGAAAGAGAGCGAGCTGATCGCACGCAAGCCCTTCATGGCGTGCAAAGTCACGCCATGGATCCGCAGGTAGCGAGGTACAGCATGTTTCAGCCACAACAGATCCCCCGACTTCATAGACTTTCACGCGTCGACCCTGCTATTCTCGAAACTGAAAATGGACCGCAATACAGGGCAGGAAGTACCATGAAAAGACTATTCCTAGCAACCGTCTGTAGTGTACCATGCATTCTCTACAACACAACAAACTTGTGTGTGAACACCGTGACGTTTTTTTTGTGTCCCTATCCGAGCGTTGCGCGCGAAGAAGCTGCTAAGCTTGTGGCAAGCAAACTCGGCAAACCTGGCAAGCTTGCCAAGTACACTATGACGTCTGGTCTTGATGGAGCCTCGAGTGTCGGCGGCATTTTTTCAACGTATGCCGGTTATCTAGCCGCGTCAGATTTTAATGGTCGCACAACGTTCCCCCTCAGACACGACAAGCCAAAATTCTACCTTCTCATTACGTCGCAGATTTTCCCCGTTATCATGTTCGGTGTTACTATTCACCATTGGGAACGTGTTGCCGATGTTCCCGCTGCACTTTATGAAGTTGAAAGAAAAAAGGACGAAGAAACGAGCTCTTATTATTGGCAAATGAAAAAAATTCCACTACCTGAGGAAAAAAACATTTCAAAAAAGGCGATCGTCATTTTTGCCGATCCTCGTAAGATCTATGTTCCTGAGGGCATCACGCCAACATCAGACAATTCCCACCTCGTTCTGCCCGATATATACGTTAAAAAGGCGCTTGCAAAAGTTCCCAATGCTCTCTACGTGCTCACCATACGCAACTTTTTTTCTACAACGGGCTCACTGCATCAAGAATCACCGTTGCGGCATATTACCCACGTCAGTCCGTAGTCGCGTGCGTACGGTATGAAAAAGCGGGCATATCTGGGTTTTAGGTACTGGAATGTGGCGGGGAGATTGGGGTTGCCGTGAACATTGCTACTTTGTTTATCGGGAACATAGGCGAGGATATCTCCCGGCTGGCACGAGAGCGCTTTGCAAGGTCCTTCAAGTGTTGAAAAAAGGGTATGCCGTGTGCCGCCACAAAAAATAGAACCCTTCGCCTTGTGGCATCAGGGTTCTATTTTTTGTTTTAAGATCGATGAAAGTTCGCGTCAGTCTTTGAAGACGAAACAGGTGCCGCTATGAAATTTTACGGCGTTGACGTGTTGCTGATAATACGTGGGGAGTTTTTCCCTTCCTGGCCTTTGGCGGTTTGAACACCAACTTCCCGTTTTTTTGTTATCGCAGCCTCCCAGGGCGATGGGTAGATAATTGAGCTCATTGACGAGACCGCAGAGGAACTTGGCTGTTGTTTCATGTCCTGAAAGTTGTGCCGGTTTTTTTTCATCGCCACCAAAGTATTTCAGGTACGATGTAAAAAGGTCCTCAACAATATAAACGCCGCCGACGCTTACGAAAGGAAAGAGAGTTTTGAAGCTCGTTATTTGTTGTTCCATGGTATGCCCACCGTCATCAACTATGATGTCGAATGTTCTGCCCATTGTTGAGGCAACGGCGTTGAGGTTGTCAACGTTTGATTGGTCAGCAACGAAACATTGAACGCGGTCAGAGATCGTTTTTCCCCTTTGGCCATTCCAAAAATCAACCTGTTTTTTGTCTATGTCGATGAAATAGATTCGCGTTTGCGGATGCGTAAAGTATGCGTCCCACATGAGGAGCGAGCTGCCCTTGTAAATGCCAATTTCAAGGAGTGTTACCGGTTGGTCGCGCATCGGCGAAAAAAGTTTATCATACGCTGGCGTGTAGTTGTGTCCATTGGATGCTTTGTCGGTGTCATACTTCAGGGCAAGTTTGTCAAGGCTTGGTAATTGACTGGCGTAGCAAGAGGGATGCGTTAGAGCTGCGACGAGGCCCATTGTTATAAATCTTCTCATTGCTATGGCATGGCTCCTTTCTTTTGTAGGGTGTGTGAAAGAACTACGATTAAAACCCGTAATTATGCCGTTCCCTGAGCATGATTACAGGGCCGTTGCGTTGTTAGCGACATTCGTTGGTGCAGCATTTTTTGTTCTCGTACCCTCGCCAGGTCTCTCCTTTTTGTGAACAATAACGTGATGTGCCCAAAAGGTAGGGTTTGAGTTCGCTACCACATTGAGTGTGTAGGTAAGAACGTGTTCGTCGAGCCCATCAAATTTATAGTGCTCAAGCAATGTTACGCACTTTTCTATACACGTGTGGGTCACGGTGACAAGTTCGGCGCTGTGCTCCAAGGGAAAGAAGATCGGACCTGACAACGAATAGTCGGCGAGAGACCCAACGAGGGCAGGGTTGAGCTCCTCGATTTTTTCGCTACTTGCCTTGACAAGGCACAGATCGGGACGTAACGTGCACGTCATCGCAACGATCGTTGGTACGGTATTGAAATGTACTTTAAAGAAGCCAAGGCTGTGTTTTGACGTGTGTACGTGCCCATCGACAATGACGGTGTCGGGTGTATAGAGTGAGCGCACGTAGTCAAGATACGCGGGGGAAGGTTTTTCGTAGACGCGACGTGAGCAAAGGAAATAGGTTGAATCATACGATGGAAAGAGTTTTGGGAATATTTTTATAAGAAGACAGCAATCGCGTGCTGAAAAAAGTATGCTGTTTTTGTTCTTCTTCTTGCAAAATCTGTCTAAACAAAAGGAAAATGATAATAAAACTGGGATGTTGAGCTGAGTCTGCTCATCCCACGTGCGGTACTTAAGTGTGTCTTTTTGGTGGGGGTTGCTCAATCGCAGCATGCGCATAAGATCGGCGAGCTCGTGACCCCCTGGCATTGTGGCGATTGTGCTTTCGGTGCGCGAGTAATCAGCTCCTTTAAATATGTACGCCTCGATGCCGTGCTTTTGAGGGGATTGGCCGTCGGATGTACTATTGTTACCGATGTGACTGATGATATCGTAACGCTGAGCGATAACGGGCCAGATCTTTCCCGAACTTTTGCCGCCGTAGGAAGCAAAGAGTGTGACTTTTTTTGTCAGTCCAACGTTTTTGAGGATCATGTCTAATTCTTCAGCGGTGTAGTACGTGTCTGAGACTATGATATCACCGTCATTGATGTTCCTTATATTTTCCATAATCGGAAAGTCATTGAGCATTTCGGCCTGCACCTCGAATGCCCGAAGTTGTGCGGCCTGAGTTGCCGTGATGAGGCCACGTGAGATCATGGAATCGTAGATTGTGTTAAGAGTTCCGGGTGCGTGCCTTTCGGCCTCGATTCTCATGCTGGCAAATCCAGGCAGCGGAAAATTTTTCTCAATGTAATGAAAGACTGATCGTGGATCCTTATGGAGACGGCCGACGATTGTATCAAAGCAGTCGAATGAATTAACCTTGGGTTTTGCTATCGCTGCGCCAACGTCTGACGTCAAGGTGCACACCCAAAGTACCGCAATGACCACCATGGCCCATGATCGACCCATCGGCAGTTCTACAGACGCACTCATCTGATCTCCCCATAATAACTACGTAAGGTGACACATATTCCTGTCAGTTAACGAACGTTCGGTGTTATTCCGGTCTCGCCCGCGCGAGTTTTCGGTTAAGCAACGACACAAGAAGCCTATCGTGCTGCCGACCTTTTACGCAACATTTTACGCAACATTCTTATGAACGTTGTGCGGCACTGACGATCTGCACGTGTTTCTCAGATTCAAAAAGATGATTACCGCAAAAAAGACCGGGCGCATAATTGGCCCGGTCTTGTGCACATAACTGGCGAGTTACTGTGTAACGTTTAGTACATGCCTGGCATGCCTCCGCCCATACCGTGGTCGTGACCTGCACCGCGGCCGGCATCTTTCTTCTCTTCGGGAATCTCAAAAATTGCCGCTTCAGTTGTCAGAAGGAGACCGGCAATCGATGCTGCGTGAAGGAGCGCCGAAAAGACGACGAGTGCCGGATCGATGATGCCTTCCTCGACCATGTTGACGTACACGCCTTTGCGCGCATCAAATCCGGTTGTATCGGATTTTTCGCGAACATGATTGATGATAACGGCAGCATCAAAGCCTGCGTTCGACGCGATGACGCGGAGCGGTTCCTCAAGAGCGCGTCGTACGATCTGGGCGCCGAATTTTTCGTCACCCTCAAGTTTCAGTTTATCGACGGCGCTCTGGGCACGTAAAAGTGCAACGCCGCCACCAGCCACGATGCCTTCTGAGACCGCCGCGCGTGTTGCATGGAGCGCGTCCTCGATGCGATCCTTCTTTTCCTTCATTTCGGTTTCAGTTGCCGCACCCACTTTGATAACGGCAACGCCACCGGAGAGCTTGGCCAAACGCTCCTGAAGTTTCTCTTTGTCGTAGTCGGACGTCGTATTTTCGATGTGCATTCTTATTTGGGCAACACGTCCTTTGATTGCTTCGGCGCTTCCCTGGCCCTCGATGATGGTGCAATTATCCTTCGTGATCATGACGCGCTTGGCTGACCCGAGGTCTTGAATGGCAAGCTTTTCAAGCTTGAGTCCGAGATCCTCGGAAACCATTTTGCCACCGGTCAAGATCGCTATATCTTCAAGCATGGCCTTGCGGCGATCGCCGAATCCGGGTGCCTTGACCGCAGCTACGCTCAGCGTGCCACGAAGTTTGTTGACAACGAGCGTCGCCAGAGCTTCGCCGTCAACATCTTCGGCTATGATGAGAAGCGGTTTTCCCGAGCGTGCAACTTGCTCCAAGACTGGCAGAATCGGTTTCATGCTGCTGATCTTCTTTTCAAAGATCAGAATGACAGGCGATTCGAACTCGGTCTCCATTTTTTCCGTGTTGGTGACGAAGTAGGGCGAAAGGTAGCCGCGGTCGAACTGCATGCCTTCGACGACGTCGAGCTCGTCGCTTGTGCCTTTCGCTTCTTCAACGGTGATAACTCCATCACGACCAACGCGCGCCATAGCGGCCGCGATTTGCTTTCCGATGGCCGTGTCGGCATTAGCTGATATCGTCGCAACCTGCTCGATCTCCCTTTCATCTTTGACAGGTTTAGAGCCTTTTTTGATGTGCTCTACGACGACATCAACGGCTTTGTCGATGCCGCGCTTGAGCTCCATAGGGTTGGCGCCGGCCGTTACGTATTTGTTTCCTTCACGAAAAATAGCCTGTGCCAGAACCGTTGCCGTTGTTGTTCCATCGCCGGCGACGTCGGCGGTTTTATTGGCAACCTCGCGGACCATCTGCGCGCCCATATTTTCGAGTCTGTCGGCAAGCTCGATTTCCTTGGCAACAGTTACGCCGTCTTTTGTTATGACGGGAGCACCGTACGATCGCTCGAAGACCACGTTGCGTCCTTTGGGACCGAGCGTAACCTTGACGGCATCAGCGAGCGTATCAACGCCCTTGCGAATTTCTTCACGAGCTGCTACGCCGAATACTATGCGTTTGGATGCCATATATAAAACTCCTTGTTAAGTTTTTCGGCGTACGTTTTATTTTTCAATAACGCCGAGAATGTCGTCTTCTTTGATAATCAAAAAGTCGTCGCCCGCATCGGTCCCGGCATATTTGCCGAAGAAGATGACGTCGCCTACGCGGACGTTCATGGGAATGATTTTGTTGGCGGGGTCAAGACGTCCGGGCCCGACGGCAACGACTTCACCAGTTTGGGCACGCTCCTTGGCCGCATCGGGAATTATGATACCGCCTGCCGTAACGTCCTCGGCCTCAAGCCTCTTGACAAGGACCCTGTCGCCCAATGGCCTAAATTTTTTCAGCATAGCGCCTCCTTAAAAGGGCACATAAAAAAAGGTACACTATAATCCAACCGATGCATCGTGCACCTACAATTCAAAATTCACCCAAGATTATAGAAATAAAATCTTAAAAAATCAACTAATTTTTTTTGATAATCATATACTCAACTTTTCTTCATGGCTCTACTCATGTGGACCTTGATAATTGCCCTTGGTGAGCGCATTTGAATGGTCATTCATGGATGCCTTAAAAAGCTGCCAAGATTAGGTACGTGTGTGTACTTTTTCTGAGTCTTAAGGCGAAGTGTTTATACCAGTCTCATGCAAGAACTTGGCAAGAGCGTGCGCGAGGGCGTATAGTTGTGGTGGGGGTCTTTGCGTTGTGATGATGGAGGTGGTAACGGCAGGCGGAGAAGGAGTGCAGAGTATGGCGACGATCTATCCGAGTCTCCTCGGCATCGATATGCTTAACGTTCAGAAAGTTGTTGAGATGGTCGACCCCTACGTCAAGGGCTATCAGGTCGACATCATGGATAACCACTTTGTGCCCAACCTTTCATATGGAGCCGATTTTGTCAATGCTCTGGCGCGGATTACCTACAAGACGGTGTGGGTGCATCTCATGGTTGACAACCCCGACGACATGCTCGATAAATTTTTCCTTCAGCCGGGTTCACTCATAACTTTTCACTTTGAAGCGGAAACAAAAATACCAAGAACCATAACGCACATAAAAGATAAAAAATGGCACGCGAGTATAGCGCTTAACCCCAAAACGGGTCTTGAGGTGATTTTTCCATTTTTGCCACTCGTCCATCAGGTCCTTGTTATGTCGGTTGATCCTGGCTTTCCTGGACAAGACTTTGTGCCAGAGACCTTTGAAAGAGTGAGAACGCTCGCAGGACTGCGCGAAACATCGGGTCTTGACATTCGTATAGGGGTCGATGGAGGCGTCAAGGAGGACCTCATCGGACCTCTCATTGAGGCGGGTGTCGATGACATAGCGATCGCCTCAGCTATCTTTGATACGCCCGATCCTGTTGGTGCTGTTAAGAGTTTTGCTGCCTGCGCCGAGGCCTTCAGTCGCCGCGACGTTGAATGAAAAAGGAAAAAAAAGGGAGAGCGAAATGCGCGGCATCCGGTTCGCGCGGTTGCATTAAACGTGATGCCGCGCATTTCGAAAAGCATCTGCGACGTTGTTACTCTCAGCGCCCTCACACAATAGCGGGGAACTTCTGGTACGTTTTCGTGAAATTCTTAAAGAGTTGCTACTGCTGTCGCCGTCGGCCCGCCAGCCAATGATGCGCTGGTGCTTGATGGTTGGCTGCCACGATTGGCGCTCCTGCTGTTCCTTCGCGTTGCTCCTCCGTGTTGTTGCGACGGTACCCTCTGTCCTCCTGGTGCGGGGGTGAATGAGGCGACGATGCGGTTGAGCTCATCGGCGCCTTGGCGTGCGCTATTAATAGCGGCGGTGATGCTATCCTCATTCGTATCGGCAATTCCTGTCAACAGCGCCGAACGCACGGCAACGTTATAATTTGCTAAAAATTTCTCGACGATCGCAGTGTAAATGGGCGGGCACGGAGTTGTACGGAACACATTTATGTGTTCGCCCCTGGTGAGTGACTGCACGTGATCAGAGCAGTCCTGCGACCAGTTTCCGGCGTTGCGTTCAGCGGCGATGATACGCCTGGTTTCGGTGAGTGTGCTGACGCCGGTAGCGGCTGCATCCCGCAGAGCGGTGAGGTGTTCCATTTCTTCCGCGGTCGGCCGAGCGTTGTTGCCGCGCCACCTTCTGTATGCAGTGTAGATGGCGGTGAGTGTGACAGCTCCAAGAGTTGCCATGTAAGGATGTCCCGTCACGACACCGGCTGTTGCTGCCACCGATCTCTGAACGCCGAGCGGCATGTGGCGATAGACGCTGCCGGCGGCACGAGAGGCTCCGCCCGCCAACGGGTTAATCAGCGACTTGGCTTTGCCCCATACATATGTACCAAAGTCCTTGAGCCCAGCGCGGGCCGTAGCGGCAGCAACCGCGCCTGCGACTCTTTGCGGAAGCGATGCAGCTTGACGTGCTTGACTTGCACATGCAGGTGGCGCGGCAACAGCAATTACGGACGCCAGTGCTGCAATGAGTTTAAGAGCGAATGCTCTCTTCATGAAGTCCTCCATCCTGATAAAAATATAGAGTGTTTAAACTTGTAAACGACGATCATTATTGTAAAAGAATAAATTAAAGAGTCAAAAGCCCCAAGTCCATGTTCAGTGTCGCGATGAAGGGTTCACAAAACGTTGGTGGCTGTGCAGGGCGCACCAAAAAAACGACCGGCAGAGGCCGGTCGTCGGTAAACAAAGGAAACCGTCAAGGCACGCTTGCCCCGACGCGCGTTACACATAACGCAGAACTTTCTCAGCCCGCCTGGCAGTTCTTCACTGAGCCATCGCAGGAAAAACCATCCCTGGCACTATGCTTGTGCCTGGCAGACACGAAGTCCTAAAATTGGCAGTTTACGTTTGCTGGATAATTTGCATCGTTGTCTGGTGGGCACACGCATATCCAGCGTCCGCCATCTTCAACGGGAGATTTTTTGCTGGCGGCCTTTGCGACGATGTACACGGCAAGTGCGGCGGTGGCGACGCCAGCGGCAATTTTGAACCTCCTGTCGGAAACGACGGTCCTGACGCACTCGGGCGTTCTTTCCCACACGTAGTTAGCACCGTCGTGTACCTTCTGCACGCCGCTGTGCCAGTAGGGAGCAACCGTAGCTTTGGCGCGAGCAATCATGCCAGAAGTTGTGGCTGTCGTTGTTACAACTGCAGCCTTAAGTGTGCCTTCGCTGTCGCCACAGAGCTGAAGAGAAACAACTAACGTCGCAATTGAAAGAACTTTGTTGTTCATTTTCATGAAAGACCTCCTTGAGGAAATGCGGTGACTTAAAAACAGAAAACGCTACGCACTTACGGAAGAATACGTATTCTTTCTATGGTTGTTCATGCCACGAGGCCGCTGTTAACGGGTGTGCCGCCATTTTAGATTAAGCCGGCCTCTTCCTCGTGCCTGTGCGCAAAAAACATCTTATAGGCAAAGCTTACAACGACAAGCGCGGCAAGGGCAGTAGTTACACTCACGGCAGCAATTTTAAACCTTTTGTTTGAAAGGATAGTTCTGACCCTGGCAGGCGTTCTCTGCCACACGTAGTCGGTGCCCGCCTGCACCGTCTGCATGCCGCTGTGCCAGTAAGGGGCAACCGTGGCCTTGGCACGAGCAAACACGCCAGAGTTTGCGACTGTGCGCGGTATCGCCACTGTTGAAGAAGTACTTTCGCCGGCGCCGCAGAGCTGAAGGGAGACAGCGAGAGCCACGACGGTCAAAGCCTTGCCACCCGTTTTCATATAAATACCTCCTCGAGCCATAGATAACTCACCTGAAAAAAGAAGCTACACACAAACGTGGCATTGCTACCACGATCTTTTTTTACCTATCATCGCATCGCGAGGTACGCCGGTACCGAACGCATGAACACGGTACGCACGTACACGCGGCGGTGGCAGTATACGTACCAATGCTACCGTCAGAAAGCGCGAAGTCAACAGGCCTTTTCACCGCGAGCGCGTCCTCGTTGGGTTTGATTTTTGAACATGTGCTCGATCTCTCTGACGGTTGTCGCCTGTCGCGCCGATTTATCGTGGCGATAGCCCACGAAGCGCGGAAACCTGAGGGCATAACCTGCCGCGTGCTGGCCGCGCCCTGCCGTGTGAACGGGCGAAAGAGTGATTTCGTCGGCGCGAATGAGACATACGATGTCGGGGGTCGTCCATACATCGGGGACGAGGTCTTTGGAACATGTAACATTTTTTGGTTGCTCGGCAACAGCACGAGCATCACATTTTTCTTTGAGCTTATCCCAATCGCGGTCCTTGAGGCCAGTGCCAATTTTTGCAACTGTTTCAAAACGATCATGGTGTTCATCAAACACACCCACTAAAAAAGCACCGACACCGAATGCTGTTCTTTTGCCACTTCCAGCATAGTACCCTAAGATTACACAATCGATGGTGTCCTCCAAGTGCCCGCCTTCCGTGCGCTTCAATTTAATCCAATTAAAATTTCTCTTGCCCGGCATGTAGTGTGCGTGGATGCGCTTTACGACGACGCCTTCGAACCCGGCGTTGATATTTTCATAAAAGTAATCTTCGAGTTCCTCGGTGGTATCAATGTGTTTTTGCGCAACGAGGTCCACGTGACCTTCATATGATGGATCGATGAGGGCTGCGAGTTTTTTCCTACGCGCGCAGAGCTGCTCGTCGAGAAGGTCGCTGCCGTCAAGGTAGAGAATATCGAAGAGAAAGACCCTCAGGGGCAAAATCTCGGCGGCAGATTCTATGCCGTGTTTTCTTTTACGTTTGGCGGTTTCCTGAAAAGGCAAAAAAGTTCGTATGTTGGGATCGTACGCTACTGCTTCGCCTTCACAGATGAACGATGATGCCCTGAGATGGCTCAATGCCTCGATAAGATCAGGGAACATGTGCGTTATATCCTGAAGATTGCGCGAAAAAAGAATCATGGTTGCTGGCGTACGTGTTCTGTCGCTGTGAATTTGAAGACGGAATCCGTCGATCTTGGGTTCGGCAACACAGGGACCGATTTTTTCAATGATGGCATGCGCGCTCGGCAAACGTTCGGCCGACGCTGGTCGCAGAGGAATGCCGATGTGGACCTTCATTGCCTGGAGAGCTTCGATACCGCCCTCCTTGAGCGATTGTGCAATAAAACCTATGTCGGCGCATACGTTGTACGCCTTTTCTATAGTTGCTCGCAACGATTTATTGCCGGCGATCATCCACGAAAGGGCGTCGATGAGTGTCATATCAGAAAAACCGAGCCTCAACTGACCAAGGACGATACGGAGGGCGTATTTCGCTTGTAATGGTTCAAGACGCGCCAGGAGATTGCGGAGGTGGCTTATTTTTTTTTCGTGGGATCCGGCGCCTTCGATGGTCTCAAGCTCACAAAGGTCGTGATAGACCTGTTCGATGGTCATGTCATGAGATGCGTGCCATGAACAATGCGAGACAAGAAGGCCGAGATCGCCACATTCTTTGAGTTCGTGTGCAATGTCGCTTGGTGAATGGCCAAGGAGTTGAGCAACTGCTTTGATCGCGCTCTTTTCGGCTATGTTGAGACGTGTTCTTAGGTAAGGTGGGTGAAGTTGCCCCAACGACATGGTGCACACGATGGAAGTTTCAGCGGGACTCGCCTGCGTAAGGAGCTCAGCGAGCACGCGCGTAATCTCAAGGCGCGATGTTATCGGCTCGATGGTGGAAAACACACGTGCAACACTATCAAAATTCATGACCTCTCCTACCCTCCCTCTTGGGGTCGCCTCACCATGATGGTTATGATGCACTGTCGAGGCGACCCCAGAAGTTCTTTAAAATTCAATCGATGGCATCTCAGCCAACAAAAGTTCGCGAGCCACACCGTTTTCACTCACACCCGGCTCAAGGAGGTGAGAAAAAATGATGGAATCGGCACCGCGTACTCCGTCCATTTTGAAGTTTTTGCAAATGCCGCCTGTTTGTCCTTCAAGAGCCGAAAGTTCGTCGACAAAATGCGTGGCGATGGCGCAGCACACGGTGGGTAAGTGCGCCATGTGGAGAATGAACTTCTTGGCAGCATCGGCACCGTCGACGGCGCGCGTGCCATTAAAGAGTTCGTCAATGACAACGAAGGCCCGTTCGCCCTTGGTGGCATCGAGGCTGTCAAGGGTGGCGACAAGCTTTTTTGCCCGCATGATCTGTTCATGAAAAAGCGAACGACCGCGTGCCGTATCGTCGCACACGTTCATGTATGTTGCAAAAAACGAACACGGAGCTACGGAAAAACTGCGTGCCGGCACGAGCGTTATAGTTTGTGCGCAGAGGACACAAAGAGCAATGGCCTTGAGAACAGTCGATTTGCCGCCCTTGTTAGAACCCGTGGTGACCATGATACGCATGGTGTCCGGTGAGCCAAAGGACGCGCTGTTTGTCACGACGCTTTCATGCGCAACGAGGGGATGCCAAAAGTCCTGGGCTTCTACGTGTGATCCATTGAGTTCGCTGTACGTGGCACAACAAAGTTGTGCGTGGCTACCGGCATACTTTTTGTGTGCCCGAGAAAGTGCAACGCAGGTGTCAAGGTCGCCAAAGAGTTTGAAAGCGCCGACGAAATCGTTCTTGCACTCATGCATACGCTTGTACGCTACAAGGATGCGACCTGCGTTGGAAAAGAACGATGGCTTGCCTTTGAATGTGTCGGTCATCAGGAGTTTAACAAGCTCTTTGAGCTCGCTCGTTCCTGTGCCAAAGAACGCCTCTTCAACAGCCTTGACGGGAAGAGCGCACGCGAGTTTTGGATTCCTGCGAGCCACGTCACAGACCATTTTGAGTGCACGTACATACCGTGCCACGCTCATGAGTTTGCCCTGAAGGTGGCATACCACGTCGCGTTTTCTTCTAAAGGTGTCGATGAATGTTTTTGTTGCAAAAACACGGCCTATAACGTTGAACGAACTGGCAAATACTTTGAACCCTGCCAGAATACTGAAAGCGCTGCCGTACTTCTTGGCCCGGATTGCCATTTCAGCCTCAGTGAAATTTTTGCCATCCGCCTGTGCGAACCTGCCTGCCATGGCCAGGTGTTTCGCACGCCCGGCTGCCGAACGATGGTAACGAAGTTCGTCAATGCCAACCTTGGGGTTATAGAAACCGAGAGCTCCGTGAAGTGCACTACCAAGTGTACAGGCCTGTCCGATGATTTTGTTGACGGCATAGATGGTTGCCGTTGTAAGTGCTATGTCACCGATCAAGCCATAGACGAGTCCACCATATGCCAGACGTGTACGTAACTCAAGCATGGTTGTGCTATGATTCATTGCCTCAAGACTCCGAACGTACTTCACAGCGCCAGAGGCCATCTTTTGTGCAAAAAAGTATGTTTCTGCCCGCTCTGTTATGATCTGGGGCTTGAGGAGGAGCGAACCAAAGTAAAAAGACTCGATGAAGTTTCTTTCCACCGCTGGCTGCTCTGCCCAAAATGACACAACGTCAGCCTCGGCTTCCTTTACCGTCGCTAGAAGCTCGGCAAGTTCGCGTGCTGCCGAGCTGTCTATTACAAGTTCTTCGACAAAGTCACGATATGCGGAGAGTTCTCGTGTGTCCGTTATAACGCGCGCCAACCTTTTGGCCGCCATCGCCTCACCACAGCGTGTCGCCAAAGAGTCGCCAAGGAGACGGTCAAGAACGCTCGCTCGTTCATCCTGCCCCGACCCGCAGAGAACATCAAGATCTTTAAGGGCCGTCGTGAGCGACTCGTCGTCACATGAGGCATCGAGTCTGCGCTGAGATTTTTCGTGATTGGTTAAAATGCTGTACACGAGAGCTTGCTGTGCGCGGTCATCGCGGCGTTCGTAGGCGTGGTCGCGGAGCCTGCCGACAGTTTCAAATGAGACCTCTTGACCATGCAGCCACGGGACCCCACAAAATACGTAAAGGAATGCCGACACACAAGCCATTTTTGCGTTCTGATTACGCTTTCTGGGCATAACCACCTCCATCAAGGTAATAACTCCACCTAGTACAACAAAGGCCGGTTCACCGGTTTGTTTTCTTCGTACCATCGCCAAAACCCCGGGGTTTGTTGTCACGTGCCGAGAGATTATATTTTACCGGTAGTCCCCCGTCAAGAGCTACGCGTGCAATTTTCTTGTTCACGCTTATTGCTTGACAACGGGCAAGCGCTGGAGGACACTGGCGTGGACGTGGTCGTTATTGGTCATTGAATCTGTTTTTTAATCCACGTGAGGCTTATATGAAGGGCAACCTTCTCATTGTTGTTGGCTCAGCAGTCCTTGCATGTGCTGTCATTATGATCACCGGCGTAACTTTGAAACTGGCACACATTATGCTCGTGGGAGCCGTGGTAATGATAGTCTGCGGCTGTTGGTTGAGATTTTAACGTCGACATGGCTCATCGCGAGGCATTTTTTCTTTTCAGATAATTTGACGTGTTGTGCCGAGCCACAAACCGTCTGGTTTGGGCTTGACAAAACAGCGGCAACGTTAATAGTCTGGGGCGTTGTTTGTCGTGGGTGATTATTTTTTAGAGGGAATGAATTATGATGACAGGGCTGTTGGCTCTTTGTGCCTTTTTTACGTGTTGTACTACTTGTGACAGCGTTACTCCTCATGATGGGCAGCATCGCCACCACGGTGGGAATAGTACTCTTGATAAGGCCCAGGTAGAGAAGTACGTGGAGCACCTCATTGACACACTCCTTTATGACAGCAAAGAGTCGAATCAAGATCGCAAAAAGATAAGCAAGCATGTCACGAAGAAGCTCCTTGTGCAAACTCCCTTGGAAAGAGCCTATGGCGTCCCCCTCAGCAGAACGCAGTCTGAAGTCTACCAGGCTGTTTTGAGCGGTATTGTTGATTTTGTAGAAAAAAAGAGTTTTCAATTGGCCAAAAGCCAGACTGGTGATTATCACACGACGGTGAAGGTTGCCGAAGGTTTACGCAATGAGGCTGCGACTCTCATAACCTCCTCGGGAACCATAGGGACCGGTGCCTTGGGAGCCTTCGTCGGCAAGGAGTTAGAGACACGCGTTCATCAAGCGTGTCGTCACCATGGCATGAACCATGGACATAACCATCTCAAGCGTTATGACGAAAAATGCTGCCGTATTTGTTTTAATCGCTTCGGTCCTGCTGTTCCGTGGATTTACCTTACGCCGTGCGGCCATGATATGTGTACCGGCTGCGCGCATTCTTACTTCATTGTCCAGGGTAAGAACCGTTGTCCGGCCTGCAACCAAACCGTTGATATGTACAAAGTTGGCATCGGTCTTGCGCTTCCCGGTCTTGCACGTCGGTGATTAAGCCGCTGGAGAGCTCGGCGTCTTCACGCTTGGCCCCCTCCGATTTTCTGCCTCCTCCCACCGTCGTTGTGCCACTTCTGTCTTGAATGGCCGGTGGTCCGGCGGCGCTGTCGTGTTTTTGGGGGAGATTGAAAAAATTTTTGAGAACTGTCATTGTTAACGCTACGTGCTTGTGGTACCATGAATTTATGTATCCAGCGTGTTTGTTCGCGTTAACCCTTAAGCTCCCCCTCATTTTCAGGGGGGGATGTCGGTGATGGAGTTTTTATATGTCCAAAGAAATTATACGTCCTGAACAATTTGGCAAGGTTACCATGCCGGCCGCTGTTGACGGCGGTATTGCTCAGCTTAGTGAGGAGCAGCATCGCGAACTTGCCGAGATTTGCGAAAGTGCCTTTGGAAATTTTAAACAGGGCAATGTAGTCAAGGGCATGGTGGTAAGCGTTGACTCTGACGGCGTACTCGTTGATATAGGGTACAAATCCGATGGCCTTATACCGCGTTATGAGTTCGGCGAACACGAAATCAAGAAAATAACGCCCGATAGCGAAATCGAGGTGCTCATCGACGAGCTCGAGAGCGTCAATGGCAACGTCGTTCTTTCGTATGAAAAGGCGCGCGCCCTGAGAGCATGGGATTCCATCACTCAGTATTATGAAGAAAATAAACCGATAGAAGGTATCGTTACCCATAAGGTGAAAGGTGGTCTTAGCGTTGATATAGGAATTCCTGCCTTCCTGCCGGGTTCGCAAATAGACCTTCAAAAAGTTGTCGACTTTGATCAATATCTTGGCCAGGTTATTACCGCCAATATTATCAAAATAAATAAGAAGCGTGGCAATGTTATCATATCGCGCAGAAAGTACCTTTCGGACCAGCGAGCTGACGTTCGTCGCAGGGTTCTTGATACCCTTGTTGAGGGACAGATTATCAACGGCGTGGTGAAAAATATCACCAATTACGGAGCCTTTGTCGACATAGGCGGCGTTGACGGCCTCCTTCACATTACCGATATAACGTGGCGGCGTATCGGTCATCCGAGCGAAGTTCTTAAAATCGGTGAAACTGTTGCGGTAAAAGTTCTTTCGTTTGACAAAGAACACGAAAAAATATCGCTTGGCATTAAGCAGCTCATCGGCAACCCTTGGGAGACTCTCGGTGCCGAGTTTCAACCAGGAGCGCGGGTCAAGGGTATCATTTCAAGCATTACTAATTACGGTCTTTTCGTGGAAGTCGCCAAGGGCGTTGAGGGACTTGTTCATATTTCAGAAATTTCGTGGACAGACAGAATTAATGATCTGCGTAGCAAGTATGCCGTTAATGATCAGATCGATGTTTACGTTGTCTCTGTCGACAAGGTTAACCGGCGTATGTCACTCAGCGTCAAACGCCTTGAAAAGAACCCCTGGGAGTCGATTGGCGAGCAATTCAAGGTTGGTCAAAGAATTAAGGGAAAGATCAGCAATATTACCGATTTTGGTATATTCATTGAATTGCTTCCTGGCGCCGATGGTCTTGCACACATATCGGATCTTTCATGGACTGAGCACATCGCTCATCCCGAGGATCTTTATCGCAAGGGTCAGGAAGTTGAAGCTGTCATTCTCAGCATCGATCCTGAAAAAAAGAAGGTTTCTCTTGGTATCAAGCAACTGGAACCTGATCCGTGGGAATCGATAGAGAAAGAGTATCCGGTTGGCAGTGCCGTCGATGGTGAAGTTTCGCGCATTACGAGCTTTGGTGCGTTCATCCGTCTGCCCATCGGCATCGAAGGCCTTGTGCACATTTCAGAGTTGGCCGACCATCCGGTCGACACTGTTGATGATGTGCTCAAGATCGGTGATCGCCGGCAATTCCGTGTTATTAACGTCAACCGTGTTGAAAGACGCTTGGGTCTCAGTCTGCGATCGACGCGTGAGGAAAGGCGAGCAGAAAGCTCCGTAATCGAAACCTCAAGGCACGTGGATCGAAGGCCGCGCCCTGCCAAGCCCCCACGCATTGATCAAATGGTGACACCGGTTTCGGTCAGGCCAAAGAGTCTTCTTCAGATAGAGCTTGAAAAGCATGTTGCGCGCCAGCAGGAGGCCCAACAGGTGCGCGACGTTGCTGCAAGTGTTGACAAGGACAAGGACGACTCCGGAGGCGATGAATCGTCGGATGAAGAAACGTCGGTGAAGGACTAGATCGATGGCCAAAGAGAAAACACTTGCGATAATCAAACCCGACGCTGTGAGCGGTGGTAACATCGGTGCGATTGTGAGCATGATCGAAAAAAATGGCTTTGCTATCATGGGCATGGTCAAGACCGCGCTTTCAAAAAAGCAGGCGCAGGATTTTTACGCCGTGCACAGAGGCAAGCCATTCTACGCCTCCCTCGTTGACTACATGAGCTCGGGGCCAATCGTGGTTATGGGCCTCGAAAAAGAAGGGGCGATCCAAGCTTGGCGCGATCTCATGGGGAGCACAAATCCAGCAAGCGCTGCTCTCGGAACCATTCGCAAGATGTTTGGTACAAGCATTGAGGCAAATGCCGTTCACGGTTCGGATGCGGCGGAGACGGCGGCATCCGAGCTTGCTTTCTTCTTCGGGGCGTAAAGACGGAGCGCCGCGCCCCCAGAAGGACGTGTAATTTTATAGGGTTTAACCACAGGCTGTACGTTTGCTCTCATAGGGCTGACGTGCGGCCTGTTTTTGAAGGCGCATAAAACTTACGGGGCTTCTTCTGCGGACGATCTAATGATTTTGGCGGCTTCGTCGAGGATGCCATTGATGAATCTGTAAGCGTCGGTTTCCGAAAAGCATTTGGCAAGTTCGATTGCCTCGTTGATGATGATGCTGCGCGCTTCCTGGGTTGCCATAAGCTCCCAGACGGCCAAACGTAGGATGAGTTTCGTACATAAACCGATTCGTTCAAAACGCCAGTTTATGAGGAGTGGTTTAATAATCTCGTCGAGGGTAGCACGCGCGTTAACAACCGCCTGCGTGGTTTGGCATATATAGCCATCGTGAGGTACATCGAGGTCGAAACCACGATTAAAATTGTCAACAACGTCCTTGAGCTCAGTGTCATACTCAAACGTCTCCATGACATAAAGCAGATGGAATATAACCGAGCGAGCTTGACGTCTGGAAAGGTTCGTGGCGCATCTCCGATGTTCCTCGTGGGCACAGCCCTCGCCCTGGTCGCCATCGACGTCGTTGAGATCGGCGCGTGTGGGTGCCAAGGGATCGGGCGGGTTTCGCATCGTGGTCGTACTCACGTGTTTCTTAAGGCGGTTTTCTTGATTTTACGTTACCTATTTGATGCGCTCAATGTACTTTGAGTCGCGCGTGTCGACCTTGATGACATCTCCTTCTTGGACAAAAAGAGGGACCTGAAGGATGAGTCCTGTCTCAAGTGTTGCCGGCTTGTTTCCTGCACCCTGCGCCGTGTCTCCCTTGACTCCCGGTGTAGTTTCGACAACCTTAATCTCCATGAACATGGGTGGGTTAACCGCTATCGGCTTGCCGTTGAAGGAGATGACGTTGTAAACGGTCTGCTCTTTGAGGTAGTGCAGGACGTCGTCAAGATGGTCCCTGTCGAGCATTATTTCTTCGTAATTTTCCTGATCCATAAAGTGATAGAGGTTATTGTCCGCATAAAGAAAAGCGACCTCTTTGTAACTAAGATCGGGCTCGGGAAATTTCTCTGTTGAACGAAATGTTTCTTCGTGAACGAGACCCGTGATCATGTTCTTCATCTTGGTACGCAGGAACGTTCCGCCTTTGCCCGGCTTTACCAAGTGATATTCGAGAATCATGTACGGTTCGTTGTTGAAGAGTATCTTGAGGCCCCTTCTGAAGTCGGACGTTGAGTACACAGTGGTTTCCTCTTTAAAAAAAACCCAAGGTATGCTCTAATAGTATCAGAAAAAAAGAAAGAAAAAGCAATTGTCGTCTCACCTTTTTTACTTCTTGGACACGATGTCGCACGCGAGTGCGTTCTGAGTTGCGCGTGCCCATCGTTGTCAGGCAAGCGACATCACGAACTCCACCAACCGCGCACCGACGAATTCAGTCTGCGAATGGCCAAATAACAGCACCAGGGCGTGGCCAAGCGATGTGCGATCGTCGGCACTTCTCTCTTCAGCGCGAAAATGAGTGGGTTGAGAACATAAAACCGGAGCCGTACGATGAGCTGGTGTGCTCGCCATCGAGTTCGCGCTCAAGACGCGCAACTTTTCTACGTAGGTGGTAAATCTCGTTGTCTTTGTATCCGAGTTCTTGCTTGAGGCGACGGCAATCTTTGTGAGCTTTGCGAAGTTCATGTTCGAGATTTTCGACGTTACGCTCGAGCGACGAGTACGATGGATAGTCGTCATGTACGTACGTCACGTGGTGACAATTGTAGCAATCATCGTGATGATTCAAAACTTCAGCCGTCGCGCCAACTGTCAGTCCCGTCATCATGCCTGCAAATGCCCCCTCAGAACCACCGACGGCGGCACCGATGCCTGTGCCCAAGAGTGCTCCGGCAAGAATTCCATCTCCGTGACGAGCATTTAAGAAACACGCGCCACACACAGCAACCGCCAGCAAGAAATATCGAAATTGTATCGTAACCATATAATTTTGCCCTCACGCAATGAGCCATGCGAGTATATTCGAAACCACACGCCTATTCCACGTCTGCACACATGTCTGCACAGATGATATCATGGTAAAATGATTGCATGAAAAAGTCAAGCGTCGCCGCAATATCACATTTGAAAAAAATAAAAAATGGCTTCACTTTTTTCCTTCACAAATTCGGCAACTTGCTTTAAGTTTATAACTGGGTCAGCCCCTCGGGGGTTCATCCCGGGTGTCGTGTGCGTCTTTCGTGGTGCTTGTTGGGCCCATAGCTCAGCGGTAAGAGCAATCGGCTCATAACCGAGAGGTCCCAGGTTCAAATCCTGGTGGGCCCACCAACAGTAGCGTCGTGTTATGATCGCGACCCGGACCGTAGTTCAGGGGGGATTACTGGAAGTGAATAGCGAGTTCTTGCAGGCCTTTATGGCCCTTGTGTCCTTCGATTGCCAGGTACGTGAACTCGAAGTGGAGTGCAACAAGTTGACGGCTGAGGATGATGCTCTCGTTGCGGAGGGGAACGTGCTGGCTGAAAGTAGAGCAGCTACGCACAAGAGAGTACATGATGCGCGCAAAATCGTTGCCGAGAAAGAACTCGCTATGGCAACGCTTGAAGGGCAGAGGGCTGAAAAGCAACGACAGCTGGAAAGTGTAACGGGAACCAAGGAATATGCCGTATTAAAAACGGAAATCAAGCGTCTTGGTGGCGAGGAACACGCAGGCGAGGAGGAGCTCCTGCAGGCGTGGGCGTCCCTCGAGTCTGTGCAAAAGAAGTATGCGAGCGAGGAAGCAGCGTGCAGTGGCAAGGTTACCGATATAGCTGCGCGGCGTGCTAGCATCAAAAAATCCATCAACGAATTACGGGAAGCTCTCTCTCAGCGTGCACATCGACGATCGAAACTCGTCGATGTCTTGCCTGACGATATCAAGTACGAATACGAGCATATGCGCGGCCGCGTTGCCAACCCCGCCGTACCTGTCGTTCATGGTAGTTGCAGCGCGTGTTTCTATGCTGTTCCCGTCCAGGATATGGCGTTCCTCAAGCATGGAAGGCTTTTGCTTTGCAAAAGTTGTTATCGTATCCTCTATGCTGAGAGCGTTGCCCCTTCGACCGTAGAGTGAGTCGTAATAATCACGAGTGTTGACACTGGTATGTAGTTTGGCATGAAAACTTCTACGTCTTCTTTTCGTCATCGTTGGCAGTTGCAGGTTGATGGCGCTTCGCGAAACAATCCGGGGAATGCCGGCGCCGGCTTTGCCATTCTCAAGGATGGCGTTACTGCTCATACGCATGGCTTTTGGCTGGGTACGAAAACCAATAATCAGGCGGAGTATCTCGCTCTTATTATAGGGCTCATTTTTCTCGGGAGCATTCCCGATCTTGAGTCTGGGGATGGGCTTCTTGTAATCTCGGATTCGAAGCTGCTTGTCAAGCAGATACAAGGTGAGTATCGCGTCAAAAATGAAGAGCTGCAGCACCTGCACGCTGTCGCACAAGCTCTTCTTGGAAAGTTCAGTTACACCATAGTGCATGTTCTGCGTAAGGATAATGCCGCAGCTGATCGTTTAGCAAACATAGGCATCGATCGTGCAATTCGCGTGCCCGATTTTATATTGGCGAAGCTTCATGAACATACGTTGTCTTTGTAGGGCTTTTGTATTCTTTTGTTCCCTCTGCTCACCCGGGACCGCTTCGACATGTTCTGGTGAGCATTCAAGTTCCGAGAACGACGTTTACCAACGACATCATGAAAAAACGGTGCCGTCGAAGGGCATTACGGTTCGCATTCTCCTCAATAAGTCACACATGAATCCTTCCTGGAAGCTGTGCTCGGAAAAAGGTTTTTGGCTCGTTGATCCTCGTAACGAGTATCGAAGAATTTCTGTCGATGCCACGGAAATAGTTGTCTCTCAACGAAATGGCCGTCTTGCGATTAATGGCAGGCTTTTGACGCGTTCTCAGGTCATTGTTAAGGCACGCGAGGGCGAGCTTGCGTGCGATGGGCTTACGTACAAAGGTTCCTTCTTTGTAGCTTACGCTGAGGATACACTTTCGCTCATCAATTGCCTCGATCTTGAAGATTATGTTTTTTCGGTTCTTTACTGGGAAGGTTGGCCGGGCTGGTCTCTTGAAGTGAACAAAGTTCTTGCCATAGCGATCCGTACGTACGCCGTTGCCATGATGTGTGAGGCAGTGCGAAAAAAACGTCCCTATCACATGGGAAATAGCGTTGCACACCAGGTCTACGCCGGGGTCCACGGTAATAATAGTTTACGCGCCGCCGTTGAACAAACTGACGGTATTGTCATGACCTATCGAGGCCAGCCTATCCTTGCTATGTACACTGCCTGTTGCGGTGGCGTCGTTCCAGCACGTGTTCGTGGTGTAGACTTTACCAAAGCTCCCTACTTGGCACGCACAAGGGCGTGCGCGCACTGCAAGGGGTGTCGCGCTTATACGTGGACGGCAGAGTACGAGAAAGACGAGCTCGCCCGTTACCTCAAGAAACATATACCCCGGCTTTCTCGGCTCAAGAGCGTCTACGTTGCCAAAAAAGATGCCGCCGGCCTTGTCGAGGAGGTTGGCATCAAAAGCGATCATGGTGTCACATCGCTGGCCGGCAAAAAGGTGCGCATGCTTCCCAATATCAAAAGTTCGATATATTCGATCAAGTCGACGTCCCAAAAAATAGTTTTTAAAGGTTGCGGCAACGGGCATCACGTTGGTTTGTGCCAGTGGGGTGCCTGTAAGATGGTGTGCGGGGGGTCGAATTACCGCGAAGTGCTCGACTTCTATTATCCGGGAACGTCTCTCATGAAAATTTCCTAGAACATCGTTGTTCCATCTAACGAAGAAGTCGTGAATCTGTCAGCCTCATGTGAGAGTACGCTCGTGTGTAGCATGTCTCCTGTGCGGTTATGGTTTTTTGTTCTCTTGTGCACGTCGTGAATCATCAATGCCGAAAAGCTGTAGGGCGTTTTTTGTCGTGTGTTCAGCAACGTGTTCATAGGGAACGCCAAGAAGCTCTGCCAAATACCGAGCAATGACAGCAACGTTGCGCGGGTGGTTGGGCTTGCCGCGCATATGGTGCGGTGGTAAGTAAGGAGCATCAGTTTCAAGGACAATGGCGCCGAGTCCCACGGAGCGGATGATAGCGCGTAAGGCCTCGTTTTTGGGGTACGTGACTGTGCACGTGATTCCGAGGAAAAATCCCCACGAAGTAGCGCAACGGGCAAAGCTCTCATCCTCGGAAAAACAATGAAAAACCGCACGGCGAAGTTCATGCCTATAGCGTTCGATAATACCAAGGGCTTCGTCGCCAGCATCTCTTGTATGGATGATGAGGGCGCGCTCGTGTTCAAGCGCCATTTCAATCTGGGCTTTAAATGCGTCAATTTGAGCATCTTTGTTATAACCCTTGTAGTGAAAATCTAGGCCACATTCTCCCACGGCTACGATCTTTTCGTTGTCCCTCAGAAGCTCGGCGATTGCATTCACTTCGTCGTGCCATGAGGCATCACATTCGCCGGGAAAAAGTCCTACGGAGGCGTAGATGTCACCAAAAGTCCTCGCCAGAAGGCTACAATATGAACTTTCTTGCTCGTTTGTTCCTATGGTAACGAGGATGTCGACATCATCGTGTGAAGCTTGTGCAACAACGTCGGCAACTTTGTGATAATCGTCGTGGCTCAGGTCGGCCGGACATGTGTGTCCCCCACTACCGAGCCTCGTCATCGTGGTTACGTGACAATGTGTATCAATGAGCATGAGCTACTCCGTATTTTGATGTCCTAAGTTTGACAATCCTGCGGATGAAATTACTCTATAGTACGAGTATAACGGAGTTTTGGGGGGTAGTTTACTGAAAGTGGCATGTAGGTAACCGAAAAAATCCTGAAGGAGTGCTCAATGAACAAGAACGAGCTGGTGGCAGCGCTCAGTGACGAGACAACCTTTAGCAAAAAGGACGTCCTGCGCGTGGTTGATTCGCTGACACGCATCATCGAACGTACTCTCAAAAAAGGCGAAAAAGTTTCAATCACCGGCTTTGGCTCTTTTTGGCTTTCATGTCGTCCCGAGCGCAATGGCATTAATCCTGCAACAAAAGAGCGCATCAAGCTTCCTCGCATCAATGTTCCACGCTTTAAACCTGGTAAAAATCTGAGGAAGGAAGTCAGATCAATCCAGATTGGTGGACATAGATTTCACTCAAACATAGGGTAACATGAAGTTTGGGACCGTGTTCCCGCTCTCCAAATATCGTTTTTTTTGTAGAGGTAGTTGCCCATGAGTGTCATCGAATCGATCCAGGAGGCGTTCGCTGCCTTTATAGAGGCTGCCTTTAACGTTGAGCGAGCTCACAACATCGCATTTGTTATCAACGTCGACGAACAACGCCAAGATTTTGGTGATCTCAACTCAAATGCTCCCCTTGCCCTTGCCAAAAGACTTGGCAAGCAACCGCGCCAGATTGCCGAGCATATCGTGGCACACTTTAAAAACGAATGGATCGAGAAGCTTGAGATTGCCGGTCCAGGATTTATTAACGCCACACTTACCGTTGATGCTCTGCGTGTTCTTGCCCACGAGCTTCACGCGCAGGGAGGCAAATTTTTTGCCACCACAGCGTGCGTGTCGGCAAGGAAGTACTCGATCGAATTTGTGAGTGCCAATCCGACCGGCCCACTCCATTTGGGGCATGGGCGGGGAGGTATCATCGGGGACGTTCTCGGCAATGTACTCACGTTCGTCGGGTGCCAGGCAACCAAGGAGTTTTACATCAATGATGCCGGCGCTCAAATGGAAAAAATCGGGGCTTCGCTCAAAGTTCGCTGCCTTCAGGAAGCGGGAAAAACCGCAGAGCTTGCTGCCGATGCGTATCATGGCGACTATGTCAAAGATTTGGCGCGCCAGTGTTTAGCCGAGCACGGTGCGGACATTCTTGACAAAGATGAGCGGTTCTTCAGCGATTATGCTTATAAGCACATTCTCGCGCATCAAAAAGAGACGCTTGCTCGCTATGGCATCAATTTTGACGTGTGGTTCTCCGAGCGTTCGCTTCACGAAAGCGGTGCCATCGAGAGCACACTCAAGGTGCTCAGCGATGCTGGTCATATGTACGAAAAAGACGGGGCTCTGTGGTTTAGGGCAACGACATTTGGCGATGACAAAGATCGCGTTGTGCGCAAATCAACCGGCGAATACACGTACGTTGCTGCCGATGCAGCGTACCTTCTTAACAAGGCGCAGCGTGGTTTTGAAAAGCTTGTCATGGTTCTCGGTCATGATCACCACGGTTATGCCCAGCGACTTGAGGCTCTTCGCCAGGCGTTGTCGATTTCGGCAACGCTTGACGTCATCCTCTATCAACTCGTGCGCATGAAAAAAGACGGCCAGAACGTACGTATGTCAAAGCGAGCCGGCAACATTGTTACCCTTGAGGGCGTCATTGACGTCGCCGGAACCGATGTGGCGCGGTTTTTTTACCTCAATAGAAAGGCCGACGCACAGCTTGATTTTGATCTTGAATTGGCCCTTTCGCGAACGGAAGAGAATCCGGTTTACTACGTTCAGTACGCGTACGTAAGAACCAACAGCATCCTCCATAAGGCGTCTGCCGAGAAGGCCTTCGAAAACATTGCCGACGCCGATAGTACCGCCGTGGGACGCCACGAGGCGCTTCTTATCAAAAAAATGGCCTCGCTCAAGGACGTACTGGCAGGTGTTGCCGGGGGCTATCAAACTCATGCGCTTGCTTATTACGTGCACGAGCTTGCCGCGCTCTTTCATCGTTACTACAATCAAAACCGTGTCATTGACGTAGAAGATGTACGGACGAGTCGCGCGCGCCTTCATACGATCAAAACGCTCAACACAACGCTTAAGCTTTGTCTCACGCTCTTGGGGGTCAGCTGTCCCGAAAGAATGTGAAATGTGAGGTGATTCTTTAATGTTCAGTATACAGGCACGTGGAGTTTGTAAGACTTTTGGCAGTGGACGCAAGACTGTTGAAGCCGTGCGTGGGATCGATCTTGATGTCAAGCGCGGGGAGGCCTTTGGCCTTTTGGGACCCAACGGGGCAGGCAAGACGACCATGATGCGCATGCTGTGCACGCTTTTGCTGCCCACGCGAGGGTCGCTTGTTATCGATGGACTCGACGTGCTGACAAGCGGCTTTGAAGTCAGGCGTCGTATTGGCTACGTTAGCCAAAAGGGAGGAATGGAGCCGAAGGCAACGGGGCGGGAAAATCTAGTCCTCCAGACGCAACTTTTTGGTGTTGGATATGACCATGCGTGCAAGCGCGCTCAAGGATTCATAGAGCGTTTTCGTAGCGAATCCTGGGCTGATCGTAGAGTACAAACGTATTCAGGGGGACAGCGCAGGATGTTTGATTTGGCCGCTGCACTTATCAATAAGCCGGCTGTTCTTTTCCTCGATGAGCCGACGACGGGACTTGATCCTCAAAGTCGTGCACGTGTTTGGGATGAGGTGCGCTTGCTCAATGCCAGCGGAACGACGGTGTTTTTGACGACGCACTATCTTGACGAGGCCGACGCGCTCTGTCATCGCGTTGCTATCGTCGATAAAGGCATCGTCGTGGCTTCCGGTAGTCCCGCCGAACTCAAAGCCAAAGTCGCTACCGACACTATTGTACTCGGATTGGCGGCGCCCGATATTGAAAGAGCGACGAATCTTATACGTTCTTGTTCGTTTGTTCGTGACATTCAAATTGTCGAAACCGATATGCACGTTTACGTTGGAGCAACGGGTGATCGCGACGCGCTCGTGCCCGAGCTTATGCAGCGCCTTCATAGTGAAAACATAACCGTCAACACAATTCAGCTTTCGCGTGCGACGCTCGAAGATGTCTTTTTGAAACTGACGGGCCGGACTCTCCGCGACGTTGAAAACTAAGCATTTCTAAGAAGGCCCATCACATGATGAGAAAAATTTTCACCCAAACGTACGTTTTGTTGCGCCAAGAACTCACTATCCTTCTTCGCAATCCATTCTGGATATTTTTTGGTCTCTTTCAGCCGACAATTTATCTTTTGCTCTTTGCACCTCTTCTTAATGCTGTCGCGGCGCACTCAGGACTGCCGGCAGGACAGAGTGCGATACAGTTTTTTGTCCCCGGACTTCTTGTGATGAATGCCATGATCAACGCAGGTTATGCGGGCTTTTCCCTTATTGAAAGACTCGAATCTGGTTTTCTTGAACGTCTTCGCGTTCTACCAATAAGTAGGCTCTCAATAGTCCTCGGGTTTGTTCTTGATAATGCGGTGCAAATTATTTTTCAGAGCATCATTCTTGTGGCAGTCTCGATGGCGATGGGTTTTTGCGTTCCTTTTGTCGGCCTTCTGGCCTCACTTGCTCTTCTCCTTCTTGTAGGAACCGCCATGGGCTCGGTATCATACAGCGTCGCCCTCATTGTACGCGACGGGGGAGCGCTCGCAGGAACGTGTGGCTTTATCACCATGCCTCTCATGCTTCTCGCCGGCATTCTTTTGCCCGTAGACTTTGCGCCACCGTTCATTAAGTTTTTGGCTTCGTGCAATCCTTTTTACTACGCTGTTCTTGCACTGCGTCAGCTTTTTGGAGGAAATGCTACCGCTGGCTGCGTTGCAACCGCGTTCCTTTTCTTTACAATTTTGTGTCTTATTACGCTTTCCTGGTTCATTCGTCTGACGCGTGAAGCCGTTGCCTGACAACCACCGATTGGGGACGGAAAGATAATTGGTAGACATTTTACTAAAGGGTGGTTATGAAGAGGGATTCAACATCGAAATCGTTGACTCGATCTCGGGCGTACTTTGTGGGACATATAACGTGGCGCCACGACTGCCAGGACGTTTGTGCAACGCAACAGATGGTACGGTGACGGGGGCTTTATTTATACCTGACCCTACTAAACTGCTTTGCGGTTGGGGTGATTTTATCGAAAAAGGAACGCACAACCTGGGAAGTGGTGAAGGCAGAGAATACAGCATACACGCATTTAATGAGAGCATTTCGCTTGAAATTTATGGTAAGATTGGCGGGGAATCTTACGTTGTCTGTTTCGATAATGTTAGAATCCCTGTATTTGCAGTATAGTCTAAGTTGAAGGGGGATACTTAAAAAAATTATCCCTTATCCTCGGTGGGGGCCAATCTCTCTTGAAATCCACGCTCGGACAATCTCTTCAAGCGCTGGTGCAGTGATGATGCCGCCACCCTGGATGAGTTCTCGTGAGCCTCCGGCACCAACGTCGTGGCGCGACTTAAGTACGGCGGCGAGGTCTTTAAGAACAATGGCACTAGCAAGATCGGCTGATACGGCTGCAACAAAGAGTGTACGTGGTTCACACGAGCTCATGACGAGGTAAAAACCAGACTTTTCTTTGGCGAGCTTCTGCGCAATGTCCCTGAGATCCTCGTTGTCATGGTGAGGAAAATGTGCCGCCAAAAAGGGGACCCCTGCAACCTTCATGGTCGCTCCAAGGAGCTCCGGAATTCTCAGTATCGTGATGTCTTTCTTGAGGTCCTTGACCTGGCAACTCAGTGCTCGGATCTGCTCTTTGTACGCTACAACGGTTTGCCATAGTTCGTGGGGAGCGACCTTGCATTCAGTGCCCAGCCGTCTGAAATCGTCAAAAGTTTCCTCAAAAAGTTTAAACGCCGCCATGCCCGTCACGGCAACGATGCGTCGTACGCCGGCTGAAATCGCTTTGAGCTCGACAATTTTGCACACACCAATGTCGCCCGTTGCGCGCACGTGTGTGCCGCAGCACAACTCGGCTGAAAAACCCGGAACACTCACGATGCGAACGTTGTCGGAGGTATATTTCTGCTCAAAGAACGCCAGGGCTCCACGCTTTTTTGCCTCGGCAAGCGGTAGATATTCTATGCAAACATTAACGTTTTCTTGGATTTTTTCGTTAACGCGACGTTCGACTTCATTGAGCTGTTCATGCGTGATAGCAACGTTGCCCGAAAAATCAAAGCGCAAGTAGTCAGCAGCGACGTACGATCCGGCTTGCTTGATGTTTTTATCAACGATCTCCATGAGCGCGGCTTGTACAAGGTGAGATGCCGTGTGGTTACGCATGATGGTGCCGCGGTGAAGTTCAGCAACGGCAAGGCAGACGGGGTCGCCGACGTGAAGTTCACGAGGGGCACGTACGGCGACGGCGACAAGGCCACCTAAGAGACGTACATCGAGAATGTCGATCGTAACGTCGCCGATAGTGAACCAGCCACGGTCGGGAGCTTGTCCGCCTCCCAAAACAAAAAATGGCGATTGCTTCGTGACAACCCACGTGTGCACATCGCATGGCGTGCTCTCGCGGAGGATTGCATTATCATCGACGAGAGCTTCGATGGTTGTTGTCACGGATAGCGCGTCGTAGCCAACAAATTCGCACGTGAGAGCAGGGGGCGCCTGAAAATAGTCAAGTGCATCAAGTGAGGGTTTGCCAGAGCGCTCTTGCTGCCTTTCCATCTCGTGCTTGAAGCCTTCACGATCGACGTTAAATCCGCGTTCATGAGCCATGAGCACGACAAGTTCCTCAGGGAACCCGTACGTATCATAGAGCCTGAAAACCTCGGCCCCGGGGATCATCTTACTCGCACCGCATTGCTGAAAACACTTTTCAAGAAGAAGCTCGCCGCGCTCGAGATTGTCAGCAAATTTTTCAACCTCTTGGGCGAGCGTAAGCTCAATGAGGTCTTTGTGCGTAGTAAGTTCAGGGTAAATATCGCCCAACTCAGCCACTACGACGGCTGAAAGTTCCGGAAGGATGCGCGCGTCACACACCTTGCGGGCAAAGAGGGCGGCGCGTCGCACAATTTTACGCACAACGTAGCCTCGTCCTTCATTCGAAGGGACGCATCCGTCAGCAATGAGCATCGACGACGATCGAATGTGGTCCTCGAGCACGCGAAACGCGGCCTTGATGTTATCTGGCTCGTTATCGTACGTCCTGCCGCTTACGCGCTCAATGGCCTGCCTGACCGGCGTGAAAACATCAGTATCAAAGACTGAGTCCTTTTCCTGAAGGATGGCGCACAGGCGCTCAAGTCCCATTCCTGTGTCGACGCCCGTTCTTGCAAGCGGTTTGAGAGTACCGTCACTTTGCCTGTCGTACTGCATGAAGACGAGGTTCCAAATTTCGAGAAATCGGTCGCAATCGCAGGCAGGACCGCATTTTTCAATCGTCGGACATCCCCATCGAGGACCGCGGTCAATGTGTATTTCGGTGCACGGTCCACAGGGCCCCAGATCTCCCATGGCCCAGAAGTTGTCCTTTTGGCCTAAAGCGTAAATTTTGTGCGCTGGGATTCCCATGTCCTCGTGCCAAATTTTGAAGCTTTCCATGTCGCCCTCGTACACGGAAATGTAAAGATCAGCCGCGGGTAACCCGATGTCATGGGTGAGAAATTCCCAGGCGAACGCGATAGCCTCACGCTTGAAGTAATCGCCAAATGAAAAATTTCCGAGCATTTCAAAGAATGTCAGGTGCCTCTTGGTAAATCCAACGTTCTCAAGATCATTATGTTTGCCACCAGCTCGAACACATTTTTGCGCGGTGACGGCGCGCGAATACGTCCCCTTTTCCTTGCCTAAAAAAACGTCTTTAAATTGGTTCATGCCAGCATTGGCAAAAAGGAGCGTCGGGTCATCTGCCGGAATGAGCGACGAGCTCGGCACTTTGACATGCCCGTGTTTCACAAAAAAATCAATGAACCTCTGGCGGACAATTTTGGATTTCATGGCAACTTCTTATCACACACTCTTCCACGAGGGTGACGGCTCGTTCAACAAGACCATCGACCTCCGAGGGAGTTTCGGAAAAATTTTGTAAAACATACGCGGGGACATATTCTTTGTCATCGGGCCTGCCTATGCCACACCGTACACGTGCAAACTCGCTCCCGAACGCCGCTATGAGCGACCGCAAGCCATTGTGTCCGCGCGCGCTCCCACCGACCTTGAAGGCGACTTTACCAAAGGCAAGCTCGAGCTCATCGTGCACAACGAGCGTACCTGCCTGCCCTATTCCACGTCGAGACAAAAGAGGAACAATGCGTCCGGATGCGTTCATCATAGTCATAGGCTTGACGAGCACGATGTTTGCACCGCCGACGGAAACCTCGGCCACAAGAGCATCCTTTGCTGGATGCCAGCATGCACCATATCGCTGCGCAAGGGCATCGACAACACGAAACCCTATCGAATGACGATGGTGGTAACACGCTGGCCCAGGGTTGCCCAGACCAACGACGGCACGTATAAGTTCACGTTCGTGTTCCGCGGCCACGCTCTGTCCCCCGCCCTCCATGCTCCTCGGTGGCGGCACATAAAACTACTTAGCTGCTGCTTCCTTTTTGGCTACGGCAGGCTTTTCGACGGGTTTTTCGTGTTGCTTCTTCTTCGCCTCTTCTTCAGCGTCAAAGTGTTTATTTATGAGCTCCACGAAGGCGCTTGTGTGGTTGGCGCCTGAAGCAACATACAAAGCCTTGCCCGAGTCGATGTCGACAACCGCAT
Organism: uncultured bacterium; assembly: GCA_963754845.1. GTDB lineage: Bacteria > Babelota > Babeliae > Babelales > Vermiphilaceae > JAKASV01. The sequence continues at coordinate 79,215 of CAVWHE010000004.1, forward strand.
CAAGACCCTCGGCCCGAGCGAGTTCGGCAGCTGTTTCAAGAGCTTCTTTGGTGAGACGATCATTTGCTTTTTGCTGGAGTCTCTTGAAATCCTCTTCCTTCTCTTGCACGATGGCATCGAGTTCGCGCCGCATTCTCATGAGCTTCGCTTGTTCGCCCTCACGAGCAGAATCAGTAAGAGTCGATTCTTTTGTTTTGTAAGCAGCGAGTGTTTTGCTGACCTCTTGCTCGCGCGCCTGAACTTCCTTGTTTGAATCTTCAAGTTTGTTGCCGAGCTCGCCCTTTATTTGCTTGCCAATTTTCGAGTCGTTGACAACCGATGCAGAACTTACATAGCCCACGCGGCCGGAGACAACCGCGATCGACGGCTTGACAACGATACCCTTGGCATCCCTTGTGTCCTTCACGTCCGATTTGGCGTCTTTTGAGGCAAGGAGCGCAAGAGACGCCAAAAAAGCACAGATAACGCCACACATAACGAACCTTTTCATGAAAAAACCTTCTCTTCCGATTAAGAACTCACCAAAAACCATAAAATGCGCGATTAACCGACGGTTTAGACCCACTCGATCCGCGCGAGCTCGGCCGTATCGCTCACACGCCTTCCCAGGGGAATGATCCGCGTGTAACCACCCGGGCGGCTGACGTAGCGCGGAGCAATCTCCTTGACAAGCTTAATGACGGTCGATGTCTTGTAGGGCAAGTACCGACTGACACGACGACGGACATTGAATGTATTGCCCTCGCGCGCGGCTGTGACAACTTTTTCGACAAATCTGCGCAGCTCCTTAATCGCAGCCTTCGTTGACACCACGTGACCGTACTCGATAAGTCCCATGGCCTGGTTACGCATCATAGACCGCTTGTGTGCGGGTTTTAGATTGAGCTTTTTCCTACCACTTTGATGTCTCATGGTTCCTCACCTGCTATTGCTCATCCTCAGGCTTCTGGCCTTCAAGCGCCTTTTCCAAATCATCCTTCTTGACGCCCATATTGAGCGACAAACCAAAACCGCGTATGCCCTCCTTGACCTCACTCAGGGACTTGCGACCGAAGTTCTTGATGCTAAGAATATCGTCTTCCGAAAGATTGACAAGATCAACGATTCTCTTAATACCAGCGTTAACGAGGCAGTTGTGGGCACGTACCGAGAGCTCAAGTTCGTCAATGGGCTTGAGGAGCAAATCGACGGGAACTCCCCGTGCGCTGTTTTTGTCGACATTGGCAGCAGGTTCTTCGGGAAGGTGTTCGGAGATGGTTGCTATGTCATTAAAAGGAATTTCTGGTTTTGCCAAAAAATGTTCAAGCTGCGTTCTCAAAACTGAAACGCAATAATGCAAGAGATCAACGGGCGTTTCGGATCCGTCGGTGTGAACACGACAAATGAGTTTGTCGTAGTCAATTTGGCCCCCAATGCGCGTCTTTTCAACGCTGAACGTCACCTTCCTGATGGGAGAGAACATGGCATCAAGGTAGATGCGACCATCTGGTTGAAGAGACCTATCGCTTGGCCATTGGGCAGGACGGTACCCTCTTCCTGGCTCGACGGAAAATTCTATGTCAAGTTCGCCGTCAGTTGAAACATGTGCGAGGATATGCTCGTGATTGATGAGCTCGAGGTGCGAATCAGCCTTTATGTCAGCGACGCGCGCAACCGCCTGTCCTTTAACTTTGAGATGCATTGTTCCAGAGCGGCCTTCTTTGTTTTTGATGATGATCTGCTTGATGTTGAGAACAACCTGCATCGTGTCTTCGAGTACACCGGGAATGGAGGAAAACTCGTTGTTAACTCCCTTGATGATGATCGAAGTTACCGCAGAACCTTCTACACCGCCCAGAAGAACACGCCTCAGCGCGGTGCCAAAAGTCATGCCGAAGCCCGGTTCCAACGGATGAGCGATAAATTCTCCAAAAGATGGGCTTAAAGATGCAGAATCCCACGTAATCCGCGGGACAGTCAAAGGCTGAAATTCCTTTTTGTCCATAGAAGCTCCCAAATAACCCCACACGCGCTGTTTTATCAAAACGCTCAAGAGTTCTATTATTTAGAATACAACTCAATAATCAAGTGTTCTTCCAACGGCACTTGAACATCGGCCCTGGCGGGTAAACGCAGAACCTGTCCTCGATGTTCCTGCTTGTTTAACTCGAGCCACTCGGGAACTTTGACGCCCATTTTGAGGCGCTTTTCGATAACCTGCTCCAAAAAAATCGCTTTATTAAAAACATTTTCAGCGAGGGAAATTTTATCGTTGACCTCAACGAGACACGATGGCGAATACGTCTTCCTACCGTTGACTAGAACGTGTCCGTGGACGATAATCTGCCGCGCTTGCGCACGTGTTGTCGCAAGTTTGAGCCGATAAACAACGTTGTCGAGTCTTCGCTCGAGGAGACTTAAAAGAAGTTCCCCCGTGATGCCCTCGCGACTTTTTTGTGCAACCCTAAAAAAGCGTTTGAACTGTCGTTCGCGCATGCCGTACATATCGCGAACTTTTTGTTTTTCAGCGAGCTGACGACCGTACTCGGTCATTTTTCGCTGGTGCTTCGAAGGCTGCCCAAACGCAGGTGTCGATTTTTTGTCTGTCGTGCTCTTATACCTATCATTCATCGATGTTCCTCGCATAAACGCTGCGCACTTTTACACTCTACGCTTCTTGGGTGGACGACAGCCGTTATGCGGCAGCGGTGTCACGTCACGCAGCACAGAAATGTTGAGCCCCGACGATTGAAAGGCACGCACAACAGAATCTCTTCCAGAACCGGGGCCTGAAAGGTTGACTTCTACGTTCCTTATGCCCAGAGAACCCATCTCACGCGCGAGATTAGCACCGACCTGCGATGCAGCAAACGGCGTTCCCTTGCGGGAGCCTTTAAATCCGAGCTTACCAGCACTGCCAGCCAGGAGGACGTCACCAGACACAGTCGAAATCGAAACGAGTGTGTTGTTAAACGAAGACTTAACGTGGGCAATTGCCGAATCGATGTGGCCCTTGTGTTTTTTTGATTTCTTTTTGTATGCCATCGTACCCTTGCTCTATACTTGGAGGTCACTGTGTCTAAACATTACTTCTTGGTTACCTTACGCTTCAAGGCAATTGCGCACCCTGCACGCCGCGGACCCTTGCGCGTTCGCGCGTTCGTTCGCGTTCGCTGCCCATGAACAGGCAGGCCGCGCTTGTGTCTCAGCCCGCGGTAACATCCAATTTCCTGCAGTCTTTTGATGTTGAGGGTGACAGTCTTGCGGAGTTCTCCCTCGCTTACGTAATTGGCAGAAACTTCCTTTTGAATCGCCGCGATTTCGGCGTCGGAGAGGTTCTTCGCGCGCGTATCAAAATTGATGCCGAGCTTGCGCAAAATATCCTGAGATGTTTTAAGACCGATGCCAAAAAGATACGTCAGCCCGTACTCAATGCGCTTGTTCGCTGGTAAATTGACACCTTCTATTCGAGCCATATCCTTCGTCTTCCTCTTGCCGTTCCCTTAACATTATCCCTGGCGCTGTTTATGCCGCACGTCACGTTCGCAGAAAACACGAACGACGCCCTTGCGCCTGATAATATGGCAATAAGCGCACATTTTTTTCACAGAGGTTCTAACCTTCATCGTTCGAAATTACTCCAGTCGTGGCCATGATATTAACTTTTATACCGCAGCACAATCCTTCCTCGTGTCAAATCATAGGGGGAAAGTTCCAGGGCAACCTTGTCGCCGGGAAGAATTTTTATGTAGTGCATACGCATCTTCCCTGATACGTGACCGAGCACTTCGTGGCCTCCCTCGATTTTCACACGAAACATCGCGTTGGGCAGAGTCTCCGTGACAACGCCATCAACACGAATGACCTCCTCTTTCTGTTTATGAACCCTTGTTCTCATGTCACCCCATCCCCGACCCAGGCGCGGGTCGGGTTACAACAACTGGCCCGTCGTTTATGACGATGACCGTATCTTCTACGTGAGCAGCGAGGCTCCCGTCGACCGTCTTGACCGTCCATCCATCGGAAGCAACGAAAACCCGATAATTTCCTTTTGTAACCATAGGTTCGATGGCAAAAACCATCCCGGCAGCAAGCATAGGACCATGGCCGGGAACCCCGTAATTTAAAATCTCAGGCTCCTCGTGCATCGCCTTTCCAACACCGTGTCCAGCAAAATCACGGACAACATCAAAACCATATCCCTGCACCCTGCGTTGAACCGCCGCGGAAATATTGGATAACCGCGCACCAACGGTTGCGCAGGCAATCCCGTCATCAAGAGCTCTCGACGTTGCCTCGACAAGACGTTGTGCCCCTCGCGTATCACCTCCGATAATGAACGAGCGCGCCATGTCGGCAAAAAATCCTTCATATGAAGCGCACACGTCGATCTTGACAAGGTCGCCGTCCTTTAAGGTCCTTCGGGAAGAAGGCACGCCGTGAACAACCTCGTCATTGATCGAAATGCACGTCGCATGGCGATATCCCTTGTACCCCTTGCTGGCGGCAACAAGCCCCCGCACGCTCAACATACGCTCCACAGCGGTATCGAGTGCTAACGTGGAAACCCCGGCTCTTACCTGCGGATGAACCTCATCAAAAACACCGGCCAAAAGAAGACCGGCAGTCTTTATTTTAGCACATTCTGAATCGCTCTTGATCGGTATCATCGCGTTGAGCCATGCACAACGAGCCGCCTAAAATCATCAAAGACCTCCTCGAGCCGGCGGTCGGCGTCGATGGTCTCAACAAGATAGCCGAGCTCGACAAACACCGGTGATGGATCGTGCTCATGGTAGATCGCGAGGCGATTCTTTATCACCTCGGGTGTATCATCAGTCCTCTGGACAAGCATCTTGCCGCATACGTCGCAGAACCCAGTTTTCTTAGGAGCACATTCAGTCGCAGGAGCTGTTGAGTAAATTGCCTGGCACCCCTGGCATACGAGACGACGTGAGAGGCGCGCAACGACGGCTTCGTCGCTGATGTCAAACTTCACAATACGGACAACAGCACCAGCATATTTTGCACGCACAAGGTTAACAAAATCACGTACTTGCCGGTCCGTTCTGGGATAACCGTCGATAACAAGAGCACCATAACCACCAACATGGCGAGCGAGCCAATCATCGACCATGGCGGTAACGAGCGAGTCCGAAATGAGTTTACCAGACTTAATGATAAAGTCTATGTTCTTGCCTATCTCCGTTTGCTGACTGATATGTTCGCGGCACAGGGCGCCTGTCGACAAAGTAGCGAATCCCAGTTGCTTGACACATTCTTGGGCAAGGGTTCCCTTGCCTGATCCCGGGGGTCCTATAAAGATGTAAATGGTTTTGGAGTCCTTCACCGACTCGCCCTCCCGCGGATGTGTCCTGAACTCAAAAATCCTTCATATCGGTGTTCGATGAGGTACGACTCGATCTGCGCGGCTGTTTCAAGACCGACGCCAACCATGATGAGCATGCTCGTTCCGCTCAGCGAGAAGAACCTTACGTTAAGTACGAGTACAACGAGCGTGGGGGCAACGGCAAGAAGTGCCAGATATACGGCGCCAACAAGACCTATACGTGTCAAAATGTAGTTAAAAAACTCGGCAGTCTTTTTGCCGGGCCTGATTCCCGGGACGTAGCCGCCGCTCTTTTTTATGTTGTCGGCAAGCTCCTCGGGATTGAAAACAAGTGCCGTGTAAAAGAACGAGAAAAAGATGATAAGAAAAAAGTCGAGTACCATGGCCGTTATACTCGTGTATTCAAGCACACTGTTAAGCCATGCAAAGAGTGCCAACCGCGTCGCCAGCGACGCTGCAACCATACGAGGGAAGTTTATAAGAGCGTTGGCAAAAATGACGGGCATAACACCGGGTGTGTTTATTTTAAAAGGTATATATGTGCTCTGACCTCCGTACACGCGTTGACCGATGACACGCCGTGCATACTGCACGGGAATCTTTCTTTCACCGCGCTCAAGGTACACGATGGCACCGGTAATGACAACGAAGAGAATGAGCACAATCGCTGCTGCCCACCACTCGACAAACCCCTGCGAAACTTGGTACCACAGCCGATTTATCTCAATCGGAAGACGCGCAACAATACCGGCAAAAATGATCATCGAGCTGCCATTGCCGATGCCGAAGAGCGATATTTGTTCACCGAGCCACATGACGAACATGGAGCACACAGTCAAAGTAAAGATGAAACTCAGGCGAAATCCCCAGCCAGGAGTAAGAGCGAGGCCGCTGCGCTCGAGCCACACCGCTATAGTGGAACTATAAAAAAATGCTATGCCAAGAGCAAGGTACCGCGTGTACTGATTGATAATCCTACGGCCATAATCTCCCTCCTTGAGCAGTTGTTCAAGCGAGGGAATGGTCATACCAAGTATTTGCATCATGATCGATGCGGTGATATAAGGCGTGACCCCGAGTGAAAATATGGCACACTGACTGAGGTTGCCGCCAGAAAAAACATCCAAATAAGAAAAAAGACCGCCAAGACCCCGTGCTTGTCCTATGAGCTGATTCAACGCCTCTATATTAACTCCCGACGCAGGAATGTGGTTTCCCAGCCGGTACACGACAAGAACACCGAGCGTGAAGAGAACTTTCTTCTTGAGCTCGGGAATAACAAAGATATTGGCAAAATTTTTCAAGAGGACCACGGCTTCAAACCTCCTCTACGTGCGCTTGTCCGCCGGCACGTACGATTGCCTGTTTGGCCGATTCGCTAAACGCATGAGCGCTCACGGTGAGACGCTTGGTAAGTGTTCCCGAGCCTAAAATCTTGATGCGCGTGGTGCACGTTCCCGCCAAACCCCGTCGAGACTTTACGAGACCCTTGCTTATGAGATCCTGCCGTGTTACCGTGGCGCCATCGGCGAAGGTGGCATCAATACGTTCAAGGTTGACGACCGCGTAAGTGCGCTTAAACTGGGCGTTGTTGAAGCCTCGCCGTGGTATACGACGAAACAAGGGCATCTGCCCGCCCTCAAATCCGATGCGTGTATTGCCGCCTGAGCGCGCAGTTTGTCCCTTGCCGCCGCGGCCCGACGTGCCGCCGCGCTCACCACCGCGCCCAATGGTCTTGCGTTTCTTGACAAGTCGCTTAACTCTCTCTAGACGAAACATTTCTATGCATCCTTTGTCTGTTCTTCCTGAGGTGCCACTTCGCGGGGGGCGTTTCCGTTCTTTTGCCTCGCCAGGTCTTGCGCAGTACGTAATTTGGCGAGCGCGTTGAGCGCTGCCTTAACGACGTTTTGCCTATTGGCTGATCGCAAGGACTTTGTGAGTATATCTTTAATACCGAGAGCTTCCATGACGGCCCTCACAGGTCCGCCGGCTATGACGCCGGTTCCCTTGGATGCCGAACGCAGCACAACGTGACTTGCACCGTGACGACCTTCGACGCCATAGGGAATCGTCGTTCCCCTCAGGGCGACGGGAAACATATTCTTCCGCGCTGACCGCGTCGCCTTAGCTATAGCCGTCGATACCTCACGACTTTTGCCAAGCGCAATGCCGACGCGTCCCTTTTTGTCCCCGGAAACGACAAAGGCTGCAAACGAAAAACGCTTGCCACCTTTCGTAACCTTGGTTACACGATTGACGTTAACGACAACATCGACGAAATCACCGAAACGCGCACTATTTTTCTTAACATTATTGTCCGGCATTGCCCAATCCTAAACCCTGACCAACCATCAAACTTTTAGTCCGCCCTCACGCAACCCATCTGCCAATGACCGCACACGCCCATGGTACAAATAGCCACCGCGGTCAAAAACCACCTCGGTAACGCCGATCTTTTGTGCTCGATCGGCCAAGGCCAAACCAACCGCACGCGCGACGCTCTTTTTGTCGCCGGTAGCGTCCTTGAGCTCCGATGAACAGCACGCAGCTAGCGTTCTGTGTGCGCTATCATCGATAACCTGAGCATAAATGTGCTTAAGGCTACGGAATACCGCCACACGCGGCAGCCGCCGCTCGCTTGTTATATTCTTTCTCGTTCTCAGAACCCTGCGTAGCGTTCTTTGTTTAATTTTTCTCTCTACGCTCACGTTTTCCTCACATCATCGTCACGACGCTGAGGCCTTTGTCTTGCCGGCCTTGCGCACGATAACTTCAGTTTTATACTTGATGCCGGTACCCTTGTAAGGCTCTGGAGGGCGCAACGACCTAACATGATCGCAAACCTCGCCCAGAAGCTCTCTGTTGGCTGATTTAAATGTCAAGAGCTGCCCAGTTTTGTCGACTTCGAGTGTTACACCCTTGGGGAGCATGACATCAATTTTGTGCGTATACCCGATGGTGAATACGACCTTGCTGCCGGAAAGAGCAGCCTTAAAACCCAGTCCATTGATCTGGATTTGTTTGACAAAACCGACACCGGCTCCCTGAAGAGCGTTGGCCAAGAGCGCGCGGTGAAGTCCCCAGAGGCGGTTGTTATCACGATCGCGTTGACCTTCGGGCACACTAAGCTTCAAAAACCCTTTTTCAACGCTTACGTCGATAAAATTTGGCATTTTATAAACACCAGAGGCCATGCCTCCCGTGTAATTGACGTTCCGCCCCTGAACGTCCACGCGGACACTGCCAAGTTCGATCGGTTTTCTTCCTATCTTCGACACAGCATTGCCCTCACCACACTGTACAAATAACTTCGCCACCAACCCCCACTTCACGCGCCTTTTTGTGGGTCATAACTCCACGGCTCGTGGTTAAGATAGAGGCACCAAGGCCACCGATAACGGGGCGGATCCTGTGATGGCCGCGCCGCGTACGAATTTGCGCATAACGGCGACACCCCGGTGTGCTTACGCGTGTCAATTCGTGAATGACCGACTCGCCGCCGGCATATTTGAGATAAATTTTGAGAGATTTCTTAACGGGGTCGTGGTCAACAACGCCATAGTCGCGAATAAACCCTTCAGCTTTCAAAACCTCCACAATCGCTTCTTTCATGCGAGAGTAAGGGGTTAGGACAGAGGGCTTCGCCCGGGCAATCCCATTCCGAATAATCGTAAGAAAATCGCCAATCGTATCGGTTGACATTCGCATACCTCTTGAACAGCAAAAAATTTACTTACCAGCTCGTCTTCTTAACGCCGGGCAGAACACCTAACAACGCGTGCTTCCTAAAACAAAGACGACACATCATAAAAAAGCGCATATAACCACGCGGTCTGCCACACAGCCGGCAACGATTTCTCTGCTGCACGGGGAACTTGGGTGACCTCTGAGATTTTTCCATGAGGGCTTTTCTTGTCATAACCGACCAGTCCTATGATTTTTTGCGGAATGGAACGCCAAAGTGCTTGAGGAGCGCCACGCCATGTGCATCGGTACGTGCGGTCGTGTTGATTGTGACGTTGAGGCCGTGAATCTTGCTGCCAACGTCGTAATCGACCTCGGGAAAGATTATCCACTCCTTGATGCCAAGGTTGTAATTGCCGCGCCCGTCAAACTTTGATGGAACGCCCTGAAAGTCACGCACCTTGGGCAACGCAAGATTGATGAGTCTGTCAAGAAACTCAAACATGCGCCGCCGACGCAACGTCACCTTCACCCCTATCGGCATGCCCTCACGAAGCTTGAAGCCGGCTATCGACTTCTTTGCAGTCGTTTTAACAGCAACCTGACCGGAAACCTTGGTGAGCGTCTCAACAACCGCCTGCACCGCCTTGCTATCGGCGACTGCATCCTTGACCCCAACATTGAGAACGACCTTCGAAATCTTCGGCACCTCCATGGGATTTTTCAACGCAAGTTCCCGCTGAAGCTGGGGCCTAATTGTCGTTTCGTACAATTCCTCAAGCCGAGCCTTTCTCATGGCCTGCGCCTCTCGTCTCAAAATACTTCCTTGCACTTGTTACACAGGCGAACTCGTTCGCCACTATTCAAAACTTTACTGTTAACTCTGCAAGGATTTTTGCACGCGCCACATACAGGCATGAGCTTGTCAAGCAGTATAAAGGCTTCCTTGCGCTCGATGGTGCCTTGTTCTCCGCGTCGTCGTGATTTGCGGTGGCGCGTCATCATAGAAACGCCTTCAACAACCGCCCTGCGATCGTGCGGGTAAACATGGAGCACCGTGCTCCTCCTACCAACGTCCTTGCCCGAGATGACGACAACCGTGTCGCCTTTTTTTATACGCTGCATGCCATATACCTCACAGAACCTCCGGCGCAAGGGATACGATACGCGCATAGCCCCGGTCTTTTATTTCGCGCGCAATAGGACCAAAAATACGTGTGGCGACTGGCTCAATGGCATCGTCCTTATCACCACCTTTTATGATAACGGCAGCATTGTCGCCGAAACGAATGTAACTGCCATCACCACGCCGAAATTCTTTTCTCGTGCGTACAACGACGGCCGTAACTATGTCGCCCTTCTTCACGGCTCCACCGGGAATGGCATTCTTGACAGAACATATCACGGTATCGCCGAGATAAGCGTAGCGCTTGCCGGTGCTACCGATGATGTGAAAGCACTCAAGTGACCGGGCTCCCGAATTGTCGGCAGCACCCAGACGAGTTCCCTTCTGAATCATGTCAACTCACCACCCTTGTCGGTGCCAGTGGAGCGAACCTCAGCGGAACCAACAATACTTTCAAGGTGCATGTACTTCGTCTTGGAAACAGGGCGGCCGAGGCGAAAGGTAACAACATCGCCTACCTTCGCACGCCCGTGCTCATCGTGGACCTTGTATCTTTTCTTTGTGCGAACCGTCTTGATGAATAAGGGGTGCCTGAAAACCCTTTCAACTTCAACGACGGCTGTCTTGTGCATCTTGTCGGAGACCACGATCCCCGTCAGAATGCCCTTGCAACTCGTGCTCTTTGCCATCCGCCATAAAATCCCCTTAGTCGAGCCCTTCCGAAAAGTCCTTTTCCCGCAAATGTGTCAGCATCCGGGCTATCGTGCGGCGACCCTTTTTGAACTGTGAATAATCCTTGACGTGCGCGGTCATAGCGCTGATCCTGAGGCGGAAAAGCTGACCGCGTTCGCCGGCAAGTCTCTCATGAAGCGCTTCGGCGCCTTCAGCTCGGAGTTCTTCGTTAAGTTTGCTAACTTTCATCTAAAAACCTCATGCGGACACGCCGTATTAAACTATGACCTCATGACCGCGCTTGACGAAGCGTGTCTTCATGGGGAGTTTGTAGGCGGCCAATTTTAGAAGGCTCCGTGCAATGGTTTCCTCGATGCCAACGACCTCACAAATGACGCGACCGCGTTTGACAACAGCGACCCACTCTTCGACGGCGCCCTTACCTTTACCCATACGCGTTTCGGCAGGCTTGTTCGTGACAGGCTTGTCTGGGAACGTTCGAAGGAAAAACGCCCCTTCTTTCTTGAGATTGCGTGAAAGAGTTACACGGAGTGCTTCGATTTGCTGAGCCGTCATGCGCGAAGGTTCCTGCGCTTGCAAGCCAAACTCCCCGAACAACACTGTACGGGCGCCCTTGGAAAGGCCGCGCATCTTCCCCTTCTGTACCTTCCTGTACTTTGTCTTCTTTGGCATTAACATGGCTTACCCTTTGTGACTGCTAAGGCGCCTAGATTCTTCGGGCATCACCCCTGCAAATCCACACCTGAACCCCAATGACGCCGTACGTTGTCCGCGCCTCAGCAAGAGCCCAGTCGACGTCGGCGCGCAGGGTGTGAAGAGGAACGGAACCGACGATGACCCACTCATCACGTGCTATCTCGGCACCCTGAAGACGCCCTGCGCAACAAATTTTTCCGCCGCGAGCCCCTGCGCGCATCATGGAATCAGCTGCGCGCTTCATGGCTTTCTTGTAACTAACACGTTTGACAAGCTGCGCAGCAATATTTTTGGCAACGAGAACTGCGTCAAGTTCAGGAGATTTAACTTCCTGTACGGTAATTTCAATATTTCTCTTGCCCAGACGTCGCATGAGCTCGGCGCGCAGCGAATCAACTTCTTGACCACGCCTTCCTATGATAACGCCGGGCCTTCCGGCGCGAAGAATGACGTTGATGCTGTCACCGGCCTTTTCGATTCTGATGCGCGAAACCTCAGCATCCTCGAGTACCGATTCAAGGTACGAACGAATCGCAATATCTTCGAGAACCTCGCGTCCGTAGGACTTTCGAGCAAACCAACTCGAGTCCCAATCTCTGGACGTTCCCAGGCGAAAACCGATAGGATTAACCTTTTGACCCACGTTGACCTCACTATTCCGCAACTTTTTCCAAGACAACACACAGGTGACTAAGCCGCTTTCTTTGTATCGTCGAACGCCCCATCGAACCGGGCTTGAAATAGCGGAGTATCGGTCCCTGATCTATCCTCAAGTCTTTCACCACAAGGTCGGCCGCATCAACGTTAGCAAGGTATCGTGCGTTGGCCAGGGCTGACTCAACCATCTTACGGAGAGGAACAGCACGCTTGAGGGCTGCCACCTTAAGAACGTCGAGAGCGTACGCAGCGCTTTTGCCACGAATTGCATTCGCGAGCGGCCGCAGCTTGTAGGGCGAAAGGCGCACGTACTTCGCCTTGGCTACAAATCGCATGGAGAAAACCTCATATACACTAAGTAATATTTGCTATTAATTTTACAGTCTATCAAAAAACCACCCGGAAGCAAGCGTTATCCTCACGAGGCCTGCTCAACACCGGCCTTCCTTTGTCCGCTGTGGAGCCTAAATGTCCGTGTTGGTGCAAATTCACCTACATAATGGCCGACCATATTCTCCGATACAAAGACGGAGATAAATTTTTTACCGTTATGAACGGCCAGCGTCAATCCAACAAATTCAGGAGTAATCATACTCCTGCGCGACCACGTCTTAATAACTTCTTTTTTGCCACTGGCCCGAACCTTCTCGATCTTGCTCTGGAGCGAAGGTTGCACATAGGGGCCCTTTTTAGCCGATCGTGCCATAGTTACTCTTTATTTACGTGAGAATCATGTATCATTTGCCGTTACGCCTTTTCAAAATGAGGGGACTTTTACGTACACGCGTTTTCGTACCCTTGCATCCCTTGCCCCACGGTGTCATAGGGTGCGAACCAGATTTTGAACGGCCTTCCCCGCCACCGTGAGGGTGATCAACGGGATTCATTGCCATGCCTCGCACCGACGGACGGATGCCACGAAAACGTGTACGGCCAGCTTTGCCCCACGTGATGTTTTTGTAATCGGCATTTCCGAGTGTGCCAACGGTAGCCCAGCATCCGAGGGGCACCATACGAATTTCACCTGATGGCATTTTGAGTGTTGCATGCGACTCATCCTTGGCCATGAGCTGGACGGACATGCCTGCACTTCGAGCAAATTTGCCACCAGAACCGGGAGTGACCTCGACGTTACAGAGGGTGAAGCCAACGGGAATGGCAGAAATTGGCAGCGAGTTACCAACCCTTATCTCGGCCTCCTTGCCGGCCATGATCGCCGAACCAACTTTGAGTCCTTCCGGGAGTATATTGTACTGCCTGGCACCGTTTGCAAAAACAACGAGGCCAATGCGGACATTGCGGTTGGGATCATATTCAACAGACGTAACGCGACCCGGAATATCGCGCACAGAACGTTTGTAATCGATAAGCCGATACTTGCGCAGTGCACCGCCGCCCCTGTGACGCACCGTTATGCGACCGTACGAGTTGCGGCCACCCTTGCGTCTCAAATTAACCGTTAGCGAACGTTCGGGTTTATCACGCGTTATATCGCTCGTGTCCACATAACTCTGGGACCTCAGCGACGAATTTCGTGGTTTTCTGCCTATTATTGCCATTGCACATTCCTAAGCCGGTTTTAACTCTCGTCAGTTGTGGGCACCTTTTCGGGAGCCGCCAGTTCTTTGCCGGCCTGATCGAAAAGATTGAGTCTTTGTCCAGCAACGAGGGTCACAATCGCTTTCTTGGTTGTGGGACCCTGCGTCACTTGACGACCACGTCGCAGGCGACGCAGTTTGCCCTTGCGAACAATTATGCATACATTATCGACTTTGACGCCAAAGAGAGTCTCAAGGGCCTCGGCCACCATGGGCTTGTTCGCATGAGGGTGCACGCGGAGCACGAGCTTGTTGAACTTCTGATTGAGCCTCATTGCTTTACTCGTAACGATCGGCCCCTTGATGACGTCGTAAATACTCAAATCCATTGCGCAGTCATCTCCTTAAAGCGATCGAAGTCCTTGGAAAAAAAGACCCAGTAATCATTGTCAGCCAGGGCATACGCATTGAGTTCATCAAAGGACAAAATACGAACGCCGCGTATATTACCACACGAAGCTCGCAGGAGCGCATCATGCACGGACAGAAAAATGGCGATTTTTTTGCCGTCAAGAGATGCGTTCTTCAAAAGTGTATACACCGCTGCTGTACGTGGCGTGTCAGTTACCGGCTCACAGTCGAAGCACACAACTTTTTTGCTGGCAACGAAATCAAAAAGAAGATTGTTGCAAACGCTTCTCTTGAGCTGCGCAGGAACTTTGAGCGTCCGTACGCGTGCATGGGGACCGAATGAGACACCGCCGCCGCGCCACAATGGCGACCGTGGCGAACCGGCACGTGCGCGGCCAGTCCCTTTTTGCTTCCACGGTTTTTTATTCGACCTTGAAACCAGATCAGACCGCTCCTTACATGCAACCGTACCCTGCCGCCAGTTCTGTCGGAGAGCTCGCACGACCATAGAAAATGATTCGTCGGCGATCTCCCTTTTGGAGGAGCCGGCAAGGCCAAGATCGTCCATCGAGACGATTTTGACAGGGCTGCCGTTTTTTTCCTGTAGTGTAGCCATACCGTTTATTGCGCTCCTATGCCTTGAGAACTCTCACAAAGGATCCTGACTTGCCGGGCACACAACCCTTGACGAGCAGAAGCCCCGCCTCAGGTTCTACGTGCATTATTTCAAGATTGCGGGCCATGCGCCACTTATCGCCCATATGGCCAGGGAGTCGTTTGCCCTTAATGATGCGTCCCTGCCGTCTCATAAAACTCATAGCCCCCGGTCTTTTTCCCATATTGGAACCGTGACTTCCTGGGGGTCCATTGAAACGGTGGCGTCTTACAACGCCGGCGAAACCACATCCCTTGGTTGTCCCGGAGACGTTTACCGTGTGTCCTGGCTCGAAAAAACCGAAAACGTTGACGGCTTGCTCAAGCGAGAAGCCTGCCACATCGCCCTCTACATTTACTTCGCGAACGAGTTCGAAATGTCTTTTGACGTGTTTGAGCCAATCGTGCAAAAAGGGTTTGCCGCAGTGGCGAGCACGAAGACGTCCGATTTGAATGGCATCGTGACCGTCGCGTGCGAGGGTCCGTATGCCAACTACAAACCAATTGGTCGCATCGATAGCGGTGACGGGCACCATCAAGCCATCAACAAACAGCTGCGTCATTCCGATCTTTTTACCCCAAAATCCCGTCATCATCGTATAACCTCCCCCACTACTTTATTTCGACGTCAACGCCAGAAGATATATTCAACTTCATGAGGGCATCCATGGTCTGATCCGATGGAGCGACGATGTCGAGAACGCGCCGATGTGTTGTTAACTCAAACTGTTCGCGTGATTTCTTATCAACGTGTGGCGAACGAAGCACGGTAAAGCAGCGTCGCTTATTGGGAAGCGGAACGGGACCGACAAGAAGGGAGCCCGTTCTTTTTACCGTTGAAACTATAAGCTTCACCGCCTTATCGAGGAGTTGGTGATCGTACGACTTGAGGGTCAATCGAATCTTTTGCTTGTTCATGGGGCACCCGGTTACCTACTTAATTACTCTATAATTTGTGTCACGATGCCCGAACCGACGGTGCGACCACCCTCGCGAATCGCAAAACGCAAATCCTTATCCATCGCGATGGGCGATATAAGCTCAACGGTAAGCTCAACATTATCGCCCGGCATAACCATTTCACGTCCCGGATCAAGTGTCACAATGCCGGTAACATCAGTTGTTCTAAAATAAAATTGCGGTCGATACCCGTTGAAGAAGGGACTGTGACGGCCGCCCTCTTCCTTCGACAAAATGTAAACCTTGCACCTGAATTTCTTATGTGGCGTTATCGAGCCCGGCGCCGCGACAACCATGCCACGTTCAATTTCTTCCTTCTTTATACCGCGCAAGAGCAATCCAACGTTGTCGCCCGCCTGTCCTTCGTCCAAAATCTTGCGGAACATTTCAACGCCGGTAACAACGGTTTTTGCGTGAGCACCGAAACCGATAACCTCGACCTCTTGCCCAACCTTAATTTTTCCCGTTTCAATCCTACCTGTTGCAACGGTTCCACGACCGGAAATCGAAAAAACACCCTCGACAGGCATAAGAAACGGCTTATCGAGATGCCGTAAAGGCTGAGGAATGTACTCGTCAAGGGCATCGAGGAGCTTTTGGATTGCCTGCGCCCCGAGGGGTCCCTTGTCTCCCTCCATCGCCTTAAGAGCTGAGCCGCGAATGAAGGGAATTTTGTCGCCAGGAAAATCGTATTTTTTGAGAAGATCGCGGACCTCCTCCTCAACCATGTCGACCATCTCTGGCTCATCGACCATGTCGACCTTGTTGAGAAATACCACGAGCGCAGGAACGTTAACGTTCTTGGCCAGGACAATGTGTTCACGTGTTTGGGGCATGGCTCCATCTGCCGCCGAGACAACGAGGATGGCACCATCCATTTGGGCGGCGCCCGTGATCATGTTTTTTACGTAGTCGGCGTGCCCTGGACAATCGATGTGCGCATAGTGGCGCTTATTAGTTTCATACTCAACGTGAGCAGTCGCGATGGTGATCCCGCGAGCCTTTTCTTCAGGTGCAGCATCGATGGAGTCGAACGTCCTTTTTTCCGCTTGCCCCTTTTCGGCAAGATACACTGTAATCGCGGAAGTCAACGTCGTCTTTCCATGGTCGACGTGACCAATCGTTCCGACGTTTACGTGCGGCTTTTCGCGCTTAAAAATCCCTTTTGCCATTGCGTATACTCCCAACACCACTATACATTGAATAACAGCTTACTTTTTCTCGAGGAGCGCGGTCTGCACATTTTTAGGAACCTCGCGATAACACAAAAACTCCATCGTGTAACTCGCACGTCCTTTTGTCATTGAACGCAATTCGGTTGCATAGCCAAACATGTCCCCTAAAGGAACCTCTGCTCGCACACTCTTGTTGTTTCCCTTATCTTCCATGCCCGTGATCCTGCCACGGCGAGAATTGAGATCTCCCATAACGTCGCCCATGTGTTCTTCGGGCGTCTCAACCTCGACATCCACGATTGGTTCTAAAAGAACAGGCGAAGCCTGCGCCATGCCGGCCTTGAAGGCCATGGAAGCGGCGATCTTGAATGCTATTTCCGAAGAGTCTACTTCGTGATACGAGCCGTCAATGAGGGAAATTTTCAAATCAACGACAGGAAATCCGCCGAGAATACCAGAGGTGATCGCCTCATCAAGCCCCTTTTGAACGGCGGGAATGTACTCACGCGGAACTGTTCCACCGACGATTTTGTCTTCGAAGACGTAACCCTTGCCTCGCTCGAGCGGCTCGAGTTCAAGCCACACGTCCCCATACTGACCGCGACCACCTGTTTGACGGATGAATTTGCCTTGTACGCGCGTCGGACGCTGGATGGTTTCGCGATAAGCAACCTGAAGTTTCCCCTGGACAACATCAACTTTGTGTTCACGGCGCAAACGATCGACGATGATTTCGAGGTGGAGCTCGCCCATGCCCGATATGACGGTCTGACCGGTTTCTTCGTTATAAGAATAACGGAAAGATGGATCTTCCTGCATGAGCTTGCGGAGGGCGATGCCCATTTTTTCGTAGTCGGTCTTGTCCTTGGGTTCAACAGAGGCCGATATAACGGGCTCGGGGATGTCGATGGATTCGAGAGCAACGAGACGCTCATCAGAACACAACGTGTCCCCGGTTATTGAATCCTTAACTCCCACCATGGCGGCGATATCACCGGCATGGACTGCACTTATTTCTTCGCGCTTATTAGCGTGCATCTTAACGAGACGTGCAACACGTTCTTTGCTCCGCGTTCGCACGTTGTACACGTAGGAGCCTCCCTTCAATTCACCGGCGTACACACGAATGAAGTTGAGAACGCCAACAAACGGATCGGTCATGATTTTGAAGATAAGACCGCAAAAGGGAGCGTTAACGTCTGGAGGAATAGCAACTGCGTTGCCGGTCTTAACATCGGTACCTTCAATAGCAGGAACGTCAAGGGGCGATGGAAGATAATCGACGACACCATCGAGCATGAGCTGAACGCCCTTGTTTTTGAAGGCGCTCCCGCCGAAAGCAAGGACCAATTTTCGCGAAACGACACCTTTGCGGAGGCCTCTCTTAATTTCCTCGATAGAAATGTCGCGTTCATGGATAAATTTTTCAGCAACGTCATCATCGAAATCGGCGGCAGCCTCAATGATTTTGTGCCTCATGAGTTCTGCTTCACTCACGTACTGCGCGGGAACATCAGACCACTTTATGATCGATCCCATCTCGCCTTCGAATGACGCCATTTTCATGGTCAAAAGGTCGATGATGGACGTAAATTGATCTGAATACCCAACCTGAAGCTGCATGGCAACGGCATTGGCACCGAGTTTGATATTGATGTCCTTGACGACACGAAGAAAATCGGCGCCGATACGATCGAGTTTGTTGACAAAAACAATGCGCGGAACTTTGTAGCGGTTTGCCTGACGCCAGACAGTTTCTGACTGAGGCTGCACGCCAGCAACACCGCAAAAGACCGCGACAACTCCGTCAAGCACGCGCAACGATCTTCCGACTTCAATAGTGAAGTCGACGTGCCCGGGGGTGTCGATGATGTTGACGTGGCATCCTTTCCAAAAACACGTCGTTGCAGCCGATGTAATCGTTATACCTCGCTCACGTTCTTGCTCCATCCAATCCATGATGGCCGCGCCTTCGTGAACTTCCCCAATTTTATGAGAGATTCCCGTATAAAAAAGAACGCGCTCGGTCACAGTTGTTTTTCCGGCGTCGATATGAGCAGCGATTCCAATGTTTCGGTACTGACTTAATGCCTCAGCCATGTTTCACCGCTACCATGCGTAGTGCGAAAAGGCACGGTTTGCCTCCGCCATTCTATAAACGTCCAACTTTTTTTTGATGGCGTTGCCACGCCCTTCAGCAACATCAAGGAGTTCGCGCGCGAGTCGTGCCCCCATCGTTTTATCGGTACGATTGGCAGCGGCTTCAATAATCCAACGGATAGCCAGAGCGCGTCCACGCTTATAAGCAACCTCGACGGGCACCTGATAGACACTACCGCCAACACGACGCGGGTGGACTTCGACCGAGGGAACAACCTGCCCGAAAGACCTCTCAAAAAGTTCAAGAGCTTTCGCTTTATCACCACCGCACTTATCAGCGAGCGCGGTGAGGGCATCATACATTATTGTGCGGGCAATATTTTTTTTACCACGCTCCATGACAACATTGATAAATTTTTGAACGAGCTCCGATTTGTACACCGGATCGACTCCCGTCTCCCTTTCTGTGAGACCCTCACGCTTGCGCCTTGGCATGATATTTTCCTCTGTTCCTTACGAGCCCTTTGGCCGCTTTGCCCCATAGAGAGAGCGTCCCTGTTTCCTGTTCTCAACCCCAGCAGAATCGAGCGTTCCGCGGATTATGTGATAACCAACACCGGGAAGGTCAGGAACGCGACCGCCGCGGACGAGTACGACCGAGTGCTCCTGAAGGTTGTGGCCTTCCCCGGGTATATATGCTGTGACTTCGATACCGGTCGAAAGCTTCACACGTGCAACTTTTCGGAGAGCGGAATTGGGTTTTTTCGGCGTCGTTGTAAAAACACGCGTGCATACACCCCGGACCTGGGGGCACCCCTTGAGCGCACGCCCCTTGGTTTTGCCTTTCACACGGCACCTTCCAAAACGACATAACTGGTTCACCGTTGGCATAACGAAAAGTCCCTCTGGCTTTTGAACGTAGCTTACAATTGACGCAACAATTCCAACTGAAACCGCACAGCGACACCCGGGCCGCCCGCGCTCGAACTTCGTTAGTTATTGTAAACTTTTTGTGGATTTTTTCAAGAAATTTCATACTTAAAAATGACGATCAGGCGCACGAACTCTTGTTCTTTAAATACTTCTTTTGGAATTTGAGGCCGTGATACACTTTCTTGAGTGGGCTCGTGGCGCCGTGCGTCACGTAGGCGTCATGAAAAGGTGCTGTGGAGGACGATGGCAGGATTGCCTGTAGGTAAAACGCCGAAAAAGATCTATTCGGGAGCGTGCTGTGAGACATGCCACAATAGCTATCGTTGGGGTGGGGGCGGTTGGTGCGGCAACTGCATACTCCATCATGTGGAAGAACATTGCCGCCGAAATCATTCTCGTCGACGTCAATAACGAGCGCTGCAGAGGCGAAGTTCTTGATCTGGCTGATGCGATACCATTTTCGTGCACGTCGTGCGTGAGACAGGGGTCGTTTGCCGACGTTGGACGTGCCGATATCATCGTTGTCGCTGCCGGGAGTCGTCAGAAACCCGGGCAAAGCCGGTGCGAACTCCTTGAAGCCAACAAAAACATTGTTACATCGATCATGGAGTTGATAGGACCTCTTGCTGTTAGCTCCATCGTGATTATGATTACCAATCCCGTTGATGCCATAACGTATCATGTTCAGACAATCGCTGGGTTTTCGCGTAATCAGCTCTTTGGTTCCGGAACGTTCCTCGATACACAACGTCTTCGCGGACTTCTAGCCAAAAGGGTCGGCGTTTCGGAACAGTCAATTCAGGCGTTTATGCTTGGCGAGCACGGAGACACGCAGTTCACCGCGTGGTCATGCGCGAGCATCGGTGGCGCCCCCGTTGTTTCGTACCCTGGTATGACCGAAAAAGTGTGCAATGATCTTACGGAAGAAACGAAGAACCGTGTCTATGACATCATAACGTGTAAGGAAGCGACATACTACGGAATCGCTGCGTGTGTAGCTGACATATGCGAAACTATCATTTTTGATAAAAAACGCGTCCTGCCCCTCTCATGCTGGTCCGATGAATTCGGCGTCTATCTGAGTCTGCCAGTCGTCCTTGGCGAACGTGGTATTGAAAAGACGATAGCGTTGCCCCTCAACGATCACGAGCATGCGCAGCTCAGCGCATCGGCCGATCATATACGATCGATGATACGCTGAGCTAGGCCTTGTATGAATGCTGCGCGGTATACGTAAACAAAAATTGAAAAGGTGCAGGATCAGGGGTGATCCCGTATTATTTCACGCTGCGCTCTCGTTTTTGTCGTTCATCTTTATAATCTTTCATCGCTGCAAGTACGCATTCGCGGCGCAGGGAAACGACGTTGTCCTGGGTTCGGCACACAGCGATGATACCTCCGTCGCGAGAGATGCAATGGCAGTGCTCATGTGGCGCAAGAGTAACGAGGAGAGCCCCCGTCACAAGGCTTACAAGTGATTCAGCAGGTTCCTCGTCGTGCAACATCGGTGGCCTGTGTCGTGCGATAAAATAGGGACGAGCCGAACCAGCGTAGTAAGGAACTGTGTGGTTGAACGGCAAAGCAAAGTGGCGTGACGAGCATTCTCGTGTACCGTCAACCTTTGGGTCATGCAAAGTTCGTATACAAATCGTGGAGCATCCTGAAGCTCCTGAAAATATCCGCTTGCCACGTCCCCATGTGACAAAATGGGGTACTTGGGTGCTGGGACATTGAGCAAGAACACACGGCGGTGCAGGTATCACCGTGCCCATGAGTGGGTCAAAAAGTACGAATTTTTCTCTGTTATCGCATCGCAGAAAAAAAATCCCCTCGCCTGCCATGCACATGTTCTGCTCGAATTGTGCGGGGCCGTCGTCCGGGTAGCTGAATTCTTTGATAAGCTTTCTCTCGCTAATGTCCCAAAAACAGTACTTTCTCTGGCAGCATACTATGACGACTCCGTCGTGGCCGTCGGGCAGGACGAAGGGGTAAACACGTGCCCTACGCCAGTCGGCCGCGGGTACTTGTCCGAAGCACTCAAGTACATACCCTCGATTATCTTTAAGGTCATGGACAAAGACCCCTCGGCAGTTCTTTTCGAGATCGTCGATTGTGGCGATAACGTAGCGATTGTTGCACGACATGCACGCTGGTGAAATGTTCAATGTGATGGGATTGATGGTGTGCGTGGTTTTGCCCGTCGCTGTTTCAATCACATAAAAAAGATGCGCTAGCATGTGATAAATATGAGGATCAGGTTCGTGGGCCCAGTGGACTATAGAGCTGGCGACGATGAACTTCCCATCGCGCGAAATCTCCACTCTCTCGATGCTGACGGCCAGCCCATCAGCGTGCCGGTTCAGTCGTGCAGCGAGCTCTGGTGGTACCGTGCATACAACCTTTGTCTCCGATGTGACGGTCGGGTTCCACGCATAGTGGTGGCGGTAGGCCTTAATGATGAGCCTGGCAACCTCAAGAGGCATTTCATCGAGCTTCAATTCTTCTCTGAGATCGCGCCATACTGCTACTGGAGAGGTGCCCTGTTGGACTCGGCGGATGA
Source organism: uncultured bacterium (assembly GCA_963754845.1). Classification (GTDB taxonomy): domain Bacteria; phylum Babelota; class Babeliae; order Babelales; family Vermiphilaceae; genus JAKASV01. The sequence goes on from CAVWHE010000004.1 coordinate 101,731, forward strand.
CTTCCTCATTGATGAAGTGGGCTACGGTCTCGGCTGAGCTCCACGCAAGCGTCGGTGGCTCTCCGAGGGCTTTAGCTCCACGGGGACCTCTCTGTGCAGGGCCGGGCGCCGCTCCCGAACACCACAACGGTATACACACGAAACACCATAACAATTTTTGGCAATGAAATGTACGCAACATTGATCACCTCACGTCTATCAAAGGTAAAAATAATCGGAGGAAACATTGACGAATGCGGAACTGTCGAAGCCCCATAACGACGCCATTCTAAGCCATCATAGCAATGGGGGTGGTAACGTCAAATGGTGACATATCCATATCCTTGACATGGCATAGTTACGTGCGCAAGAATAAGGGTGAAAATGTGAACGTGCAGAGAGACGTTTGCTCCACATGTCTTGCGATTCTTACGGTCTCCCGCGAGTGTTGGCGTGAAGATCATGAGGCAATGGAAGTTGGTGTGGTCGTTTAGTTGTATAGTGTCGTGTACTTGTTGTTGTGCCATTCGGTGCAAAATGTGGTGGGAGGGTAAAAAATGTTTATGCGTGCTCGTGGATTCGTGTGCTGCGGCGCCGCCGCCATCCTCTGTTCCATGATCCGCTCTGAAGCTCCTTGTGCTGCCGGGCAGGATCCGTGCTTGTGTATGGAGCACAACACGCTTTTTTTAACGGACGCAAAGACTCACGGAGCCGCCGTCCGCTCGGTTGACTGGTGCTGCACGTTGGGGTCTGTGAAAGACACAAGAGGAAACCCTCTTTCAGATAGGATTCTTCTGGCTCTCGGTGGTGACCCTGGTATCGATCAAGCAACCGCGCGTATTTATGGTGTAGATTTGAGCACGGGCATGGCGACTGAAATAACACAGAATTACAGTCAGACCCTCACCACCCCCCAACTTCCCATTGTCACGGGACCCACCACCGCTGTCAATGTCGTCACCTGGTTTTGTGCGTGTGGCAGGATGGCGTTGGCTCTCGGGGGTTGTAATCTTACCGTTACAAACCCCAAAGATGGCGGCACGGTTACGGGCGATGTTCTCGTTTTTGATATCAGCGGCGTTACCTACGATAGCACAACTGCCTCCTATAAGCTCACGGTAAATGATATCAAAGGCTATATCCACGGTGCTCCTGTGTATTCGCTTGCCTGGGTGCCACAACCGGCCTCGTGTGCGTCATCGACTGGTGGAACTAATGCCCCCCTCCTAGGGTTCCTCATCGTCGGAGGCGCACCTGACCATGATAGTAACGCAAGCATTGATATCGTCCCTTATTACACAACAATAACCAACAACCCAAAGCCGAACTGCACGTCAACGAACAATTATTGTCGGCCCTATGGTGCCGACGATCCCTGGTTGATTGGTGCCAGCGGCGGTCGTTGTGGTAGCAAAAAAGACTTGCAGAACGTCCTTTTTGGCGGCATGAACGATCTTTGTGGTGTTACCGCGCAGGACCTTTCTGGCCATTGGCGATGTCACTTTGATGGGGCTAACGCCTTCAAAATACGCACAGGAACGGTTGTGAAATCACTCGATGTTTTCACGTCGAGTGACGCGTTTCTCCTTGTGGCCGCCGGCGGTAGTAGATATGACTCGTGCTACGCTCCGAACGTGTTCGTGTACACACTTAATGCATCGTGTCATGACACAGCGAACAGCTCGTCGCTTTCAGCGTCGATTATAACGCAGGGGCGTTACGCAGGTGGTACCGTCAACAGTATTCGCTGGTGCGGTTCAACGGCGTCGTGCGATCCCTTCCCTCTCTTGGCCATCGGTGGCTGTACATCCGAAAGTGAATCAAAAAATGCCGTTATTTATCGTATTTCCCGCGGTCGGCATCTTCGCGAAGTTGCATCGACGAGCTCCACCGATAATGGTCTCACGTGTGTTATGAGTCTCGACTGGAGCCCAACGTGCCCGTGCAGTCAGCTTGCTCTTGGCGGTGGTTGTGGTCTTGCCAGCACGGGATGCTCCGGAAACCTCTTCCTTTACAGGAAGAATGCGTCTCAACCGATACTTGAAAAGATTTGTTCGGCGAATTTTGACTCAACAATTACGTCGCTTGCCTGGTGCAATGCCCAGAGTCGTTGCTCGCTCCTTGCGGTCGGCGCTACCGGGAGTCTCATGAATGACGATGACGATGACGAGACGGATAACGGCCAGGATTACGACCAGCTTTGCAATCGTGAACTTGGTATTTATAAGGCTTCGCTTTGCGGTAACCACGTGGTGTGCCCACGCTGAGTCTGTGATTGCTCTTGTGAACGATTTTCAGAAAGCAGATGGCTGAGACAGCATAGTTACGAAAAAAGGTGTCGGAGTGCAGGGTGAGCTCCGGCGCCTTTTTTCGTGCATTCGCGCTCTCAAAAATTTCTGCCACAAAAGTTGTTACTACCATTGACATGAAGTGCTCGTAGGCGTAAAACTGAGCGTAGAACGTGGGTGTGCAAGAGGAGCGCGCCGTATCGGCATCGGCTCATCCTCGGTTTTTGTAAGTATTGTTGTTGTAAGGAGCGTGTGGTGAAGAGGGTACTTCGAGATAGCGTGAGGACGACGGTCCTCGTAGCGTTCGTTGCGTCGTCGGTGGTGGGGGCGGCGGAGCCGGGGGGTGCGGTAGTTGAGGAGCGTAGTCTTGCCTGGGGATCTGAGTGCAAACAAGATGGCGTGCTCGTACGGCAGGACCGGCTTTCGTTGGCTGACGCCAAGAGCCATGGAGCCGCGGTACGCTCAGTTGCCTGGTGCTGTCCGTGTTCTATGCCAGGTCTTGAAAACAAGGCCCTTTTGGCCGTGGGTGGTGATGCTGCCGGAGCGGCATGTGTAACGGCGCGTATCTATGTGGTTGACAAGCTGAGCGGACATCTCATCGAGATAGTGCAGGATGGTTGTTCCTGCCGCTGCACGGTACCGCGCCTACCTCTGAGTACCGCCTGGAAGGGCGATGGCAAAGTAGTCAGTGCTGTTTCGTGGCTCTGCACGCGTGATCACCAACTTTTGGCACTTGCTGGATACAAACTTCACGTGCCATCGATAGCGCCCAAAAATCCCGATCCTGCCGACGTTATCGTGTTCAATATAGAGGGTGTTACGCGTACGTGCGACGGTGACTATGTTCTCACAGTCAACGCCATCAACAGTTTTAACCATAAAGCTCCCGTTCATGCCCTTGCGTGGATACCGGCACGAGACAATGAGTGTGAGCCGCCGGGACTTATCGGTTACCTCGTTGTCGGTGGGCAAAAGGCATGCGATGGAGCGAGTATTCGCATCGTTCCCTATTGCATAAAACCATGCCAAACGAACCCCGTTCACTGCGATTGCCAAACACCATGTGCCAGCTGTTCCGCGTGTGGCTCCAGCCGACACTGCCGTATGCATTCTAGCAGCTTTAGTGACGGTCTTGGTGGTTCCAAAATTGGTGATGGTGGTAAAGATGATCCACGTGCGTCGCGTATGTTCGTTAAAGCTGGCTTTGATACGGCTTGCGCACTTTCTTTAGAAACGGGGGCAACTATATGTGCCCTCGATGTGTGTACCGGACCGCAGCAGCGGACCCTCGTGGCTGCTGGCGGACGGGCAACGTGTGAAGTATGCCCGGGTGCGAACGTGTTTGTGTATGCGCTCGATTGTAAGTGCGGATATCCCACCGTAGAGTCACTGGCACAGGGCCATTATTGTGCGGGTTCCGTGGAAGCGGTGCGCTGGTGCTGTACGAGTAAATACTGCGAATCTTTGCCACCTCTTGCGGTCGGCGGAGGCTCGGCGGATAAACGGTCGAAGAACGCTGTCCTTTATCGTGTGGCGCGTGATCAAGAGCTCCATGAGTTTGCTTCGTTTACGCCCTCAATGAGTGGCCTTGGGTGTGTTGCCGGTATTATCTGGAATACGCCGTGTCCGTGTACGTATCTTACCATCGCCGGCGTTCCTCGCAAACGGTGCGAGGGCAATGAGCACAACATTGTTGTGTACAAAAAAAATGCGCAGAGCACGACCTTCGAACAGGCATGTTCAGTTAAATTCGATTCGTCTGTCACGGCTCTTGATTGGTGTCGGGTGCAAGGTCCATCATCGCTTCTTGCCGTTGGTTCAACGGGCACGAGGTGTCACGACGACCACAATTGTTGTGGTAACGATGATTGTGCCCGGTGCAGGCGTACGTGCGAAGTTGCTGTTTATAAGGCATTTATGTGTGGTCTGGAGATTGAGCCGGTGTGCATGCGCGAATCGGGGATGCCCGGTGAAAAACCGTAACGAGTGTCGATTGTGCGCGGTGGTTCAGCAACCGTTGTAGTATGGAATGGTGTCCAGGAGGTGCGTATGGGTTCATAGGTACAATGTTGGCTCGTTTGTTCCGTGATTGAGCCGTTGTGAATACGGTAATGCATGGACTGGTTGTGATGAAGAGACCTTAACGGGCATTTGGTGTACGCGGTGGCATTGCGGTGCTCGTTGGTGAATTTGTCAAAAGGGATTTTGTGAAGAAAATGTTCATACGTTCCTGTGGGTTTGTGTGCTGCGGCGCCGCCGCCCTCCTCTGTTCCATGATCCGCTCTGAAGCTCCTTGTGCTGTCGGCCAAGATCCGTGCCTTTGTATGCAGCAAAACACGCTCTTTTTAACGGATGCAAAAACTCACGGCGCTATAGCACGCTCGGTTGACTGGTGCTGTACGCCGGGGGTCGTGACAAATATAACAGGCGGCGCTGCAGTTCCAGGTGTGATTCTTCTGGCTCTCGGTGGTGACCCTGGCGTCGATGGGGCAACTGCGCGTATTTACGCCCTCAATTTGGACACGGGTTTAGCCACTGAGATAAAGCAAGTTCTTGGTGCAGGCAATCCACAGTTGCCCATTGTCACGGGTGCCAATACCTCGGTCAATGCCGTTGCCTGGTTTTGTGCATGTGGCAGGACGGTGTTGGCCATCGGTGGTTGCAATCTGAGTGTTCCGGATCCCACGAGCTCTACCGGTGCAACCGTTACCGGCGATGTTCTTGTTTTTGATATAAGTGCTGTAACCTATGATAGCACAAATGGTATTTATAAGCTCACCGTTAATAGCGTTACGGGCTACGTTCACAAGGCTCCCGTTTACTCGCTCGCCTGGTTGCAGCGGCCGGCGGAATGTAGTAAGGCCCAAAAGGATAGCGAGTCCTTTCTAGGATACCTTTTCGTCGGCGGCTCACCATCCAAGGATGACGTTGCCAGCAGTATCGATATCGTTCCGTACTATACATCGGGTGCGGCGCCTGCTTGTCCCGTTGTCAGCCCCTGTGTGCCGTACGATCGCGTCGATCAATGGGAACTCAGCGGCCATAGCGGTTGTTGTGGCGGCAAAAGGGCACTGCAGGACGTCATCTTGAGCGGCGCTGCCAACCTTCCTGCTGCTGTTACGGCGCAGGATATTGCGGGAGCCAAGCGATCTTCCTTCGATACCGACAATATTCTTCACATAAAGACGGGGACGACTATACGCTCACTTGACGTATGTGCATCAGGTGACGTGATTCTTCTTGCTGCCGCCGGCGGCGATAGGTACGACTCGTGCTACGATGCCAACATGTTCGTGTACACATTTACTCCGATTTGCAGCGAATCGCGCCCTGCGCAGTCTTCGGCGTCGATTATAACGCAGGGACGTTACAGAGGTGGCATAGTTAACAACATCCGTTGGTGTTGCGCGGCGACGTCGTGCGGCCTCTTCCCTCTCTTTGTAATCGGCGGTTGTACCTCCGACAAAGAGCAGAAAAATGCCATCATCTATCGCATTTCCCGTGGCCGACGCCTTTGTGAAGTAGCATCAACAAACTCGACTGACAACGGTCTTACGTGCGTTATGGGTGTTGAATGGAGCCCAACGTGTCCCTGCACCAAGCTCACGGTTGGCGGAGGTTGTCGTGACAATCAAAGTCGCTGCGTAGGGAATCTTTTCCTCTACAAGAAGAACGCATGTCCACCGATACTTGAAAAGATTCGTTCGACGAATTTTGACTCGACGATAACATCGCTCGCCTGGTGCAATGCCCAAGGTCGTTGTTCGTTCCTTGCAGTGGGTGCCACAGGGACCCTCGTAGGTAATGATGACGACGATGATGACGAGACGGATAACAGTGGTGACTACGACAAGCTGTGCTACCGCGAGCTCGGCATCTATAGAGCATCGCTCTGTGGTAACCATACGGTATGTCCGTCACGGGGTTTTTGACAGTTTTGTCAGCGAACATTAAATAAGATATGTGATTGAGGTACCACGGCGACAAGAGAGGTGCCGGCGTGCGGTTCGTGCGCCGGCACCTTTTTTATGCACCCTCGCCGTTAGAACTTGTCACTCTTTCCTCAAGAGAAAGGGTTGCTGACGTCGGTACTCAACGATGCCGTGCCAGAATCCGCGCACGTAAGAAAGGTCGCAGCGCGCGAGTGTTCTAAGGCACGAGTCGCCAAAAATGGCAAGCATCGTCCAGATATACGCTACAACGCGCACGCGTTTTTCCGGGTAAAAATTCTTGAAGAAAAGGTACGTGTAATTGCGCACCATCATCGCACGCGCGTCGCACGTATGTTCGCGAGCGATGGGTGATTGATGATGAGCAAGGCGGGCGTAGGGATTAAAAAAAAGTTTGCACGTACGCGAGACGCGCTTTGAAAAATCGCAATCCTCCATGTACGCATAGCGCACGAGGTTCTCATCAAAACGATGGTGAGCGAGCACGTCGCGACGATACGCGCAGCAGCAACCGCCGAGGGCTTCGACGTCTTTGAACGTCGTCGTTCCATACGCGTGGGTTGGCATTCCCGAGCATGTGAACATACCGTGAGCATGGGTTCGTTGAATGAAAAAGAGGCTGCGAAGCACCCTGCCAAAGTAACCAGACGATAACGGCACATTCGTTACCGTCCCCATACCGCCTCCGTAAGCCCTGTGGCCGGCAAAAATGCGTTGCATTTCCTTTATGTAGTTCGGTTCAAGAATGACGTCGTCATCAAGAAAGTGAACAACATCTCCACGCGCGATCTGTGCGCCAATGTTGCGTTGGTGCGTGAGGCCGGGACGACAATGCCGATAGACACGCGCTATGCCAGAAGATGTGCCGAGGGGAAAATGATCGCGAAATGTGCTTACAAAAAAAAGGGGAACATCGCTGCTGTCAACAACAACGATCTCGATCGTTGGTGCCGTCTGTTTTTCGAGTGATGCGAGGCACGCACAGAGCGATTCAAGACGGTTGCGCGTGCAGACAACAACACTTACGGCAAGCGGCTTCATTGCCGTAAACCAATGCTTCGTCGTTATCTTTACCCAAAGTTCTCTTGGCATCGTTGTTTTCACAAATTATAAGTCTAGCTCTAATTTATCCAAAGTATACATTTGATGACAAGCCTGCCTTGAATGCCCTACGACGGGGAATGCCCTACGCGGGCGGCGCCAACAGCCTGTTGGATCCTATTTTAAGAGAACCTCTGTGGGAATGAATGCCCTACGACGGGGGGAAGGACCTACGCGGGCATGTGCCAAAGGGAGAGGGTTGCGCCGCCCAACCACCCTCTGGACACCCAAGGGCGTCTACATCCTGTTGGATCCGGTTTTCGCGCGTTATCCACAGGCTTTGCTTGCGCGGACACGACTTAATGGTTTGCCTTGCAGGGCAAGACAACCCATACGCCGGTCATGGGACGCGCTACCGGAAGCGCGAGGCGCGCACAGACCAAGAACGGTATGCCTGCGCATCCATCAACAAGGAGTACGTGAAACATGCGTAAGGCAGAGGGGAAACTCGCGGTGTTTTAACCTACATTGGGCAACCCTCGCCCTCGGCCACGCCATATATTTGGGCGACTTCATGACCAAAGAAGGCGAGAATCTTTTTTCTGAGACTTGTCATGCCGTCTAGCAAGGTCCTTGTAACGTTATTGATACTAACTGTCACTACGCTTATGCCATCAAGGATTTGAAAAATCCACCGCAAGGTCGGACGCTTTGTCGGACGATTTATTTGGTTTGGCAGCGTCTCATTGAGAGTTTTGAGAGCACTTCGCAAACGCCTTTGTCCGATGGAGTAAACGAGTAACGCCAGGGTCATGACGACAAGCAGAGCCTGTATCCGAGACTCTTTCTTTAGAAACAGGGATGAAGCAAAGAAGGACGGGTGTTTCAAAAAGGCAAAGCCCTTTTCTACGCAATCCTGGCCTTTGTAATGCCGCAAAATTTCGTCGGGAGAAACCTCGTGGCCCACCGTTGTTGCAAGGACAAAACAGGCCCTGTGAGCTATCTCGGTTTCGATGACCCCACTCTTTGGGACGAATGTACCACGCAGCCTGTAGACATATTTTTTCGACGCATCATCCATCGAGGGGCGGCCAGGCTTTTCATGGTGCACGAGGCTCTCGACCGAAACCTCCTCGAGCGTATGAAAGCGTGCCTTTTTTTTCAAACAAGTGATCTCCTTTTCTACGTCTTCCTGGCATGCAAACGTCCTTTTGGCTGCCTTGCCAAGCTGCTCTTTGAGCAATGCGTAGTCACGTGCGACATCTCTTTCGACTGATTTGACGGCACGCGTGCGTGCTGCCTCAGATTGTACCACAATCCAGCGCTGGGGAAAGCCAAAGTGAAAAATGGGAAATTCGCGCAGCTGATAGTCATCGTCAACTCGTGACCAAACATTCTCGCTGACGGCCGTGGCAACCGATTCATGTTCCTTTTTTATCGTCGAGGGAACTCTGGTTATAAAGTTTATGGCGCTCAAGGAGGCAGCATTGCCGGCAAAATAGAGCTTGGAATCGGCGATGAGGCACCTAGACTCGTTGCTTGCCTTAAATTTCTCAACCAGCTCCTTTGCTCGCTGTGCAAGAATTACGTTATCGGATTCGTTGCCCTTCCATGTGCGCACGGCCAAGGGAATTCCTGCATCTTGTGTTGCCAGTAGTTCAAGGATGACTTGTTTAAGGTCAGGGCGTTTATCCTTCGAATAACCATGCGCCACGACGACATCGGCACCATCAAGCTCGTGATTATACTGGCCGCTCAGCGAAAACGTTGTTGTGTCTGCATGCTGGTACCTTTGATCAACTTTCTCGGTAACACACGCTGCCATGGCAACTTTGCTAAACAGGGCCTGGCAACCATAGTCGTAGATTGTATCCAAGGCCCTGCCCAACTTGTACCGATTAAAAGTTTCAGCTTCCACATCCTTGCAAAAAAGCAGGCGCAATGGCTTATTCTCGAAGAATTGGGGAGTGAGCATGAGGGGGCGATCAGAGAAACCCAATCCGTTCAATATCATCGCTACAACGGCCTCTCCTGTCGTTATTTCCTCCTGACTGTCGGTTCCAACAAGATCATCGATGAGTTGGGAAATTTTTAGATCCCTCATGACCCCGGTAACTACCCCAAGATGATCGAGCCTCTCTACTTTTGTCTGCATTTTTCCCTGCCAGGTGCTTAAATGAGCCTTTCGCCTTTACCCCTCCATGAGTGCAAAGTTAAATCATCCGTTCTTTTTTACAAGCTGCCCAATGTGGGTTTTTAAGATGTGAAACTGGTGCTTCAAAAGAGTGGGACAACGTGCGATCCGAGGGTCAGCGTGCTTCCGTCATTGAACGTCAGCTGGAATACGGTGCTGTCATCAAATAAACCTCCCGGTACGCATTGCTTAATGGTAATGGTCGTGAGCGTTGCGAGCTCGCGAGCCGTCATGTTGACATCTGAATCGAGGGCAATCGCGGCACGGAGTCGTAGTGCTGTAGGATTTGACGAATCTGATTTCATGGGATAGGCACAGAAGCCTACTCTGCCGCCAAGGAGGTTTCTTGAAACCTTGATGGCGGAATGGTGGGTGATAGCCGTCTGCGGTGTTCCGATCCTTGGATCGACGTCCAGCTGGACGAAGTGGGAAGCAGTTCCCTCCGCCGGAAGGCCGTTAATCCTCACTTCAATCGGTGTCGAAAGTTCATTTTTTACCTCTATAGTGCGTTCGCCGGTTACCAGCATGCTTTCGGCAACGCTGAAGCCTATAGACTCAGGAATTTCAGAAAGTGCTTCGTATCCCCGCTTTGCGCTTCCCCACTGAGATAAGGTACCGAGAACTTTTTTTTGCTCTCTGCTTAACGCAGCGAATTCTCGATAAGTAGCTGCCGCGTGCATCGAACACCAACCTAGCGCAGTGATCGCTGTAAGTACCGCGGCTGCCATGGCTACCATTTTCATGTTTTACCCTTTAATTGACGTTTAAAATTAAAAATAGAAAAATATTGCCAAGAAATAACATGACAATTGCAAGCATATTGTACATAAATATTTCAAAAAAGAAAGTGATGCTTTTTTTTGTTGCCCGCCGCGGCATTTGTTTCTATACTTAAAAGTCGTCGGAGAGGTGGCAGAGTGGTCTAATGCGACGGTCTTGAAAACCGTTATCTCGAGAGATCGGGATCAAGGGTTCGAATCCCTTCCTCTCCTCCACGGTTGTCCGGTAATCGCCGCATGATCCTAACACTTTTGGATAAATCCTTCGATGGGCCATGGGCGCGACACGTCAAGATGGCGGTCTTTGAGGGGTTCGTGATGAACAAGAAAGTTGACCCTTTTGATGCCGATCCCACTGTTTCGTATGGTTTTCAAAAGGCTTTCAAGATGCATCCACCGGTCGAAGATTTTTTCGTGGCCAGCAAGTGGGTTGCGGGAAAATGATATGAAAGCTTCGTCGCCGCACGCTCCCGCAAGAAGAACTGCTTCAAGAAGTGTTTTTTGGGCCAAACATCCAGAATCTTCAAGAACTGCGAGCCAGCTCGTTACAAGAGAGCGCAATGTCTGAATTTTGTCATCCGACCACAGAATCGTTGCCCTTTCCTCCTTATAGGCAACCCGATCCCACAAAAAGATGGTAATGACCTTTTTGTTTGCTGAGTTTTCCAAAGGAGCGCTACGCACAGTGGATGACGATGTCCACTGTACGATGAGCAGCCCACGCTCAATGGCGTAGTACGCCAGACCACCGGCGCAACAAAGCACGCTCACGCCTATAAGGGCCAGCGGCCTCATAATTTTACCTCAACAATCCACGAAAAAATAGGTTCCGCATGGAGAAGTATATACGAATTTTGCAGTTCGTACGACGAGCCTAATCTATCAAAAATAACGCGGGTTTGTTTTTGATGCCCTGTGACGGGGGATGCCCTACGCGGGCGGCGCCAACAGCCTGTTGGTGCTTCCCGCACAGGGCGTTCATTCAGAGGTTCTCTTAAAAATAGGATCCAACAGGCTGTTGGCGCGTAACTACCCCTGGTGCGCCTGTGACATGTGCAATCCACGTTATTCTTGACAAATCAGGCATGGCTTTGTACCTTTTGAGAGTATCTTTTACATAGCATGCGCAGGCCGGAAAACCGTGAGCCGCTAGCTCAGTCGGTAGAGCATCAGCCTTTTAAGCTGAGGGTCGTTGGTTCGAGCCCAACGCGGCTCACCACGTTGTTCTATGTCCCTATCGTCTAGCCGGTCCAGGACATCGCCCTTTCACGGCGAAAACAGGGGTTCGAATCCCCTTAGGGACGCCACTTCATGAGCCATGTGGTACTTGACGTGTGTGGTGAGTGCCGCGGCGATCGGCGGCTCTTTTTTTGGTGCGCTTGTGTTTTCAGGTTTTCAGCTTCAGTATGTCGCGTAGCATTTTTCTTCAACAATGGCAGAAGCCAAAAGTGTGTTGAGCGCGCGTTTTGCGGCGCACCGTGCATCATTGACACGGTACACCCGTCTGCCAAGCTCTTTAAACTCGTCATCGAATGCATGTGCGCGCCACTTGAGCCGGAGACGGTCCTGAATATCCCACATCTCTTCGTTTGCCGCGCGAAGTTCCGCGGCAAGGCGTTCGACGTCGGGTGTCGTTGCAACCGAAGCGCCGTATGCTTGCTCAAGAAGTTTCAGTTCACGGTGCACGTTTTCGCGTCTACGCGCATCGCTCATGCGCGCTTTTTTGATTGTAAGGATGGTCATGCGGTCGATGAGGTCGCCGGCGGACGTAGCGACATAAAGAAGTGCGGCGGGCTTGGCATGGTCGTTGCACGTGCTTGCGTCAGCGGAACACCATCCATATGATTTTTCTTCGATGATGGGCGAGTTGCCGATCACGTTGATTGCTTTCTTAATACGCGCCCTTTCGTCATTGTTTTCGAGAATACGCGCAAGGAGCGTGGCAAACACATCGTCAAACTCTTCCTGCCGTTCTTTGCTTCTCACGGCGTCTTCGAGATCCCAAAGTTTTTCATTGACGCGACACAGAGTAGTTTCAAGCTCAGCGAGTTCCTTCGTCGACGGACACGTCCGTGAACGCAGCTGCTCAAGATGGCGAAGTTCGTTGTTGATATTGTCCAATTTTACCGGATCTGACAGGCGTTTTTGTTTGATGCGTAAAATCGTTATTCTATCGACAAGGTCACCGAAAGATGTTGGTGCCAGAATTGCGTGCGCCGGTGCCGGTGTACACGATACCGTGGCTGTTGTGAAGGTTATTGAATATAGAAATGCGTAGAAAAGACACCCCTGTTTTGGTGGTATGTGTGCCCAGTGCATCATGATTACGGCTCCTCCTTACAGCTTTTTTGTGACGGTAATCTCTCCAACCAACGAATACGTCAAAGCATAACTCAGTATGGACTCGGTTGGGAATTTTTTGCAAGGCGAAGATGAGGAAGAAGGATGGGGGGTATGACGATGAGAAGTGAGGGCGTGAAACTTCTCGTCACAGTGTTTCTTTGCGGAGTACTGAGCACGTGTGCTTGCGCGACCAGCAGAGCGTCGTACAGTGAATTTTGCGAGGCTACCGCTTCGTTTGGACCCCTGAGAGGACGCGCAACAACGCTCGTAGTTGGCGGGACTGCCATTGGCTTTCTGAGCTACGTAAAATTTCCGTGCCTTTCGTGGTACGTCATGTTTGATTTTTATGTTAGCAAGGACTTCCGGGGTCGGGGGTACGGCAGGTATCTCCTTGGTCATGTGCGCGATGAACTTAGTACACGGGGCGCGACAAAGATTTTTATTCAGCCTGGTCCCTTTGAGCTTGAACGTGGTGTATGCGTGTGCGTTAATGGCGCCGAGGGAGCGGCAAAGACCGCGAGGCTCGTCTGCCTCTATCACTCACTCGGGTTTCGGCCTGTTAACATCTGTGTCGTCACCTTTGTGCTGCGCCTTCTTTATGCACTTCTTTCCATAGCTGCCGATCCGCGTTTTCTTATGGCGTACGGTTAACGTGCGCCGGTGGCGGTTGCGCAACACCGCCATATGTCCTTATTTAAAATAGTGCTTGATGATCCAATGAGCTCTTGAAAAACTTGTCAAATGTAAAAAATGGAGCGATACTTAAACATGCGAAGCCGTGTTTCATGACGTCGCCCGCTCGCGCTAGCGTATGGCAGGAGCGGCCCAATTGTGGGGTTTTTCCAGTATTGAAGTTGACAAACGAGCATTCGTGAATACCATATTCATCGTGAGGCGTTGTAACCATCAAGCGTTTGACGTCCTCCAGCGTATTCTTTAAGGATGCAGAGGTCGTTGGGATTACAGTGAGTATCATAAACGATTCAGAATATTCGGACACGGGTTCTGTCGTGCGTGATTCCGTGGCGCACGATACTCCCCTTGCTGTTGAAGAACACGGAATTCTCTTGCCACTGCTTCCCCTCAAGAACGTTGTTATGCTTCCCAAGAGCATCCAGCCAATTTTGGTGGGACGTAAGGCATCTATGCAAGCCGTTGAATTTGCCGCCTCCCACAACAGGCTTCTTTTTATAACAGCTCAAAGAGACGCGGACGTCGAAGTGCCCGGCTTTGAGGATGTTCACCCCTACGGCACCAAGTCTACGATCCTCCAGGTTATGCGTATGCCCAATGGTGCCGTCAAGATCTTCGCCGAAGGTATTTGTCGTGCCAAGATGGTGCAAGCAAAGGAAATGGGCGATTTTCTCGGTGCTGTGTGCCAAGACATAGTGACGCCCGATCTAGCTATGAGCGTTGAGCTTGAAGCTTTGTGGCGCCAGCTTAAGGAGCTCTACATTTCGTATAGCAAGCTCAACGAGAAAGCTCCTATCGATATCATGTCCTTGGCCCGTTCTGCTCAGGATATGGACTACATCACCGACACCATCGCCGTTCATATCCAGCTCAGCTTTCAGGAGCGTCAGATTCTTTTGGAGACCGTTGTTCTCCAGGAACGTATTCTCAAGCTCTGTGCGTACATCAAAAAAGAGATTGATATTTTAGAGACTGAGCGGCGCATCCGTGGCCGCATTCAGACGCAGGTCGAGAAAAATCAGCGCGAATACTACCTCACCGAGCAGATGAAGGCTATTCAGAAGGAGCTCGGGCGTGATGACCAGGTGACGGAAGTTGCTGCCATACGCGAAGCAGCAGCTGGCATGGCATTCTCAGCGGAAGCGCGCGAAAAGGTCGACAGAGAACTGCATCGCCTGGAACAAATGCCACCACTTTCAGCCGAGGCTGTTGTAAGTCGCAACTATATCGACTGGATCATGGCCCTTCCGTGGGGCAAGCGCACGCATGACACCATCGGTATACGCATGGCGGAAGATATACTCGATGCTAACCATGCCGGCCTTAAAAAAGTTAAAGAGCGCATCATCGAGTTTCTTGCGGCCAAAAAATTTGCAAAAAAAATCACGCGATCTCCCATCCTATGTCTCGTAGGCCCGCCCGGTGTTGGCAAGACATCGCTTGCCAAAGCGATTGCCGAAAGTCTCGGCCGGGCGTTTGCCCGCATTTCTCTTGGTGGCGTCAAGGACGAGGCCGAAATCAGGGGTCACCGGCGGACGTATATTGGTGCTCTGCCGGGAAAGATAATCCAAGCAGTTAAGAAGGCGAAGACCGTTAATCCTGTCATTCTTCTCGACGAAATAGATAAAACAGCCAAGGATATGCTCGGGGACCCAGCCTCGGCGCTCCTTGAAGTTCTCGATCCTGAGCAGAACAAATCATTCTGCGATCATTTTCTCGACATCGAGTTCGACCTTTCCGACGTCATGTTCATAACAACGGCAAATTCGATTGACAGAATTCCCGTGCCGCTTTTTGACCGCATGGAAATAATTGCCATTTCCGGGTACACCGAGGACGAAAAGCTTACTATTGCTAAGAAATTTCTCATTACGCGTAATCTCGTCGAGTACGGTCTCCTTGCTTCGCAGTTCAAGATTGCCGACGAGCAGCTGCGCACTATCGTCCTGCGCTACACCCAGGAAGCCGGTGTTCGCCATCTGGAACGCATTATCACCAAACTTATGCGTAAAACTATTCAAGAAATTCTCGGAAACAAGAAGTTCAAGGGTGTAATAATCACCGACGAACTTATCAAAAAATGGCTTGGCAACCCCGTTTTCAAGAAAACATCACTCACCGAGCAAGCGCAGCGCATTGGCATAGCGACAGGAATGGCTTGGACTGAATACGGCGGCGATATACTTGAAATTGAAACGACCGTTGTTCCCGGCAAGGGTTCCCTCATGCTCACGGGTCAGCTCGGCGATGTCATGCAGGAATCTGCGCAAGCGGCGCTCAGCTACATCCGTTCGCGCTCTGATGAGCTCGGGCTCAAAAGTTCCTTTTTTGCTACAAAGGACATTCACGTACACGTCCCCGAGGGAGCGACGCCCAAGGATGGCCCTTCGGCTGGTATCACAATGTGCGCTGCCCTCATTTCGGCGCTCACGAGGCGTGGAACGCGTTCGAGTCTTGCCATGACCGGCGAAATTACTCTCCAGGGGCGTGTCCTTGCCGTTGGTGGGCTCAAGGAGAAGGTCCTGGCTGTCCGGCAGCACGAGATTAAAGAGTTGATAGTTCCTAAGGAGAATGAGGACGATGTTTGCGAGATAGAGAAGGAGATCGGGCTTGGCGGCATAAAAATCACATTTGTATCGACGATGGACGAGGTCCTCGAGCATGCGTTCGAGGAGAACATTTTTGCAGGGGCGGTGAAAAAGCGTGGCGCACGCTCCGCCCGTTCCAGTAAAGAACAATCAATCAAACCCAAGGAGTTAGCATGAAAAGGATGGTATACACAGCGCTGTGTGCCGTTTCTGTTCTCAGCCTAGCGGGCTGCTGGGGATCAAAGGAGGAGACTTCAGCTCCTCAGCAGGCACCGGTCAAAACCGAGCAGAAGCCTGTGCAAGCACCAGCAAAACCAGCCGAAGAACCTAGTGCCATGCCGCAACAGCCGGTAGAACAACCAGCCCCAACGCCGTCGCCAGCACCTGAGACACCGGCAAAGTAGGCCCTGGTTCATCGTCACTCGTTTTCTTACATGCCCTCCATCTCGGGGGCATATTTTTTTCATTACTGACACGTACCAAAGATCCGCAGGTTCGTTAAACATCACCTCTTGCTAATAAACGGACGATTCGATCAATGTTTGACAAGAGGATCCTGGTCCTATAACTTAATGGCGTCGCTCCTTTTTGTTGCGGGCGGGAATAGCTCAGTTGGTAGAGCATCGCCTTCCCAAGGCGAGGGTCGCGGGTTCGAGTCCCGTTTCCCGCTCAGTTAAAACCAAATCAAAAAAGTGTGCCGTTGCATCTCTGCGTGCCCCCTGGCGCCGCCAAGTTTTCGATTTTGTTTTAACACCCCTGACACGATTTCGTTTTAATTTGCATAAACAAAAGTCTCGTGCTACATTCTTTGCGTGCGCGGGAATAGCTCAGTTGGTAGAGCGTTGCCTTGCCAAGGCAAAGGTCGCGGGTTCGAGTCCCGTTTCCCGCTCCATCCTTCTTCAAAGTCCCCCACAACGGTCGACGAAATCCTCTTGTTGACTTTGTCTTAACGTATGTGTATTACAGTAGTGATATCCTTCGGTCGTTGTCTGTGCCTTCGTAACGGGGAGAAAGAAGCATGAGGACGTGTGTATACAACGCGTCGCTTGCGTGGTGGGTGCTGTGTATCCAAGCGGCCATAGCGTGTGTATGTTCTACCTCGGACGTTGCACAAGAGGCATCAGGGTTGGAGGCTTTTGGCCTGTCTGCCAAGTTTCCGTGCACACTCGTTGAAGCCAACAGACTTTTGTACCTCGATGATCAGCATATCGGAGCACCTGTCAAGGCTGTTACGTGGTTCTGCAACAAGCGTGACAATCGTAGCGGTTACTCGCTGTTCAAGGAACCACTAGCCGCCGTTGTGGGCCGAGAAGTCGACGGTGCTGATGTGCGTGTGTACACAATTTGTGGCGATCGTCTTGTTGAGACTGCCAGGGCCGCTCGTGGCAAGCTCACGCTGTCTGCGTCATGGTGCACTATCGGTGGGCAGGCCTATCTTGCCGTCGGCGGAGTCGGTGACAGTGGATCATATGAAGTGGAAGTTTTTTCGCTGACACCACTTTGTCAAGATGAATCGCTGTGCTCCAATTTCGCGCTCACGCGCGTCGGTGTCTGGAAGCACGGGGCAGCTGTCAATACGATCGCTTGGTTGCGGCACCCTTTGGGTGGGGGTGGCAACAGGCGCGTGCTTGCTATCGGTGGTCAGGCATCGCCTACCGATGGATGTCAGGTTCGCCTTCTTGAATTTAATGCGACGGCACAAAAACTTTCCGGCATCACGGGTTTTTTGTACGGGGCACCAGTGTACACACTCTCGTGGTATGAGCACAAGGTAAATGGTCGTTATTTCCTCGCCATCGCCGGTGGCGAAGGTGCCTTCGATGTCGGTGTTACGGTGCGCATCCTTTCGCTTGATCCGGGTACCATGGAATTTTTACCGTTTGCGCATACACAAACGCCGTGCACACGTATCAATACCCTTGCGTGGCATAGTTGGCACTATCCTTTACTCGTCGCAGGCGGTTCGTATGACGGCTTCAAGATCGGCGAAGTTCAAACGCTTATGCATTACAAGTTTATAGCCCGGTCGGGTATACTTCTGCCGTACTATCACGCGTGTGGACATGATCAAAGCCGATCAGTCCTTGCTCTCGACTTCTTAACGCCACGCCAGCGTACGGAGGCCAAGGATGACATATGCCCGTACTTGGCAGTCGGTTCGGCACTGACCGAAAGTGGTGAAAATCAAACGTGCGCATCGGATGTTTCCCTTTACCGTCCCGAAAAATCTAAGACGCCGCTGTCGGCATGTACGGCTGTGGTGCGGACCGATTGTAATTCAAAAATTTCCTCGCTCGCCTGGTGCGCACTCGATGCAGCAGGCTATGCGTACCTCCTTGTTGGCTCGGAGGGATCGTCATGCGTTGGCCCTGATGATGTCGCGCGGTGTCCGGAGCTTGTACTCTATAAGGGACATTTTGAACCTGAAGGACACAAGCCAGAACTGTGTAGAGCCCTGAGCGTCGGCAGGGGGTAGGCACGTACCACGCATCCAACACATAATCGACGCTGTTCACTACGCGCCACGTCGTGCGAATGTTATGCGACCTCAGAACTCTTCTCTGGGGTCCCTATTTTTTTTGTGTCACATTCTTCTTATTAGCTTATTCGTTATTCGTGGCCAATTTCTTAAATTCTCTGTATCATGCTAAGTTAAGAAAAGAGTTTTTTTATCGAATAGTTTTTATTGAATTTTACAAAAGAAAAATTTTGGGCATCCCACCGGTGTATGCACACAATCATGAATGAATTCACGAACATACGCGGCCTTCTTTTTATGGGACTCATAACATCCCTCGCCATCGCTCCCACTCTACGTCCTTCGAGTGGACAACTGCACGTCCCGCCAGGTGCGACACCGCCAGCCGCTGCGCCAGCATCAACAAAACCGACCCTCAATCTTGTTGTACTTCTTGACAATGGATCGGAGGTTGAACGTGCACGAGAAGGCTCCATGGACGCCTTAGTTCGCGAGCTGAACGATGCGCTTGAACAAGAGCGTTACCTACGCCCGCACCATTATGCCGTTATTGCGAGCGTCTCGCTTCTTCACGCGCTGGCCCTCATTGAGCACAAGACCGGCCGGGGAATTATGAAAAACCTCGGCGACCATTGGAACGTTTATCTGGGAGATGGCGATGAAAGTCTCGTCATGCTTGTGCCTCGAGCATGTTCATGTGCCGCCGAGCTTGTTCCCGAGACTGGCAGGTCCCTCTCAGATGTGGACATGAAAACTTTTTTTCTCGACGAGCGTTATGCGTCGTGCGTGTGTAGTTGCACGTCACTCGAGCGCATTGTACCAAAAAAGCCGAACAAGCACGTCGTTCTCAGCGGTCATGGAAGCATAGTGCATGCGAATGTGGCAAGCATGGACTCCGGCGGTGCAGGGCATTTTTTTACATTTTTGGCAAATAACAATACAATCTCGTTGACATTACTGAGTTGCTATGCCGATGCCGTCATAGATGATGTAAAAGATCGCATACACGTGGACATCTCGGGCAGGTGTTCGGCAGCGCCCGGGCTCGATGCTCCGCGTCCCACGTACCCCTTTCATCTTGCCGTTAATTCCCTCACCGATGAAACAACATTCGGCCCGGAGGGGTCGCGCCATTTTATCGATTTTTTTGGGAATTTAGTACACCCAAGAGATATGGGAGCGGCAGTTAAAAAGGCAGCCATGTGTCTCTATCGGGCTACAAATACATGGAGAATTCTCAGCTTTCCTTCATACGCGCGGCCGGGACCGCGCTCGTTTTTGCGCGCTATACCATCCAACGATGTCCGCGCGGTAACATCTCTTTCCCTCAAAGCGCTCATCGTTTCGCATGGTCTCACGCATTCCAAGGAACGGCTTATGCAAAGAATAAACATGAGTAAAAGAACGCTGGCGACGCTCCTGGCGGACTTTGATGACTATGAGCATGCCGCACAAGTTTTGCCCAAAGGGGCTGCTGAACTCAGCGCTTTGGGTGCTAAAATAGGCAAAGAAAAAGCCGTCATGGAAGGCCTCATGGCAAGGCTTGATGAGTGTAGCGCAAAAATACGCCCACCTCTGCCACGTCTTATGCTTACAAAAATGGTGGCGCTTTTTTACCCGGTCGATATGCGTGGCATAACCATCGACATTCCGGCGCACTCAACAACGAGCATGGTTTTTTCTAAAATTTCCGGCCCAGCATATCATATCCTGGGTACCGTCAAGGGCTTTTTGTCGGCGGATGCCCTTTTTTCTATTTTTCTCCCCTGGGCAGCAACAAAAATGGCAAAAGCACCAGTAAGGCACTTCATAGGAGCGTCATGTAAGGCCTGGTTTGTAGAAAAATGTGCCACGGCTGTCCCTCCTCGTCGAAGGCTTGCTGGCGTCGCAATCTTTAAGCCTCGAGGAACAGAAATTGCCACGCGTGACCGTGCCCACAATGCCCTCGTTGTGTACCGTGACACGGACGATGCGTATTGTTACTGTATCGGCGAATATTCGCTCGTGCCAAATGCACCCCTTGTAACAGAAAAGATCGGTAAAATCGCCTATTTTAGTTCCATCAAAACTTTTGCCGAAAAGGCAACCCCCTCGCACCGCTCTATCTACCGTGCCTCGGGCGGAACCTATACGGTTGATGATGCGCGCAGGGCCTTCGCGGAATGGCTGGCGTACGCCGGCTATGATGAATCGGCTTACACAGCCGCCGACGTCCACCGAGCTCTCGACGATATTTCAAGCGTTGCCATCCTTTCTGAAGAAAGCCGTGAATATGCAGTTGCTGCGATGGCGCGCGCCATCGCGGCGCGGCGGGTCTTCAAGCCTCAGGATGCTGAGTATTGCGCACGGCGCTTGCCGCCTTTGTACTTCAAAAATAAATTTCATCTTGCCGATCCTCTTGCCAGAGCCTTTGTTGAGGCGGGCCTCCTGCGTCAAGCGTTTTTAGTAGCTGCGCGACTCGTGGCCGCCGAATCGAAAAATGGTGGCGTACGAGCACGGGGTCTCGATCTCGTCAGATTTATAGCCTTGCAAAGCCGTCCTGAGCTAATCCTTACTTCTTTGAGCTCACTGGCGTTCAATAAAGAGTGTGCGATCTACCACGAACGCCTATGCACTGAGCTCGTGGAATCTATGGCCACACTTGAATCACGAGAGTCTTTGTGTCGCACAATAACAAAACACCTGTTCCAGGGACCGTCGAACTCATACACGATTGTCATGATAGGAGCCGCTCTTGCCAACGTTGGGCTCCTCAACACCATCCTTTGCAACAGAGCGCTTGGCGCCATCCTTGCCCGGGCAGTGGAAGATGAGCTCGGCGGAGCGTCAAACGCCGTCGCCCTGAGCGTGCGCAAAGAACTCGTTAAGCACCCTTTGTGGCCAACGTCTCATGAATGCGCTCTCAGACAGAAGAGTGCAGCACGGCCAACAGCACCTTTATGTGACGCGGAACTTCACGCTGTGTATAAGCGACGCAAATTTTCGTAACTTTGTCACGGCCGCAGCTTCCCGTGCAGCCGATTTTTCTGGCGTAGCTGGCCATTGTTTGATATCATAACCCAGTATGAACGTGTTTCCAGACTGCTTTTTTGTGGCCTTTTTGTGGTGTGTACCCTGCGTCGTAGTTTAAGGTTTGTTCATGAATCGCAACGAGATCGTAAAGTTTGTTGTGGGCGTCGCTCTCGTCGTCGCCCTCAGCATGGTTATTCAGATAGTTCTTTCAACACTTTTTGGTCGCAAAACGGCGCAGGAAACTCACGAGTTTGTTGCGCCAACTGCTCCTCTGGAGGCAAAACCTCTTAATACACGGGTCGATTTTGTCGACATGAGGCGTCCGGCAGAGGCGCGTACCGATGAGCTCGAAACCGACGGTGCGCGTTTGGTCTTCACAACTGATGGTGCATCGCTCGATCGCCTTGAATTTAAACGTCTTGTTGGAAAAAATTCGTTCTCCATCGACACGATATTTCCGCTGCCAGAAACAGAACGTGATAACCGCTGTTTCCTCGTTGCATTCCGCGACGAGACGCCATACTACTATTCCCTTGTTGAACGTCGTGATTCAGCCGATCTTGTCACACTGACGTATGCAGCCGAAATTCCAACTGGCACGGTCAAAAAAACGTTCACCGTGTACAAGCACACGTATCAGATCGATCTTGACATAGACGTTGTTCCTCTCAGTGAGGTTGAGGCGTTCGACGAGCTCCGCGTCTTTGTTCCATCGCCCATTATGCCATCCCTTGGTGAGTCTGATGTCATATCATCAATCGTTGCCATCGAACATGAGAAGGCCAAGAGAACGGCGCGTTCACGTCTTGATGTTAAACGTGGTTGGCTTTCGCCGTCGCTCTTTGGCATCGATTCGCAGTATTTTGTTCACGCCATGGTCAGAGACGAAAATAGTTTCTGCCAACGAGCTTACTACAAGTTTTGCTGCGACAAGACGCACCTAACAGCTATCATGGAAGGACCGCAGCACATCAAGGGACCGGCCCACTGGAAGTTATCCTTTTACTGTGGGCCTAAGGAGAGTATATCATTTGCCAAGGTTGACGTGCGTCTTGATCAGACACTTGATTATTCTGGGCTTTTAGGCCCCATTGCCAAATGGCTCCTTTTCCTTCTCAACCTCATCTACGGTTACGTCAACAACTATGGCTGGGCGATCATAATCTTGACACTCCTCATCAAGCTCGCTCTCTTGCCGCTCACGATCAAAACAGAGGCTGCGCAGAAGAAACACCTTGAGTACCGCAAGAAGTTTGAATATATTAGACAGCGCTACAAGGATGATCCCGAGCGTCTCAAGCAGGAACAGGCAGAACTTGTGGCGAAACATGGCCTTCCGGGTCTTTCGGGTTGTCTCCCTCTCCTTTTGCAGCTGCCCATTTTCTCTGCCCTCAATCGTCTCCTGGCTGGCTCAATCGATCTCTATCGAGCACCATTTTTATGGATTCCTGACCTTGCGGCCAAGGACCCGTGGTACATCCTACCGATTCTGACAACGCTGTGTTCGCTCGCCATGATGCAAGGTGTCGATGCTCGTCAACGTCTTTCGGGTGTCGCTGTTGCCTGCGTTTTTGGAGCCTTTGCCACAACGTTTTCGTCCGGCGTTGCCCTCTTTATTTTTTCGAGTGTGTTCTTGGGTGTCGTACAGACTGTTGTCCAGCGGCGTTTTTTCTGACGTAGCGTAATCACTGGCAAGGAGAATTCCATGCTTGACGATGTTCCGACGCTGGCGCATTTGCTTAAGGTTTTGCAGCAGATACCGTGCCTTGCTTCAAAGAATATTTATCGCGTTGCCGCGCATTTTCTTACCATGGATCGTGAGCGCCTTGAACATTTTTGTGGTGCCCTTTTGGCAGCCAAGGAGCGCGTCCATCGATGCCCAACGTGCTGCGTGTGGCAGGAGGCGGGTCGTAACTGTTTTCTGTGCTCATCACCAAAGCGCGATCAAAGTACCGTGTGTGTTGTCGAATCGTGGCATGAAGTACTTTTGGTTGAAAATACTGGTGGCTACGAGGGTGTTTATCATGTTCTGGGAGGCCTTTTGTGCCCCCTTGAAGGAATCGGTCCCGATGACATAGCTCTTGATCCACTCGTTGCTCGCGTGAGCCGGGCATGTGTGAAAGAGGTTATTTTGGCCCTCAGTCAGACACCCGAAGGAAAGGCAACGAGTGGCTATATCGCGCATAAACTCAAAGGTGTCCCCGTTATTCTTTCGTGTCTGGCATGTGGGATTCCCGTTGGAGCATCCGTTGAGTACACCGATCGCCTAACGCTCTACAACGCACTTTCAGAACGCCGGCCATTTTAACGAGGAACACACAATGTTTTTCACTGAAAATGTTGATCCCACCCTTGGCAAGCAACGACGTGCAAATCTCATGGAACTCCTTGCCAAGACGCATGAACGGAACCTCAACACTTCATGCGTCGTGCTTTTCGCCTCGTATGATGAAGGCAATGAGCCGTTTCTTCAGGACAGTACGTTTATGTACTTTACTGGTCTTGAGGAACCGGCTCTTGTTGTTGTGATGGACTTTCAAGGGACGTGCACGATTTTTGCGCCGCGCTATTCAGTTGATCGAGCTTCATGGACCTTGAGTGTCGTTAAAGACATCGAAGCAGATCCGGCACGCTTTGGATTTAAGGAATTTTCTTTCTTGGGAGCCCCTGTCGCTGGCCATACCGTAGGACCATGGTTTACCCAGCAAGGATGCATAAATCTCATTGAGACTCTCGCGGGCTATATCAAGCAAGGCGGTACTGTTTTCGCCAGCACCACCACACACGACAGCCACGGGACGTATGCACGCGTCGCTTACGACCGCTTGTGTTCTCTTGTTCCCGGTCTTTTGGAGCGTACCGGTGATATGGCGGCACTCATTGCTGCTCTCAGGCGGCGTAAGGAAGACGTCGAGTTTAGGACCATGCTCGGTGCGGCCACCCTCACAGTCGCGGCGCACATGCGGGCTGCGGGGTGCATTAAGTCAGGAGTTCATGAGCACGTTGTGCGTTCATCCATCGATCATACCCTCGCCACTGCTGGCAGCTGGCCGGCATTTCCAACAATTGTTGCAAGTGGCGCTTCAACGCTGCTTCCCCATCACCGTTGTACACTAGACAAGGAATTGAAGGATGGGGAGCTTGTGATCGTTGATTGTGGCGCACGTATAGACAATTATTGTGCCGATGTGTCGCGTACGTATCCCGTATCAGGAAAATTTACGGCCAAACAAAAAAAGCTCTACAATTTTGTCCTCGGACTCCATGAGGAACTCGAATGTCGCGCCGTTAAAGGTGCTTGGCTTTCTAATGAACGCGATCCGGATAACTCTCTTTTCCACGTTGCCAAAAAGATCGTTGAGCGGCAGGGTTATGGACCGTGCCTCCTTCACGGCATAGGTCACTTCGTCGGCCTCGATGTGCACGATGTAGGTTCTCATGACGAACCGCTGCGCGTAGGTGACGTCATCACTATCGAGCCTGGTATTTACGTACGTGAGGAAGGAATGGGCATACGCATTGAAGATATGTACCTCATTACCGAAGACGGTCATGTGTGCCTCAGTACTGCATCGCCACGAGGGGTCAGAGATATCGAGCGCCTCATGGCCGATCCCTATGGGTGCTTCGAATCAACCTTTGGCATATCCCATGACAATGACAAGCAACCTCGCGGTAGATCCAAGGAGGGATGCCAACGGTCATGCTGCCGTTGAAGTCATGAGTGAGCGAGGCGCCCGGCGAATCGCCTCAGCACGTGTATGATTTCTCGGTGATGCCGTTGGACGAAGCCGGCTGCCACAAAAAAGCACCCGACGAAAAAGCTGCACAAAGCCTTACGTTTGTAACTTCGTCGCAGCAATGTTAGTTCTTGGGGCGCTAGAGGTGCTCCGTTGACACCCAAAGGTGCCTGGGCCAAAGCGAGGGCGTTACCGGCGTGGTAAAACATGGCGATGCCAGCGGCGAAAGTAAGCGTCTGGCACACGCCGGCAACCGTTACCTCGTCGAGCGCCGTCTGAAGACGAAAGTTTGTGGGTACGAGAAAACCTCCCTGACGCATGGCGCAAAGCGAGGTCGATGCCGCCAGAAGTACGCATAAAAGGACTCTGTGGACCCGCATTATCTTCCTTTGTTGAAACAAGGACTAACCACACTTTAGTATGCACCCGTGCGCCGAAAGAGCAAACGGCGCTCACCACGACGCGATCAGGTTCGGCACCGTGGGCACGACCCGTGAACGATGGTGCACGGTGGTCAGTTTATGCGAGCTGTGCAGATGCCGTCCTTCTGTGTTACGTCTTTGAGAAGTATACTGAGATTATGCACGAAGCACGGAGGTCCTTCGAGGAATTTTGCATGAAATTGTACGTGCGAATAACCGCGTTCGGTTATGGCGCGCAGAGCGCGCCGCATGATGGTACGCACGGTAACACGGTGCATTACCGGCACCCCAGTGCACAGGCAGCCTGCTGTTTCAACCTTGTTGCTGCATGTGCATCTAAGAGAGCCAATCATAGGCGATAGACCGGTGAGGAGCCTGGGAATAAAATATAGAAATGAAATTTTTCCTGTTTCGTCGGTACAACTAACTTCGGTTATGATTTGCGATGGACCATCTTTGGTACTTTCATAGTAAGGTGGGCTGGAATGTTCACCCATGGCGCTCATGGAAAGACAGAGCCCACCACATATATGCCAGACGAGCACGCGGCCGGCATATGCCAGATCAACCACCGTCCCTCCCCCTCCCGCGACATAACGGTCACGTTGTTTCTGAATTACTGTTTTTTTTGTACAGACACCCTTTCTGAGCACAGTGTAACGTAACCGTTCCTTTTTTATCAATTCTTTTGATGAGGTAGGGAGCTTTGCACAAGGGACAGGGAGTATCTTCGATGTCACCAAAAATGGCAAATGTGCACTCGGGATATCGCTGGCAGCCCCAGAGCGTGCCGCCCTTCCACTTCCTTTTAACGATCTCACCCTTGCCGCATGCCGGGCATGCAAAACTCGCCTTTTGACGGTGGATATACTTGCACTCGGGATAACCAGAACACGCAATGAAAGGTCCGAACCGTCCGGTGAGCTTACGCAAGCTTTTTCCGCACTGCGGACAACGGTCCTCAAGAGTAACCGGTCCCTCGGAGGCAACAAGCTCTATCTCTCCTGCTTCGTTGCGTTTGAAGTTAGAGGTGAATGCACACGTGGGAAATTTTGAACAACCAACAAATTCGCCAGCCTTGCCAAAACGTATAACGAGAGGGCTCTGGCACCGGGGGCATAAGAGATTGGTTGGTTGGACAACTTTACGTGCATCATCTTCGGCAAATGCCCGCAGATCATTCTGGAACGCAGCATAAAAATCGCGCAAAAGCTTGTCGCGCTCAAGATCACCCTGAGCGACGCGATCAAGGTCCTTCTCAAGGTGTGCAGTAAATTTGACGTTCATGATATCGGGGAGATTGTCCACGAGAAGCTTGTTGACCGTCATGCCAAGTTCAGTTGGCGTAAAGCGCTTTTTGGTGTCAAGCGATGTGTACGCGCGCGCCTGGATTGTTTGTAAAATGGTTGCGTACGTGCTCGGCCTTCCAATTCCTTCTTTTTCCATTTCTTTGACGAGAGATGCTTCGGTATATTTCGGCGGAGCCTGTGTAAAGCGTTGTTTAGAATCTGTTGCAGCGAGTGCAAGCTCGTCTTTTTCTTTGATTCCCTCAACGAGAACAACGGTATCTTCTTTGTCGTCCTGGTCGGCGGCATACACCTTGAGAAACCCATCAAATACGAGCGTTGAGCCCGTTACCTTAAAGACGTACTGTCCTCCTTTGATGGTAACATTGCGTTGCGCGTAGATTGCTCGTGCCATTTGACAGGCGACAAAACGGCGCCAAATAAGTTCGTAGAGGCGCGCAAGGTCCCTCGGTGCATGTTCGGCTATATGCTCGGGCGTCACGGTGACATCGATGGGTCTGATTGCCTCGTGGGCGTCCTGGGTTTTACCAGCCTTCTTGGTGTAGGCGTGGGCCTTGTGCGGTACGTATTTTTTGTCAAAGTTTTTGGAGAGGAACGTCCTCACATGCTCAAGAGCGCTTTCGGCAATACGCGTTGAATCGGTACGCATATACGTGATAAGCGCCACGGGTGCATCGCTACCATCAAGTGCGATGCCCTCGTAAAGGCTTTGCGCGAGGCTCATGGTTTTTTTGACGGCAAAGCCGAGGCGGTTGAACGCCGCCTGCTGGAGCGTGCTCGTGATAAAAGGAGCAAAGGGATTTTTGATACGTTCTTTGTCAACGAGTTCATCGATAACGTATGATTCTTCTTTGATGGCTCCAACGAGTTCTTCGGCTGTTTTTTTGTCGCCGATTTCTGCCTTTTTTTTGCCGACCTGTGCAAGCTGTGCCGTAATAGTGCCTCGTTCGTGCGCAAACGTGGCATCGATGGTCCAGTATTCCTGCGGTTTAAAATCTCTGATTGCCTGCTCGCGTTCGCAAATAAGACGAAGTGTGACCGATTGCACACGGCCGGCCGAAAGACCCTTGGCGACGCGCCGCCACAAAATTGGTGAAACTTCATAACCAACCCATCGGTCAAGAACACGGCGAGCTTGTTGAGCTCCTACTTTTTTAAGGTCAACGGCGGATGGGTTTTCAAGCGCTCGTTCAACCGCCTCCTTGGTTATTTCGTTGAACGCTATGCGATGAATTTTGTGAGTGTCCTTGACAACTTTTTCAACTTCTTGCTCGATGTGCCAGGCGATAATTTCACCCTCACGGTCAGGGTCTGGGGCAAGATAAATTTCGTCGGCGCCCGCCGCGGATTTGCAAATTTCGGCTACTACCCTGTCTTTTTTTTCAAGAACGACGTATTCAATGTCGATGGCGCCATTTATGCTTACGCCGATACGTTCTTCGGGCAAGTCCTTGACATGCCCCATCGTCGACATGATTTTAAAATCATGGCCGAGAAATTTTCCTATCGTTTTGATCTTTGCTGGCGATTCTACGACTAACAATTTCTTCATGGCTGTCGCTGAGCTTTCGTATCACCCGGGGTTATCCACCGTTTGGAACCATATCATCTCCCGCGAAACCGTCAACAGGAGCCTTCTTCTTGCGTACTGTTCTCAGGATAAACTTATTATTTTCAAGAAGTCAAATACTAAAATAACGCTCTCAGCATAGAGCGCGCCACATGCAAGTGAGACGTGCCAGCACCCAACTTAGGACTCGTTGAGTTTTTAGAATGGCAGGCTTCTTGCTACGCTGGATAAGCACCATGTTGACGCGAACTCGATAAGTGGAATCGCTTCGTGCGGAAGTGCAGTGCTGGGTCAGCCGAGAAGAAAGTTTTCAAAATGTATGCCAAAAGGGGCAAAACTACGACCGGTTGGTTCTATGGTTTCAAGCTTCACATCGTAATTAACCACGATGGGGAGATAGTGGTATTTGCTTTCACGCCAGGAAAGGAAAAAAACGGGCAAATATCGATGATAATCTGATGTTGAGAATTATCGAGTTCGCGTTACTTAATACGAATCAATTAATCTCCTTGACTTCTGCAATGCAAATATTCTAGATTGAAAATACATTGTTCTTTAATGTTCTTTAATTTTTCAAAGGCACGTTTAAAGGGGGTTGGTCATGAAAATGGAAAAGGCAGCCGAGTGTTTTTCGAATTTTATGATCATGGAGCACAAACACAAACATGAGTGGCTTGAGGCAAAGAAGGCGATGTTCGACGCGAAAATCGCCATGCTCAAGAAACATAAGGATCAGATCTTCGATCTGAAAAAAAAGTACCTGGATAAGGTGGCCAAGGGGGACGTGGGGCAGGCGTACTCACTTGAGAATCTCAACACAATGACCAAGATTCATGAAGAGCAAACTCACGAATGGAGGCAGATGTGCGAAGCCAACAACAAGAAAAAGGAGGCCATCGCCCTTGCACATGAAAAAGAGCTGGAGAGCTTCAAGAAGTCTACCGCGTCATGCGACAAATAAAACGAGCACAACGGAACATGCAGTTCCTTCTTGCGACCCTTGGGTAATGAACACTGCGTGGTACTTGCAGTCCTACTTAGAATGACTTAGACTTTGGTATGCTGTTGACATATATCTCCTATCGAGCCGTCAGTCCGGTACGGGTATATCTCGACAGCTTTTTAATTAAACCTGAATGCCAAGCGCGGAGAGTCATACTAGTCAAACTAGTGGCTTACCTGTCCCGAGTTGGGGGGGCGTTGTTTTCTCACGTTGAAGCTCGTTTTTGGTCTTGACAACGGGGGTCGCTATACGGTGCACCCAAGTCCATGGACTTGCCGTGTAGGTAATACACGTACGTTACGTAGTCAACAAAGAAAATCTTTTCGTTGGGAACAAGCTTCGCCATGGCTGTGTAGAACGAAATCTCACCACCATAACTGTAGTCCCACATACACATTCTGTTGTAGCGGCACGGAATTACACCACTGCCGGTATCCATGTCATATTTCTTGATAACTGGCTTCTGCCATGAAAGCCCGGCCGGCTTTCCATTTTTTATCTTGCTCCTTCGAAAAAGATAAAGGGTGTCCTTGTCGCGGCACACTTTTCGCACCGATCCTATGACCGACGGTAAATACTTGTTATCGTCATCACAGTGCACGACGAAATCTCCCGGCAAGTCCTTATATTTATTCCTAATGCCGTGGCCCCAGTAACCAAGATTTTTCTCCTCAAGGAGTACGTTGGTGGTACACACGAAGGTACCCGTCACCTCTTTAACCTTCTCAAATATTCCGTCGGTGTCCTTGGCATCAAAAACTATAGTCAAATAATCCTGCTTGCGAAGCTGATCTCTTAAACTCTCAAGCATAGTGAAAATCGATGCTTTCCCAATGGTCGGAAGCAAAAAATGAAGAGAGACCCCACTATCTTCCAGAACATCGGTATCGATGGTAGTTGTTTGCTGGTTTTTCAACCCCTGTATTATGCGGATTTTCTCTGAAAATGTATCCATGGAGACAAGAGCACCACAAAAAATTGCCACGCGCAGCATTTTTATATACGCCATCGCAAACAACTCCTCCTTAGACCAACGACAGCAGAGTTGTGAAATCGTCCCCATGAAACGTAACTGCCGACGTTGTATCGAATCGAGCTATACTCATGCGATAAACTTCACCGTTTTTTCCGTACGAATATTCATAAAGATGGACTTTTTTCCCAAGAAGGAATCCCCCCTATGGCAACATGTAAACGATCTGTCCAAGCTATTTCACACGCCGCTATTGGCGCGAGGAATTTCCGCACAGTCTTCATGTTGTCATGTATGCTGTTATTAGGATCTATGGATCCCAAGCGCGATATATCGACGTTACCTTTCGGCAGTGGTATATCCTTTCTTTTTGCGTTAACCTCAACATCGGTCCTAAAGGCAAAGAGGTCTCGCCTTTTTATTGTTAAATCAAGACCAAGGGAAGCGATATCCGAGGCAAAGGCCAAATCATGGGCCAAAAACAGGTTGCCAACCCCGCGAGCTTCTCGCTTACAGTGGCTGTATGATGCAATATCCCTGCAAAAAAGAGTCACGTTGCAACCCATGCTGTTAAGCAATTTTTCATTCCCTCTGACAGTCGAAGGCAAAACCACGACACGCGCAAAATTAGCATTCTCGTGTTCGATTATGTCATGCATATGATTGTAATATTTCACCAAATTGCCACCTCCAACGAGCAAGAGAACGTCAAAATTACTGCGTTCATTAACCGGAACCGAGAGCTTGCCCGGATTCATTTCAACTTCCAAGCCCAACTTTCTGAGAGTACTCAATGTACCAAACCATATAACCTCAGATTGTACCACAATCCAGCGCTGGGGAAAGCCAAAGTGAAAAATGGGAAATTCGCGCAGCTGATAGTCATCGTCAACTCGTGACCAAACATTCTCGCTGACGGCCGTGGCAACCGATTCATGTTCCTTTTTTATCGTCGAGGGAACTCTGGTTATAAAGTTTATGGCGCTCAAGGAGGCAGCATTGCCGGCAAAATAGAGCTTGGAATCGGCGATGAGGCACCTAGGCCCTGTTGACTTTTTACCGGAGCCATATGCAAGTCCCCACAAAAAGCAGAAAGGCCCGGTAATTGCGCAGCTTTTTATCGAAACGAGAAAAAATGAGTCTGTACTGCTTAATCTTTGAAAAGAAACACTCGATGACAGACCTCTCCTTGTAGACGTGTTTGTCGTATTCCACAACTTGCGTTCGATTACTTTTGCCTGGGATTACCGGGCAACAATTTTGAGCCCTTATTTGCCTGCGAAAAGGGTCCGAGTCATACCCCATGTCACCGATGATATGCGATTCAGAATCTCCCTTAAGAAGCTCCTCTCCTTGGGTGATGTCGGCAACTTGGCCTGGTGTAATAATGAATTTAAGAGGATTTCCGAGAGCATCAACCTTAGCATGGATCTTTGTAGTGAAGCCCCCCTTGCTTCGCCCAAGACCCTCTTCTGCTTGTTTGCCGTGGCCAGCTGCGCACGGATGTGCTCTGACTATTGTTGCGTCAACAGACAGATACTCCTGGTCAGGGTCGCGTATACAAAAGGCAAAAAGTTTCTCCCATACGCCCTTTTTGCTCCAGGCATCGAATCTTTTGTATACACTGTTCCACGCGCCGTATCGTTCTGGCAACTCCCTCCATTGCGCTCCAGTTCGCATAATCCAGTACACTGCCTCAACGAAGTTCCTGAGCCTTTCTTCGCTGACGACGTAAATTTTGGCGTCTTCTTTCAGGAAGGCAAACATTTTTTCCCACGCATCACTTGTGATATACTTTCCCTGCATGATAGCTCCTGTTCGAGTGTTCCATTTTTTTGGATTGGAGTTATCATGCAAAAAAATCAGCGTTTTGAAAAGTCAACAGGGCCTAAAGCGACCCATCATTATAATGACTCCAACAAACACGTACCTTCAGAAACTATCGAGCAATCAATGGCCCTACTGAATATTGAGAACGAGGATGTCAACGCATTCGTCTGAACCTGCTATGACAATGCGATCAGTACGACCAACCTCACGAGGTGCCGGCGGTGCTGCTTCTACTGATTCCGATGTTTGGCTGCCAGAGGGAGCATCGGCTGCGGCCCCACCAATACCGTGCGTTAAGTGAATACGCTCGGCCCTCCTTTTGCTAAAAATGCGCTTAAATTTTTCAACCTTTTCGATGACTTTATCATCAATTATTCTGTAGGGTATTGTGTAAGCAAGAACCGACCGCATGGTTGGTCGATCCTTACGGTCGATAACAAACGATTTTCCATCGCTGAGCGTGAAGTGCGTTCCGCGCTCATTTTCGCGTACCGTGCTCCCCGGTGGTAGTACGATAGGCTCGCGTAAAACGCCGAAGATGCGCGGTATAAATTCTTCGCCAATCTTCGTCCAAAGCGCGACGCGCTGCGGATCAGATTCGCGTACGACGTACTCGGTTTTACCAGAAATCTCCTTAACTTCGCCCCACTGGACGTCAACAAAGAGTTCCTGGCAGGACGATGGTACGAACCTTTTTTCCCACGGAGCAAGAACATCTCGAAATATAACATACCCAGCTGACATATTTGCAGGACCATGCGGGCGATATTCAACGATTTCGACGAATTTTCGCGTTGGGGTGTAATTCACAAGCTCAACGGCGCCCATTCTGAGGGCAGCAGCACCGATCACACAAAAAGCAGCAACGAACAGATTGATATTGCTACGTCTGGTCTCCAAAAGACATCGAGGCATCATGAGTCCTCCTCCAAACCATAGGTAATCACATCACCATTCACCTGAAGCCCCCCGTGACCACTATAGTCCGGTCGCCGGCCGTGGCGCAAGATTTAACCACCAAAAGCAGTGGTTCCCGGAAAATCGCCGCTATTCGTACTTCGTTGGCAAACAAAAAACATTGTTTTAATCGAACGGGAAAACTGGATTTTAAGATTTTTTTTGAAAATTATTGAAATTTGAAAATAATTTTTGCTACAATCCTAGAGGGTATGGTTCTCAGAAAATTATTATCGTTCGCAGTGTATAGTTGTTTATCCGAGGAAACTTTCAAGTTTTGAGAACAAGGCAGGAGCATAGTTAAACTCGTCGCTGGGCGTGGCGCACATCACTCGTGGCTGCAGCAGCGACCTTTGTGAGAGTTTGTTTTTGTTGTAGGTGACGACGTTAGTTTTTAGGGGGGTAGCGGATATGAGCGCGAATGTGAAGTGGCAGACGTTAGTTTTTAGGGGGGTAGCGGATATGAGCGCGAATGTGAAGTGGCAAACGTGGGGCGTATTACTCGTGGCACTTGCGGGGTTTTTGATGTTCTCGGGTGGACACATCGATGCGGCCGCCAGGCCCTTTAAAAAAGGCTCGCACCATGGCGGAGGAGGTATGCCTCCGGCTGAAACCGCCCCTGTGCCCGAAGCGCCCTCCGTCAAGGTCGCCAAACTTAATGCTGCTGAAGCAGCCAAGATCGCCAGCGATGAAACCGTCAATCTTTTGCCTGTTATATATAATCCATCCACAAACAAATGGCAGGTTTTACTTTACCGGTCTGGGCAAAAAAATGGGTGGCGTCTTTTGTCCGGAAAGGATAGCAATGCACTCAAGAATGCTATCAGCGTCAACGTAGAATGCGAAATTAGTAAAATTACCGATAACCCTAGTGCAATATTCCGCATTACTGGCACGTTTGGTCCTGGCCAGTGGCAGGGCAGTAATTTTGTTTTTTCCGTGTTACTTCTTAACTCAAGTGACTCCAGGCTATTTAATGCCAAGAATTTGTCTCATTGCGTCGTCGCGCAAGGCAAGTCTATAACGATGGTCAACGTCCTTCCTGGTTCTGAGTTTGTATGGGTCGACTGGAACAACATTGTGGCATCCCAACCTAATGAAAAGCTTCTTGAGCAAGGTACCCCTATTGCAGACTTTCCCCTCGCCGTACTGCGTGCTGCACAGCAAGCGGTCACATCAGTCTTTCCTAGCACCGAGCTTCCCTTTGCAGTCGTTAAACTTAGCGATGCTGAAGCAGCAAAGCTCAACGCCGATAACGTGCACGTTGTGCCCATCGTACGTGAAGGTTCTGGATGGAGTATTCTGCTCTGCCGACGATCGGAAGAAGAAAAGTGGCAACTTCTTTCCAGGAAACTCTTTGAAGACCTCAATAATGTGCTCATCCATAGCGGCGGCGTGGCCAGAAAAATCGTTGGAGATACTGTTGCGACATTTGGCATCACCGATAAATTTAAACTAAGCCCTCAACAGCAGAGTGATTTTTACCTTTCGGTAGTACCTATCACAAACTATAACTTTGTTAACGACGGGAACATAACAAAGGCTGCAAAGGAATCACGTGTCTCGGATTCACATGCCTTGAATTTAGATTGCAAATGGGTCGGTCTCGACAAAATTGCCGCATCAGTTCCTGGCAGAAAGGATATCAGCGTACCTAGTCATCGTACGTATCAAAATGATACCATTATTGACAACGCTCACGCTGATGCACTTCGTGCCGCACTTGAGTCAATTAAAGACGTACTTCCGACGTGGAAGCCAGTTCCAGGGAACTATTTTACCATCACCGCATCGATTGACCCACTCGACAAAAAGCTTTACGTGCTCATGCATAAAGCCAGTAATGACAGCGGTGCCAAGTGGCTTATTTTCAAGGACGAAGGGCTGAGCGTCTTGCGTGACCAGTTTGACGTGCTTAAGGGCGGCAGAATGATCGTCGGTTTCGATGGCCAGACAGCCGTTACCCTGCCAAGAACTGACAAAGCACTCGTGGGTCCGGCAAATTTTAGTGTCTCTGTCGGTGACGTTGGTATAAACATATTTATACCACAACCTCCTGTTACGGCACAATCTCTTGCCGCCTGGGTAGCACCACGCCAAAAGGAGAAGCATAACTATGGCGCTGACCAGCTTAAAGGAGATTATTACCGGTTGAGTGAGGACGAAATCAGAAGTGCGACTAATTCGACCACGATTGCCAAGGGCCAGTACACAACAAATGCCGCCATTGACCCGCGTGACCTCGCAGTGCTTAAACTTTCATGGCAAACCATAAAAAAGGCCATCGATCCCAACGTTCTTCCACCGGTTGAAATTGTCACAGCCTCCATTAATCCAAGCGATGGCAAGCTCTCGGTTCTCATGCATAAAGACCCGGGGCCGCAGAATCCATGGCGACTTTTTGATGGACCGGCTCTTAGTATCCTTCGTGATAACTTCCCAGAAATAAAAGGTGGTACTATAACCGGTAAGGCCACAGATACGCCGGCTGTCTTCATCAGCGACATTCCTCAACCACAAGGTGCCGTTTTGCCAGCTTCCATCGGTATCAACATATTCGTTCCTAACCCCTTTGTCAGGGCAACGAATATCGTCAACTGGGTATACCATTCTGCCGTTGCTCAACAACTTTCACCGCACTACATGTGGGTTGGCGAGGACGTTATTGAAGGAACTGGAGTTGCCGACGAGATCGGGGAAGAGCGGGCCGGACAATGGAATGAGAAAGCTAAGATCGACCCGAAATCTCTCGCACTTCTTAAACTTTCGTGGCAGAAAATAAAGGACGCCATCAAAAACAATCCTAACCCCCCTGCCTTCAGCCCTTCGGGAACTGTGCAACCATCGGGCGGTCCATCGACGGGCGTACCGGAGCAACAACCGTCAAACGCCGCCGTACCACGCAGGCTTTTCTTTGAAGACGTCATGGGGGATTCTGAAGAAACGTTCTGGAGTTATGGTCCAACAGTGAGGGCGCAGTTTCTTGAATTCCCATCTGATGCTGCGCATCCATTCTTCATGCTTAAACATGCCAAAACTTCCCCTAAATTTGGGCAGCCTACACGATGTTTGCTTTTGACAAAAGCTTCCAGGCTGGGCGCATCGTCCTTCTGAAACTTAACGACCTGCGAAAAGATGCCGTGGCAAAACTCGCCACGACGCACCCTGACAATGGTACCGTAAGTGTTATTGAATACGGAGGAAAGTTCGGGCTTAGCGCCATGCCCGAGGCGGTCAGACGCAAGCTTGATGTTGGCGCCTGGCAGGCCAATCCCGTTAACCGTGGGTGCTATTCGAGCGTCGCATCAAATTTCAACGCTCTTGAGACATTAGGAGCCACCGACAACATTGACCACAAGATGCTTAAATATTATCTAACAGATTCAACGCAAGGTCCCTTTGCAAGCATTTCA
Source organism: uncultured bacterium (assembly GCA_963754845.1). GTDB lineage: Bacteria > Babelota > Babeliae > Babelales > Vermiphilaceae > JAKASV01. Next base: position 138,292 of record CAVWHE010000004.1, read on the forward strand.
TGTGCCCCGGCTTTGATACTAAGAAACTATTATGCTTTCTGCGCTGGCGACAAGCAAAACCCTACCGTGTGGACGCCAGGAGCCGCAAAGGCTCCCGAAGTTTTGTGGCAGCAAACACAAGAAAGACAGTTTAATTTCCTCGCTGGCTTCGGCGTCGAAACCAAAAATGGCTATTGCGTGGAAAAAGGGACGGCCATTCTTCAAAAACTGCAAAATGATGCCAGCAACGGTGGTCTTTTCACGTTTGTTCTCCATGAGGGAGCTCAAGTAACCAACGGGTTCATGCACAAGTCAGATGAGGACGGGACTCATGAACGTTGCACGGACCCCAACCAAATAATCAACCAAGCATTCGTTGCTGCTCTCCAGGTTGGTGATTGGAAACTTAAAGGCGGTTTTACACTTGATCCTGCTTCCGGCAATCCTGTTAAGGACGCCAAGTACGCGCGCGACGGTGCTGCTGATGAGGCTGCAAAGCTCATTCTCCGATGGTCATATGAGGCAATAGTAAAGGCTGCCTTCGTCAGAGGTGGTCCGGGAAAACGGGTACTTTTGGTGCGTGTTGGTGGCGGCGTGTTCAATAACCACCCGGCATGGATCGATAGGGCCATTGGAGAGCAGGCTGACTTCATCAAAAAGAGCGGTCTCAACGTCATTGTTAGCAACTATGCTGCCGCTGAACAACCGTCACGTGATCGCCTTCTGGAGCTTGTTACCAAAACTGGCGGCCACTACATTCGCTACAAGGATGACGGCAGTGCCACCGAATATAAAAAGAAAACCGACGGTACCATAGAAGAAGTTTCGGCAAAGAATTTGCCAGTTGGTTTTTAGGTTTTTGTGCTCACGTGGCCGGGCGCACGCAATCACACGTACGCCCGGCCACACATCGTAGATGTTTGGTGTTGAAAACAATGGCCCGAGAAGTAGTAGGCATCGCGGTGCGTTGCGCCACACGTGCGCAGCTACTGCGTTTGCCCCCCGGGCACTTCACAAGGGAGGGACCATGAACAAGAATCGTAGTTTCATAATGCGTGCTCTTAGTATAACTCCAGCGATGTTTTGTGCACTCGCTGCCGTAGTGTGGACGTCATCTTTTGTATGGGCCGCAGATGCAGGTGGCAACAATGCTGGTGTGGAAGGACCTACTGATCAAGATGCTGTCCCCGCGCTCCCGGGACCTTTCGTAGATGACGCCGAGGCTACCGTAGCTCCTGTTGATGTTGATTATGTCAGCAGTACCGCGGTTGGGGCTGGTGTGGCTGTTGGGGCCGTGCCGGTACACAGTCGCGGTTTCCATCGTGGTAGCGCCGAGCATCGTGATCACGGCCGTGGTGATCAGCGCCGACAAGATCATCGTGGCCAGAATGGCCACCACAAATGGCAAGGGGGACATGGAGGACACGGTGGCAGTACTGGAGGACATAGACATAGTCACGCCGGTGGTGGGCACCGTGGGCGTCGTTGAGGATTGTAGTGTATATGCGGTAGTCTCTTTTTTGCGATCCCTTGAAAGAGTTTGATAGTGTTTATTTTTTTAAGGTAAGTAGCTTATGGCATATCCACGCGTTATCAAATCACCGCGCTTGACTCAGAGAACAGCGTTAGCCTGCCCATTGCACCAGACGGAGGTGGTGCCAACCAACCCAACGGTATCTGCGTGTTTATTCAGCAAATGGCTCCATCGATCGCTCATAGGGGCAACTGGATACCAGTTGTGGATGAGCCGATCTTGTACGCCTGCATGAGCGCTGGCGACCTTGTGGGGGGTATCTCATCCATTACCATAGAGCATAGGGTCGCCTACTACGAGGGCGAAGTGGTGCCATCTGGCAGAGACTTTCTCGTCCTTGAGTACGAGGACAACTCAATGAGTAGTGTAATGTTGTCGTCATTTCCCGAGTAACCACAAACTCATGGCCGCGCACGCACACGCCGTGCCACTTCAAATCTATGATGAGCTCCGATGCGCAAATTATGACTGCGGCGCCCACCGTTGATGTGTCGATTGGCGCCTTGTGGGATCGAGACCAAGGGTGGTCATGGAGCAACGCTTCTTTCTAGAGCGGATCTCGAAATTAAAATGGCGTGGATCAACTCCTCAGGAAGCCGAGGCAAGTGATAAAATATCAGGGATCGAGCAATCGTTCCTCTGGAAGCTACGGCGTACGTGTTGGATCTCCCGGATGTTTCACGACCGCTAGGATGGCTTCAACGGTTTCGTCAATCGAGAGGGCGCCGTTGTCGATGGTAACCGCTCCCTCGGCAACGCGGAGGGGGGCCACCGCGCGTTCGCTATCGCGTTTATCGCGCAGGCAAAGATTTTTGTAGGCTTCTTCCCAGCTGACGCGCGTGCCGCGGGATTCTTGGTCATGGAGCGTTCGTCTGACGCGAACCTCGAGCGGCGCCGTAAGGTAAAACTTGTGTTGAGCCTCGGGGAAAATGACGGTGCCAGCATCGCGCCCGTCGGTAACAACGTCGTGATGAGCCGCAATAGCACGCTGCACGCCAGCGATGAGCCCTCGCATGGTGCCATTCGTTCCTATGAGTGAGGAAGCCTCGTCGATGGTGGCATTTTTGAGGAAGCTTGTCACATCGGTTCCGTCGACCATGACGTGTGGTCCCGTTTGGGGATCATATGTATATGTGAGATGCTGCGGGTTGAGACAGCGTTGAACATCGCGCAGGTCAGGATCGTGCATGCGTGCGACGGAGTATCCGTGGTGGTGAATAAGTGCGTAGGCCAGCGCACGAAAGAGAAATCCGGAGTTGAGGTAGTAAAAGCCGAGCTTACGCGCTACTGCTTCGGCCGCCGTCGACTTTCCACTCGCTGTCGGCCCGTCAATGGTAACGATCACGGACACTCTCCTTGGCAACCATGGCACGCGATGTCGATACCGTGAAGTTCAATGTTCACGCGTTCCTTCCAACAATTTTCGCTCACGTGCGCTGCACAATCAAAGGGCTGGTCTGACAATTTCAAACATACCTCAAAAAGATCGGGTCGGTTAAAAAAAATCAACGGCTTGACGATCCCATCGGCAAACACGTGACATTTGACGTGCTCGTTTTTTAGAAGCACCGGTTGCTGAACTTGAACAACGTTCCTGATCCAAAAAAGCAACGGTTCATTGCCATGGCCGAAGGGTTCAAGGTGGGCAAGGTCGTTCATGAACGTCCGCGTGAGCTCCGGAAGTTGAGCTTGAGCATCGAGAGTTATCCTTCTTTCGGTGTCGGCGTGGGCAAGCTCCTTGGCTATGATATCCTCAAGGCGCTCTTTGAGAACAGCCAGACGCGAAAGGGGAAGCGAAAGACCGACGGCTGCCGCATGGCCACCAAAGTTTCCCACAATATCGCTACATGCTTGAAGGGCGGCAAAGAGATTAAACTCGTCAATCGAGCGACCAGAACCACGCGCATTACCATCGTCGCTGCTGTGAAAAAGGAGTGCCGGTTTACCATAGAGGTTAACGATGCGCGAGGCTGCAAGACCGATGACGCCGACGGGCCACGAGCTGTGCGCTGCCATGACGATACGTTCATGGTCAACGTCTATCTCCTTGGCACGCATGGCGGCCTCAACATCCGCAACAATGATTCTTTCGGCGCTCTTGCGTGCCTCATTAAGGACATGGAGGTGTCGGCCAACATCTTCGATGACGTTTCTATCGGATCCTATGAGAAACTCAATGGCACGTCGCGGATCACTGAGCCTTCCAAGAGCGTTGATCTGTGGCGCTATGGAAAAACCAATATCGAGCGAGCACAGCTTTTCTTTCGTTATATTGCTGTTGCCACGCAGGACTGAAAACGCAAGACCTGGCGCTTTGTTTATATAGCCGAGGCCGTGACGGACCCAGAAACGATTCTCATCCTGAAGAGGTACTACGTCGGCAATAGTTCCCAGGGCAAGGAGTTCGTAAACCTTATCAGGAAGCGTGCGATCGAGTTCTTCATACAAAAGCGCGAGAACCTTGAAAGCAACACCGACGCCGGCGAGTATTTTGCATGGATAGGGACAGTCCGGTCGCGCAGGGTCAACGATGGCATAGGCATCGGGTAGACGGCCGCGGGGAGTGTGGTGATCGGTTATGATGAGGTCGATGCCAAGCTGACGTGCCTCGTCGGCTGCCTCAAAAGCACTAATGCCGTTATCAACCGTGATAATGACGCTATACCCATTGCTCGCTGCCCTCCTGACCGCTCGTGCCGATATGCCGTATCCATCAGTTACCCTGTTGGGCAGGTAAAAATTAACGTTGGCACCAACGGCAATGAGGCAGTAAACCGCCATCGCCGTTGCAGTCATTCCGTCGACGTCATAGTCACCAAAAATGAGGATACGCTCTCCTCGCTCGAGTGCTCTTCTGATGCGTGCGACAGCTTTGGCAGCATCGGCAAGGAGCGAGGGATGATGCACATCCCGTTCAATGAGCGGAAAAAGGTAGCCATCAAGATGGTCCCTTGTATGAAACCCACGACTCACAAGTGCCTGAGCAACGGGCATCGAGATGTTGTAGTCGGCAGCAAGAGTGCGCGCTTTATGAGGAGACCCAGCAGGAAGGTTCCACAGATACCGCGTCCCCTGAATCGTCATCGCCCTATCTGTCGTTGGCAAATGCGCTCCAATCAAGCACGTTCGTCGAATTTTACACATATTGTTTACAAAAAACCACGCACTAGCATACACTGTAACTTAGGGCTCGTGAAGAAAATGAGAGTGTGATGCTCTATGCGTCGCGTCGGCGATGCGAAAGCTTCGTAAAAAGGGAGGTGTTCTATGGGAACCGGTAAATGTGTTGTCACGTTCATCTTTGCTCTGTTCATACCCATCACTCTTCTGGGACCAACGAAAAGAGTCGTTGTTAAGAAAAAACCCACCACAACGATGAGCCCGGCGAAGAAACCTGCTGCAAAAAAAACAACGACCGTCGCTGGCACTGCAAAAAAGCCTGCCGCCACCACGTCTAAAACTAAAGGGGCGGCAGGGGGAAAAAGACCGACGACATCACCAAAATCGGGGATAGGGGTAAAAAAGGCCGCCGCTACGAAGCCTTTGTCAGCACCCAAAGGACGCACCGTTACAAAGGAGGCTGCCGCCGAAGAGGAGGCAACCGTTCTTCCTCCTCCGCCACCTCCTCCGCCACCTCCTCTGCCACCGCGTGGACCAACTGGCGTAGCTGGGTACGTTGAAGAACTCTTGGAAAAACCCATCCTGCTTCTTATGTTTCGAGAGATAGCAAAGGGAGAGGAAAAAGAACAGCCTGAGGCGCTTGAAGATTTTGTTACTATGTGCGAAAAAAAGGCTTTTGCCGCTGGAGAGGTTGGCGGGAAGGGCTTATCTAAGGGTGGCAAAGAAACTTTCCGTGAACTATTGATGGAACGTGCTCAAGGAATTGTTGGCGCTTTTGCGGCCCTTGAAAAAAATAAAAACACAAATGCTGCCATCAGGGCACTTGCTGCAACTTTGTCGCCAAAACTATCCAAAGAAACGGTACCCGAGAAAGTTAGTGAGGTTACTAAAGCCCTTGCTTCAAGTGTACACAATATCGAAGAAAAAGATTTGAAGTTCGTTGTCAGGTTCATTTTCACTGTAGCACTCGATACGCACACGGCAAGCAAAGGTGTTGGCGAGCTCGTCAAGGAAGCTTTTGCGGACAACCCAGGTCTTTCTGATCTTAAATCCCTGGTAGAAAATCTTTCGGTCGCTTTCATTGAGAAATCCTTCGCTGATACACTCGCCTCGAAAATTTCCTTGGACGAGGCAGCTGCCCAAGGTCCTGATGAGTATAAAGGGCTTGCTCATGGTCTTGCTGCTACGTATCTCGAGCACGTAGTTCTCAAGAAGTACCTTGATGCCGTTGTTCAAGAGCTTGATAAGCAGCTGAGGACCCGCTGGGATACGCATCTTGATGCTACCTTTGGACTATCGGCTGACGAAACAGTTGTGACGCAACTGTTACCACCAATTCTTCCGCCACGTTCTGAACCTGTGCCTTCCGTCGCAAAGGCTGGGGAGCCAGCACTTCCAGCTCGTGAGGCAAAGGGGGGGGCATCAGGGAGGCCGCAGCCACCAACCCCCGGCGGCAAAAAAGTGACGCCTGCAGTGATCGCAAGCACTCCTCCTGCGAGGCCGCCAGCGCTACCTGCTCGTACTATAACTCCACAAACCCTTGCTATCAAGCTTTTTGACAAGTCCGTTGTGCTTGCCAGGCTTTGGAGCGTGACAGCACAAGGCTTTGACGATGCTGGGCGTAACAAAGCAATCGGTGCGTTGGCTGAAACTTACGCATCCGATGTTTCTAAGTTAACAATGCCAAACGTAAAGAGGCTTTCGAGCGAGGATAAAGAATCTTTCAAGAAAACGTTTAGCTCGCGTGCCGGTCAGATCGTTGAGGTGTTTATTGCCATCGACAAAAACCACTCAGGTCTCATGAAGCGCATTGAGGGACTCACCGAGCCATCATCCCTTGCTGTAACGCCACTGATCGGTGGAAAGCTCGTTAACAAGGCCCATGAAGTTGCCACTCAGTTTGTACAATCGTTGGGTGTCGATAAAGAAACTCTTGCGTTGGCCGTCAAACTCTTGCTTGAAGTAAAAGTAGCTGCTCAGGAGGCAAGTAAGGGCGTCGTTGCCGACGTTGCGGCAGCCTTCAATAAGATCGGTCTCGTCCACATAGATATCAACGAATCCGCCATTAACAGCTCCGGGCTTAGAAAGATTTTCGCCGACGCCCTTGTGGAGATCGTCAAGAGAGGCATTGTAAGAAAAAAGGAACGCGAAGCTAGCAAAGAATATGAGAAGCTAGCAAGAAATTTGGCCAACGAGTACGTGACTAAGTCATTTCTCAAGGAGCAGTATAAAGCGATGGCCAAATCTTTGGAGCCGCTTCTCAAGGAGCGCTGGGATAAGTTTCTCGATGGCGTTTTTGGCAAGAAGGCTGTTATTGAGGAGGCCTTGGGTGACGAGGGAGTGGAGGCTCTCGTGCGCGAGGAAGCATTAGAAGAGGAGGCGGCCGAGCAAGCTCAGCCATCGCGCGTCAGCGTGCCCGAAACCGAAGAAGAGTCAATGGTCGAACCCGAACGCGAACAACCGGCGCCCGAGGTAGAGGGCGAGGAGAGTACCGGTGGTGGACTGGCAGCGCAGCTTAAGAAGAGCAAAGCAAAACTCAAACGTGCTGAGGAAGCTCCAGCTGCCGCGGTGGCCGAGAGCGGTCGCGAGGAGGAAGCGGCCGCTGGTAAAAAAGAACCCGAAGTAAAGCCAAAGAAGCCAGTTGAAGAGCGCGTCGAAGAGGGACAGCCCGCCAAAAAGCAGGGGGATCTGTTTGCCGCGATACGGGAAGGCATAAAGCTTAAGTCCGCGGCGAATCCTGGGCAGACTGAGGTTGGTAAGAGTGACTTGATGGGAGCCATTGCTAAGAATCTGGCCACGAGAAGAGTTGGGCTTAAGGACTCACAGGAGAGCGAGGTATCCGAGGGGGAGGAGGATGTGTGGGATGATGATTAGGAAGATTAGCCCATCGGTCGCTGACGCAGAGTAGGAAAGAGGATGACGTCCTTGATCGAGGTCGCGTCAGTTGCAATCATCGTGAGCCGATCAATGCCGATGCCTGCTCCCACCGTTGGGGGCAGGCCGTACTCTAAAGCTTCGATGTAGTCGGCGTCGTAACAGTGGGCCTCTTTATCGCCGCGGTCGCGCTCTGCAACCTGCTGACGAAAACGCTCGGCCTGATCGAAGGGATCGTTGAGCTCGTTGTACCCGTTGCTCAATTCCATGCCGGCACAAAAAAGCTCAAAGCGCGGCGCGAAGTTCGGGTTGGCAGGATCGCGCTTGGCGAGCGGTGAAATTTCGATAGGATAATCGGTAATGAACGTCGGCGCCACAAGCTTTTTTTCAACGAGCCCCTCAAAAAGAGCCTGAAGTTTGCACCCCCACGATGCATGGACATCGCAGGAAATGCCGCGGCTGACAAGCGCTGTGTCGATATGTTCGCGATCGAGCTCCTCGTCCTTGAGGTCGCCATACACCTTGACTGCATCGTACATACTCATGCGCGCAAAAGGTCGCACAAAGTCGATGACGGCACCCGCGTACTTGATTTCAAGCACCCCGTTGTTGACGGCGCCGACAATGGAGCGCACCATCGTTTCGACAAAGTCCATCATGAAGATGTAATCTTTGTTGGCCACGTAAAACTCGGCCATCGTGAACTCGGGGTTGTGGCGTGTCGAAATACCTTCGTTGCGAAAGTTCCTGTTAATTTCATACACGCGTTCAAATCCACCGACGACAAGGCGCTTGAGGTAAAGCTCAGGCGCAATTCTTAGGTACAGATCAACATCGAGGGCGTTGTGGTGCGTGACAAAAGGCGCCGCCGTTGCCCCACCGGCGATGGGGTGGAGCATGGGCGTTTCGACTTCCATGAATCCGTTGCTGTCAAAAAAAGCCCTCATGAGACGCACAATTTCAGAGCGTTTCCTGAAGCGTTGCCTGCTTTCGGCGTTCGTTATAAGGTCAAGATAACGCTGACGATATATCGTCTCGACGTCGGCAAGACCGTGAAATTTTTCCGGAAGTGGGTGAAGAGATTTGCTCAGAAGAGCGTAGCGCAGAACTCGAAGAGTCACTTCGCCTGTCTTGGTCCTAAACAGCGTCCCGTCGGCCCAAAGAATATCGCCGACGTCGATGAAGTTGTTAAAATTTTCAAATTCACGCTGTCCGACAACGTCATGTTTGAGGTAAAGTTGGAGCTGGCCGGAGGTATCTTGAATATGAACGAAAATCGTTTTGCCGTGAAGCCTCATCGACATCACGCGACCAGCAACGGAACATTCGTTGGCGCCGCCGCCCTCAATCCCGTGCGCGCCCTCGCCTCCGTCGTACTCTCCACGACCTACCGCCTCTGCACACGTCGCCGTTACCGGACGAGCCGGCGGCCACGGATCGATGCCCGCGGCACGCAGAGCCTTCACCTTTGCGGCACGCACAGCACTTTCACGCGAAATCTCTCGACGCACGCCTTCACATTCCATAACTTTCCCGGACACTTTCGCACAATGAAGCACATAACAAGGCAAGCTTAATAAACGCCAACCTCAGGACGAATCATCATGCCACTTCAGGTGCTGTCGTAGCCGTTGCTGCCGCAACACGCTTTGCCAAGCGACTTATTTTGCGCGCTGAAGCGTTTGCGTGAAATACGCCCTTGTTCTTCGCTCGTGCAATCTTGGCTTCGACACCACGAAGAAGGGCCTTGAGAGTTGCGGGCTCCTTACCGCCCTTGAGGGCATCGAGGAGCTCTTTCGTTTTTGTCTTAATCTCTGACCTACGCGCCACGTTGGTAAGACGACGCTTTTCTTCCTGCTTTGCCCGCTTTTTCGCCGATTTTATATTCGCCATCGTTTATGTTCTTTCCTCAATCTTTTCTTGTCCGCACGGCGGTGGAAATTTTTGATTAAACAACTTTCCTGATCTTACCTGCTTTTACACATTTGGTACACACGTGCCCTGCCATGACGCTTTTTCCCGGTTTGCAAACGAGCATAAAGCGCATCCTGCGAACATTGGGATACACCCAACGCTTTACTTTGTTATTCGCGTGGCTGACAAGATTGGCGACACGCGGCCGCTTGCCACAAATATCACATATACGGGCCATACGCAGCTATCCTTTCAGGGGAGAACTTATCAATTATCACGATCACTTAATCACGTACATAATCGTATAGGAATAAACATTTTTTTTCAAAAATTATGTGGTTCCGGCACTTCCGGCATTCGATCGCGGGTCACGGGTCGACGACTGCTTCCGCGTCTTCGTTGACTGAGGGGATGTGCGTCCACCATCAGAAGAGTCGACGCGCCCTATGCGCAGTGTCACAAGCCTTGCCGGGTCAAGTATCTTCCTTGCCGCCTCCTCAACGCGTGCAACGGTCACGGGCGCCAGCGCCTCCTCGCGCTTGTCAAAATAGTCGCTCGGAAATTTGTAACGCTCAAGGAAGAGAAAAGCCTGGGCCGTTCCCGCGTTTGATTCAAAGTTGTTAACAACGGCATTGACAATGGCACGCTTTGCCTCCTCGAGCTCATGTTCCTTAAGCGTTCCTGGCGTCTCGAGGGTCACCTTTTTGAGCATTTTTTCGGCCTCAACAAGACGATCAACTGACACAATCGATTTAACGATGGCAAACCCTGGCTGCTCGCAGGCATTGACCGTCAAGCTCCCCTGGGCCGTGTAGAAAAGGCCGGTTTTTTCGCGAAGCTGAAAAAGACGTGATGCCATAGATCCCAGGGCGCCAGAACCAAAAATTTGATCAAAAAGCAAAAGAAAGTCAAAGTCTTTGTCCTCGCGCGCCACGGCAGGGGCCATGAAACAAAGCACAATCTGGTCGCGGTTGATAGGATAGTTAACCTCGTGAGCCTCGGATTTTTCAAGGGATGGGAAATCAACATCGGCGACAACGGGACCGCGCCAGGAACCTAACTCCTGTTCAGCCAGAGCGGCGACATCATACTGTGCTACGTTGCCAACGATGGCGATGCTTGCTCCCTGCGGATTTACATAATCTTTGTAAAATTTCACAAGATCGTCGCGCGTAATAGCAGCAACGGATGCCAACGTCCCCAGAGAGTCTTTACTGTAAGGATGATTTTTGTAGATGATCTCTTTGACAAGTTGCCCGGCAAAGATCCTTGGTTCGTCCCAAAAGTTTTTGATGTCGGCAATAATTTGGGCGCGGATCTTTTCAATATTTTCAGCGTCGAATGTTGCATTGGTGACAATCTCAGTAAGCATTCTCAGACCATAGGCAAGATCGTCGCCGAGTAAACTCATAGCAATGCCGCCAGGACCGGCCCTGAAGCTGATACCGCGTGACTCGAGAGCGTCGGCAAGCTGAGCAGCCGTATAGTTTTTAGTACCCTCCGTGAGCATACGGCTCACAAAGTTACACAAGCCTTGTCGGTCGTCGGGATCATAAAAATGCTTGGCCTTGAAATCGATAACAATATCAACCTTGGGGGTGAGAGCGCTGTGATGGAAAAGAAGTGTCGCACCGTTAGACAGCTTCACACGCTTGGCACGGGGAAAAGCAAAGGGACGACGTTCCTTGATGCGAACGTTCTTGGCATACGACGGTCCCTCGACATCGCACGTACGCGCACGGGTCTCAAGTATCTTCTTGTCTTCTTCATCATATTTTTCTTGAAGCACGCGCCATTCATCTTTTTCAGCTTTAGGAAGCGGCTTGACAAGACCACTGTGCACAACAGTGGAGCGCAGATACTTTTTGCACAAAGACGCGACACGCTCGCCAATGATCTTAGGATCCTCGTCAAGATACGTAAAAAGGTACTCTGGGTTACCGGTGGCTACAAAATACTTGCCGATTTCACCGGCCTGGCGCTGAATATCCTCGAACGTATCGTAAAGATGCATTTTGGCGTTCTTTATAGCGCGCTCGAGTTCACCGCTTTTGAGTCCCTTGGTGACAATATCGTCAATCTGACTTTGGATGATCGCTTCGATGCGCGCGATGTCATTGACATCCTTGGGTTCAAAAAGAAAGCCCAAAAAACCATAGTCAAAAAGATCAACGTGGATGCTCGCCAACGATGTCACAAGACGCAACTCATCAACGAGAATGCGCTGCAAACGAGACCCTTTGCCCTGACCAATGATCCACGAAAGGACATCAACAGCGCTGTCGTTGCCAACCGCCGTTCCTGGGATGCCATAGAGGCACGCAGCAAGCGGTAGGTTAATATCGCGATAGAGAGTGACTCTTTTGGAACAAATGTCTGGTCGGTGATGGAAAGTTTCTCTCTTGTGCGATGTGTCGGCTGGTATTTCTCCGAATTTTTCTTGTGCAAGCGCAAAAACTTCCTCGGGATCAACGTCCCCAACAACAATAAGGGCGGCGTTGTTGGGGACATAGTGCTTTATGTAAAAAGCACGCAAGTCCTGTGCATTAAATGACCATAGATTATGTTTGTAACCAATGACAGGATCGTGGTAAGGATGCTCGGTGAAAATCGAAGCAAGCATTTCATCGAGGAGCGAACTTACATAATTGTCACGGTACATCTTGAGCTCTTGGACGACCGCTTTCATTTCTGAATTGAGGAGCTCGTCTTTAAAGGAGCAGTTGCGCATGCAATCGGCAGCAATGGTCAACGCCATAGGCCAATGATTGCTCGGGAAGTTGAAAAGATACCCTGTGTAGTCGTGCGACGTAAAAGCGTTGCAGCTGCCTGAAAGCATGTGGACGACGATATTAATATCAGATTCAGAGAGGTTGAGGGACTTCTTGCCACTCGTTCCTTTAAAAACCATGTGCTCGATGAGGTGAGCAACACCCTTTTGGTCAGTTTTTTCGTTTTTTGAGCCGACACGGTACCAAATTTCAACACATACCTTGGGGACGCTGTGAACAGGTCTTACGATGATGGCAATGCCATTTGAAAGAACTTTTTGAAAAATATTTTTTTCACTTTTCTCACTTTTTTTTGCTGAGCAACCCTGCTGCACGCTCATGTCAACGACCTTTGATCCTTCCGAACGACTCGATCCCAAAAGTGGCATCACTACGAGACCGATCACCACAACCATGATACGATACAAAAACTTCACCGTCATAAAAAATTCTTTCACTCGGTCCCTACGAACAGCACCAGTACACAGCACCGCCAAACAACCACTTAACAAACATAAACATGTTGAAAAACCCTTTCCCGGCAAAGTCTTGACCAAAAATCTCGCGGTTTATTCAATTTTTTTGTCCCGAACCTCGTATCCAAGATCACGAAGTCGGTCGCGAACTTCGTCGGCACGTTTCCAATCACGCGCCGCACGTGCCACTTCACGTTCTTCAATAAGTTTTTGTACCTCTGCAGTAAGGAGAACTTCGACCTCTGGCAGTGGTTTACATATGAGGCCAAGAACTTGTTCAAGAAAGAGTTTAACCTCGCACAAGGAGTCGAGGTTCCCCTTGAGGGTGTCGAGGCTTTCAAAAAGAACGCCGAGCATGCCCGGCGTGTTGATATCGTCCTCCATGAACGCGAGCATGCGCTTGACGGTGTCCGAGCGCAAGGACTCCGCGGTGAGCGAACCACAATCGTCGCAGGAAACTCTGTCAAGGAGGCATGAAAGTTTGTGATAACTTTTTTGTGCCGCCGCAAGACCCACAAGCGAAAAATCGAGAGGAGCCCGGTAGTGATGATTGATAAAGTAGTACCGGAGAACCATGGGGTCGTGCTCACGAAAAGCATCCTGAAGTGTTACGAAATTGCCGAGCGATTTTGACATTTTCTCATTATCGACGAGCACAAAGCCGTTGTGAAGCCAATAACTGGCAAATGGCTGACCTGTGAGAGCTTCGGTTTGAGCAATTTCGTTTTCGTGATGAGGAAACATAAGATCGAGGCCGCCGGCGTGAATGTCAATGCGCTCTCCAAGATAGCGAGCTGCCATGGCTGAACATTCAATGTGCCACCCCGGTCGTCCATGTCCCCAGGGGCTTGGCCAAAACTCGCCCTCGGGGTCTGCCTTCCAGAGGGCAAAATCAAGAGGATCGTTCTTTTTTTCGTTAACATCAATGCGAACGCCAACGCGTAAATCTTCGAGCTTTCGCTTTGAAAGAGCACCGTAAGCAGGAAACTCACGCACGCTAAAGTAAACATCGCCATCAGACTGATACGCTTTGCCAGCTCCAATAAGCCGCTCAATGAACAGTATGATGGCATCGATGTTGTCCGTCACGCGTGGCTCGAATGAGGGCGGCAGGCAATTGAGCGCCGCAACTTCTTCATGAAAACGTGTAATAACCGGCGCCGTGACATCGGTATAGCGCATACGATCGCCGTAAAGTTCTCGCGCTTTGGCGAGTATCTTGTCATCAATGTCGGTTAAATTACGACAATAACGAACTTCGTAGCCGAGAAATCCAAGAAGACGACATACAACATCGAACGCTACATTACAGCGGCCGTGGCCGATATGGGCGTTGTCGTAGGGCGTTATGCCACACACGTACATGTCCACCTTGCGAGCGTTGATCGACGTAAATTCTTCTTTCTCTCCGGACATGGTATTGGTCAATCTGAGCATTGCGCACCCACAGGCTAAGAATTTCACAATTCAAATAGAGTATAGCATAGACGCCCAGCTGTGAATACGGTGATGGTGCAGCTGGGACAACATCGTATTGATGAGCACCGCATATAAAAATGCCATACGAAGTAAGTGTACGCGAAGCTTGCAGGGAGTGGGGGGAACGGATAAAACCTCGCGGGGGGCATGTGCCCCCCGCATACTTGCACGCTTGACGGTTATTATGAAGGCTTGCTGCACAAATTCGCTGCGGCTGCCGAGAGGAGTTTAGCGCTCATAGCTCCCTCATTCTGGACCTTGGTAAGGAGCGCATTAACCTTGTCAAGGAAGGCCTTCTTTTTATCGACCATCTGATTGTATTTGCCAGTGGTGCTATTGATATAGGTGAGGAACTCAGCGGCCTGGTCGCCCATATCACCCACAACCTTGCTGTAGACGTCCTGAAGATGGCTGTAAGCTTGCTGAGCAGCATCCCTTTGTTGCGTGAGCTGGACAATCTGCTCTTGTGTTGTTTGCTGCAGTGCCATAAGGCGATCAGACAACGTGTGTATTTCGCTCAGGCCCTGTTGAGTTATGGTCTCTGTGTCTTGAGTGCATTGATTGAGCTTGTTCTGCCTAGCCACAAAGCTGTCGTTGATACAAGCAAGTGTTGCCGTAAGTTGGCTGTCAAGATCATCAAAAATGATCACAGTCGCATCTATTTGGTCTGCAAGAGACGCGTAGGTTGTTGCATCTCTATCAAACGTATCCCCAACACCCTGCAGGGCATCAGTCAAACTCGCCGTGTAAGAGGACCAGTCAGGAATATCAATTGCCCGTACTGATAAAGGGAGCAACGAACTAAGAAGCCCCACACAAAGACTTGTAAACCTTTTCATGGGAAATCCTCTTTTTATTGTTGACAAATGAGCTGGGCAATCCCTGCCAATTCGCTGCGCCCGAGCAGCGGGTAATTGTTAACCTTGTCAAGGAGGTCTTGCAGCTGCGCAAGGAAGAGTGAACGCGAGGTGTTCATGATGGTGTACACGGAACGCGCACCTTCGAGGTCGGCAAGAGCCTTCTGAACGTTGTCCGTGTTAGCCGAAACTAACGTCCCTATGTCGGCGGTGAGTTTGTTAATTTGACCGTCCAAGGTGGCAATTGTCTCCTGAATACCGCCCATTTCCTTGCTTGTCGAGATCACGAGATCGTTGATACTTGCGTTGATGGCAGCAAGAGTCTGCTGGTTGTATGTTGAAACCTCTTGTTGTTTGCTTTCACAAGCATTGTAATCGGCAACAAGTTTGTTGAATGCGTCGGTTATACACTTAAATGCACTGTCGCGCTGAGCTTCAGCGGCAAGAAGAATATCGATAGCTCCCTTGCATGAAAGAGCAAGAGTATTGAAGGCATCTTTGTCGGCATTGATATCTTGGGAAACTTGACTGATCTGGGTAAAAAAACTGTCAATAACCGTAAAATCGACGTCGCCCTCCGCACGAGAAAGACAGGGACAAAGAGCGAAAGGGACAATAAAGACAGCGCGACGCACAAGCTTCACAAGATTCCCTGATGGCAACATAATGAACCTCGCTTACCTGGGATTAGAGGGACCTTCTTCATAGAACCCTGCACCACACAACATCGGCTACTTTGCTTTTTATTTTTATACCCTATCCTGCCGTGAAGCCTTCAAGAAGCACTTTCTAGGGGGTATCGAGTTTTCTCGTATACTGACCAAGGGCCTGGCAGGAAGCCGCCGTTTCTTTTACATAAACCTCTCCTTTTTTTATAAAGTCATTGAGCATCCCCACACACGTCTTTAATGACCTGCTGTTGGCAAGAGCACGCTGATTGAGCTCGTTGACGAGACCACCGATGGTCTGGAACTTCTCGGTAAGATCACGCGTCAAGGCTGCATTGTTGTCGGCAATAATTTGAAGGGCCTGACTTGTTACAAGAGAACTTGCCTCAAGGATCTGGGGCATAAGTGCCAAAAGGGTGGCCGTGTCTTGAAGAACCTCGCCAAGTCTCGCCATAAGAAGTGCCGACGAGGGCGTTTCGCAGTACCACGCCGGGAAGGTGACCGGCTGGCATGCGCCTACCGGATACGGAAATACGACCATAAAAAGACATACAAACAAAGGGCAGGTTCGCATAAACGACACGTCTCCAGCTTTTCGTTCAACCGGCACCACGAAGCACCGCAACGTCATTATGCCCACGATCAAGCTACCTCAGACAACATTAAGTGTCAAAATTTTTCTCGCACGTGAGCGGCACCCCAGAGTTTTTACCAGCCTTCCCAGCGCTACATTGGGGTGTAGACGGACACGTTTATACAAAAATCATTGCATCTTCGTGAGCAAAGTTTTTAAGATTACATGTAGATGAACCGCTAGAGTAGAAGCGCCAGGGGCCCCGTCAGTATCACAATGGCTGGAATACGCTCCCGCCAATCTTTAAGGAGGAAGGACTCCATTATGATGATGTATGGACGTTGCCGTGGCCGGCATTGTGTGTGTATTGCCTATTTTTTGTGTGCTTTCTTTATTGTACCCCTACGAGCCGGCACCACAGAAAAAATGCGCCTTTATGCGTTTTACTCGCCGTCTCATGAAGTGCTCCTAAAAAACTGGTTCTTGCCGTCAATACAAGATGATTTCGAGGTCATCATAGAAAAACACGAACAAGAGTGCCTATCGGCGAACTACATGTCAGCAGGATGGAAAAAGGCGGTATCGTTCAAAGTTGGCTTGATAAGAAGAGCAATCGAAGAAAATTGGGGCAAAGTTTTTCTCTATTCAGATGTTGATGTTCAATTTCTGGCGCCAGCCGAAGAGGTACTACGTAAGGCCATAGAAGGTTTCGATATGGTCATTCAGAGGGATTCGCCTAAAGGAGACGCATGTTCAGGGTTCTTTGCGTGCGTAGCCAACGAGAAGACGCGCGCACTGTGGGCTGCCATGGAGGATCTCATGGCAAAAACACCAAAGAATGTCGATGATCAAGGCTGTCTTAACATACTTTTAAAAGCTAGAACCGTTGCCAACCTTAAGTGGAAATTCTTGTCAGAAAGCTTCTTCGGTGGCGGGACCTTCCAGCATAAAGGCTGGAGACCAGGACTCGACCTTTACATTCCTGCCGATCCCATCATGCATCATGCAAATTTCACTGTTGGTATTGCAAACAAGGTTGCTCAGCTTCAATATGTGAAGGCTAAGGTTGCCCAACGACAGCTTGCCTCTACGCCATGATCATAAACACGTAGATTCAAAGACGCTCGGCATGAAAAAGTTCGACACCACTGAGCGGCCAACGGTTCTTCACTTCAGAGTGAGTTTCAACGCTTGTACGTTTGCCACCACAAGATACTTGCATCTGTCAGCAATTCGTGCCTAAGATTACAGAGAGGTAGTTCTGTGAGGCACCCGGTAATCGTCGATACGCGGGAGGGCATGAGTTTGTTGTGGGCTTTTAAGAGGGAAGGGTTTGTCCGTGGTCATGTATAAGCGTTGTCTCAGGTCTGTATGTGCGTGCATCTTTGGCATTCTCTGGGGTGCGTGTTTGACCTTGATCCCCACGAACACCTATGGAAAAATGCGTCTTTACGCACTATATTCGCCGTCCCATGAGGAACTCTTACAAGATTGGTTTTTGCCATCGATAAAGGACGATTTTGAAGTTGTAGCTGAAAAAATTGAGCAAATCTGCCGATCCGGGAATTTCATGGCTGGTGGTTGGAACGAAACTATGCTGCGAAAGGTCAAAATTATTCAAAGAGCAATCGAAGAAAATTGGGGCACGATATTCGTATATTCTGATGTCGACGTCCAATTTTTGGCACCAGCCGAGGAGACCATCCGCGCAGCCATGGATGGATTCGATATGGCTATTCAAAAAGACTCTCCGAGCAATACTGCCTGTGCGGGATTTTTTGCTTGTGTTGCAAACGAAAAAACGCGCGCGCTCTGGGATGCAGTGGCAGATAGCATGGTAAAGGCACACGGTAAACTTGACGACCAAAGCGCCCTCAACAAAGTTTTGCGCGAGAACCCGATAAAAGGTCTCTCTTGGAAATTTCTGCCGGATAGTTTTTTTGGAGGTGGTACCTTTAGGCCCTGTTGACTTTTCAAAACGCTGATTTTTTTGCATGATAACTCCAATCCAAAAAAATGGAACACTCGAACAGGAGCTATCATGCAGGGAAAGTATATCACAAGTGATGCGTGGGAAAAAATGTTTGCCTTCCTGAAAGAAGACGCCAAAATTTACGTCGTCAGCGAAGAAAGGCTCAGGAACTTCGTTGAGGCAGTGTACTGGATTATGCGAACTGGAGCGCAATGGAGGGAGTTGCCAGAACGATACGGCGCGTGGAACAGTGTATACAAAAGATTCGATGCCTGGAGCAAAAAGGGCGTATGGGAGAAACTTTTTGCCTTTTGTATACACGACCCTGACCAGGAGTATCTGTCTGTTGACGCAACAATAGTCAGAGCACATCCGTGCGCAGCTGGCCACGGCAAACAAGCAGAAGAGGGTCTTGGGCGAAGCAAGGGGGGCTTCACTACAAAGGTCCATGCTAAGGTTGATGCTCTCGGAAATCCTCTTAAATTCATTATTACACCAGGCCAAGTTGCCGACATCACCCAAGGAGAGGAGCTTATTAAGGGAGATTCTGAATCGCATATCATCGGTGACATGGGGTATGACTCGGACCTTTTTCGCAGGCAAATAAGGGCTCAAAATTGTTGCCCGGTAATCCCAGGCAAAAGTAATCGAACGCAAGTTGTGGAATACGACAAACACGTCTACAAGGAGAGGTCTGTCATCGAGTGTTTCTTTTCAAAGATTAAGCAGTACAGACGCATTTTTTCTCGTTTCGATAAAAAGCTGCGCAATTACCGGGCCTTTCTGCTTTTTGTGGGGACTTGCATATGGCTCCGATAAAAAGTCAACAGGGCCTAAGCCCGGGCTCTGGACTCCCAGGATGCCCCTCATTGTTCCAACCAACCCCATCATGCACCATGCAAACTTTACCATAGGCGTCAAAAACAAAGTTGCCCAGCTCAAGTACGTGAAAGAGAAGGTTGCGCAGCAATCGCTTGCCACAAAAAATTAAAGATAGCGTAGGAACCTTCGCGTAAAACGCAGCGCAAACCAAAAATCGATGGCCGCGTTGTTTTGTTCATAGTTCCTTTTTGATGGTACAGCGTTGATACGTTCGCGTTTTTTGTGGTACTTCGTTGTGACAGTATGCGTCGTGGGCATAACGTTGCGGCTAGGGTATCGACAGTGGTTTCTGCGACCGGCGGTGCGATCGCGCGATGGACAACGGAAGGCGTGTGTGGTTCACGACGACGATTCAAAGACAACCGGAGGCACGAGAGAGGACGAGCGCCTCTGCCCTTATCGCACGAAGCGCGATTTCAATGCCTCCCCAGAACCACGCGGCAACTTTAAACACACAGAGGCTGCCGCTGCCATATTTGTCGTGCAAAAACATGCTGCTCACGCGCTTCACTACGATTTTCGCCTTGAAATTAACGGTGTTCTTAAGTCATGGGCTGTTCCCAAGGGACCGTCGATGAATCCGCGCGACAAGCGCCTCGCCGTGCCAACCGAGGATCACCCTCTTGAATATGCAACGTTCGAGGGATCAATTCCTGCCGGTTCCTATGGAGCCGGTACCGTTATGGTCTGGGACCGCGGAACGTTTGACACCATAGCTCGAGATGGAAACACCGACTCTTCGCTCGGTGCGTGCTATCGCCGCGGACGTCTTGAGATTTTTCTCCATGGAACAAAGCTTCGTGGAGGCTATACGCTCATAAGACTCGCAACCGACACCCGTGATGAGCGATGGCTTTTGATTAAAAAACGTGACATGTACGCGTCGGGCGACGGTGAGATAACCATCGAAAAGCCTAACTCAGCGCTTTCGGGCATGTCGCTCGAGGAGCTTGAACGTGAGCAAGCACCAGACGGAGACAAAGAGTGAGACGGCACAACGTCGCACCACAAAAGTCAGCACAGTCCGACGCATAAAGGTCGGCCGTTATGTCGTGAGCATAACCAATGAAAATCGTGTCCTCTTTCCCGAAACGGGACTGACCAAGGGTGATCTCATAAGGTACTACGAGCGCGTGGCGCCGATTATGCTCACCCACGTACGCCGACGGCCGATAAGCATGCAAAGGTTTCCCGATGGCATCACCCATCCCGGTTTTTTTCACAAAGATGCACCGGCGTACTTTCCCCCATGGGTTGCCAGATTCGCTGCACATCGAAAAGACGAAAGCGCCATAACCTACGTCGTATGCAACAACGCAGCAACACTCGTGTACCTAGCACATCAGGCGTGCATCACAATTCACACGTGGCCTGCCACCGTCGACGCCATACATAACCCCGACCGCATTGTCTTCGATCTTGATCCCCCCGACGGCGGTGCTTTCTTCGGGCTCGTTCAGGAAACAGCTCTCAGGCTTCGCGGATTTCTTGCCGAGCACGCTCTGCATTCGTTTGTTATGACAACGGGATCGCGCGGCCTCCACGTCGTTGTTCCCATCAAGCGACATTACACCTTTGACATTGTTCACAATCTCGCTGGCAACCTCGCAAAAACCTTCGCTGCACGCAACCCGCACAAGCTTACCGTCGAGATGCATAAACAACGACGTGGCTCACGCATTTTTATCGACACCATGCGCACGGCGTACGGCCAAACAAGCGTTGCTCCCTACGCGGTCCGTGCCCGACCCAACGCCCCCGTCGCCACACCGCTTGATTGGCACGAGCTCCCCGATCCCCACCTTCGTTCTGATACGTATACCATGATGACTCTTTTTACACGCCTTGAACTGCATGGCGACCCGTGGCGCGCCATAAACACCTCGGCATGCAATCTCAAAGCTGCACGTGAATGCGTTGACACCAACACGCAACTGGCTGTCGAAACTCCTGAACACTAAAAGGGTCCCCCGCTCAGAAGGGTGAAGCGGGGGACTGAAACTCAGAATCTCTACACATCGAAAGAACTCGTACTATTTGACGCTTACGGGAATCTTTTTGACTTCCTCTTTGATGGCCTTGGCATCTTTAGCCGGTACAACGATGGTCAGGGCCTTGCTGTCCTTGCTATAGCTGATCGAGGAATTTTCAAGATCGACCCGCTCGGTGACAACGCGCGTAGAGAAGCATGAGTTTGTAAATGAACGGTACTTTTTGCCTCCCTTGGCATCACGTGCGTCCTCTTTGATTTCCTGCTCAACGGACACAGCAAGTACGCCCTGGTTGAAACTGAGCTCGATCTTTGCCGTCGGCGTCTTGATAGAAAGCTCATCGTTGCCAAACGTGGCATCAAACTGGTCATCGGTAATGCCCGAAACCGTAACTTTTGTACTTTTGTCGTCCTGGCGCTCGATGGCTATGGCCGCCCCTTCATGGGAACCGGACACCGCCGAATCGTACCTTGACGCATCAAAAAACCCGGCATGGAGCCTCTGCATGTTGGTCATCATACCATGCATCTCTTTTTCCATGACCTCAAAGGATTTCTGCATCGCCTCAAAGGGGTCGGCGTAACACAGAGCACTGAGCGAAACAAGACACGCGACCGCAGCACAGCAGACACGTAAACGGAGAATTGTATGCATAACGCCTCCTGAAAGTGTACGATGGTTTGTAGAATATACCAACTGCACTTATTAGATCATCACCAAAATTTTAGCAAATGACGGCAAAAAAACAAGGGCTACGTGACGTAGCCCTTGTATAAATGAACATGTGAAATTCGTACTGGTGTACGTACGTCTGCCTTAGTTACATTTCCTTATCCTCCACGGGTACTTCTTGTCTGCAGCTCCTAGTACACGGCGAGCAACGCCGCTTACAGCAACGCTCCTTAACGCAGCATTTTTCCCTTTTGGGACAACAGTCCTTCTTAGGGCGGCATCGGCGGTTCCTTCCGCAACAGCACGCGGACGCTACGAGAACAAGGCACGCGGCGGAAAGAAGGACGGAGATCCTTTTCATCGCCTCTCCTTATGTGAGTAAGAGGGTTACCCGTAATACCTTCGCATCCATCGTACTCATTCCCGTATCATTCTTGCAAGCATTTCAAACACATACCTTCACCAAACACGTGCGACTGCACCAACGTTCTGCGTTTGAAACGCTCTTCCATACGCTTATTGTGACACGGTGCCACCGCCAAAAACCGCGTCACTTTTTGTTATGCTCCTTAATCCACTCCCCTATCTGCTGCCACAAAACATCCTTTTTTACAAGAACGTTGAATTCCATGAGCGCCATGAGGAGAGCGGCATCCTTCGCATCAACATCAAACTTTGATGTTGGATAGTCTGAAAGGTTGATTGCTTGATGGAGGGGCACATCCGTTGCAAGACCGTTATCGGCGAGCGCCATTTTTTTAATGGCCCAAATCCTGTTCTTATGCTTATTATCAGAGTTTTGAATAAGTGGTAGATTTCGTGCTAAAGGCATATAAATGACAAGCGGTGACTCTGGGTTTTTTGCGTCTTTAAGCACAGTTGTTAGATGGTAGCCAAGCTCGGGCAATGTACGCACTACCTTTCCATCAGAATCTTTGATACACGCTACCGCTTCTTTTGCTGTAACAGCAGAAGTGACAGGGAAAGCGGAGTTGTTTTCCTTGGCCCACTCGGCAACAAGCCGCAACGCTTTGCCGGTAACCTGGCTTTGCACCTCATCCTTTCCGATAGTCGCAGCAACATCTTCGCCGCGGGCACTATCGCGATCCACACGGATTATCGGCGCTTCTCCGTCGTCGGCGGATGCGTCGAGAAAGATGATAATGTCGGCCTTGCGATCAGATCGGTGCCCGCTCACCGGTTGGAAGGGAAGATTGAAGTGGAGTCCAGCATCAACGAGGGTCAAGAACTCGTTTTTTATGGTGCCCTCACCAGCACCAAGGAGCGCATATTCAGGGTTAAAGAAACTAGGATACGTTATGCGTCCGCGTTGAATGCCAATGGGAAGTTTCGTGATAAGTGAATCAACGACGCCGCCCTTCCCAACAGCCTTAGCAATTTCGCTTAAAGACGCAGCGAACGCTGAACCAAACGTTGCCATCAGCATGCCTAATGATTGTTCACTTGCCTTGTCTTGCGAGGTACCGTAGGCAAATTTTCTTCCGAGAGCCCACGTTGGGATAAATGCAGCTGACTTGGTGCACGCCTGCTGATCACCACCTTCTACCGCACCACACCCAATGTCCGTGTGTCCGACCTGAAACGGCGTAAATTCGTAGAAGGCATAGTGTGCTTTGCCTTGCTCGGAGTACCGAGGATCTTCAACGACTGAAGCATAGAGAGGGAAAGGAACTGGCGCTTTTTCCTTAAGATGGTCAAGCTGCGTTGAAAGCGTCGGAGGAACGAGTTTTTCGTCCTTGGGGTTGATGCCAAGTACGTGCTGGGCAATCATTGCGCCATAGTAATCCATGAGTGTCACCGGTTGTCCAAAAACTCCCTTTACAAGAATCGACTGAACACTTTCCCCTACGGCCGCGGTTGCCCAATCGTGTATAAACGTCGGAATACCCATCCCCTTTAAATTTCCTGCAACGCGGTTACTTACTGTATTGAGTACGTCGATGGTGGCAGGTTGTGCATTTGTATTTTCGGCAAGACGTTTATTGTAGTCAGAAACGAACGATCCGAGCGCCCACGTCGAACCTGAGAGTGCCGACACATAGGTCACGGCATCAAGAAGTCCAGCACGCTCAAGACCCTTGAGAAAACCAAACATCGCCAGCATTGCGCGAATGCCGCCGCCACTTGTGACGAGTGCTATCGTCGGAATACGCATGTTGTTGTTGTTATCGATGGCCAGATCCGGGAATGAAGTTTTAAGCTTGAGGTCGGAAAATGCAGATATAAGACTTTTGTCCTTACTAACGCGCTCACCAAAATAATCATCTTTTGAAAAGGCGCCTGCAAGAGCTGTGCGCACTCCCTTTTTGCGCTCGGCGACATAGTTTTTTTCCTCGTCAGGAAGGTCGGCCTGCGTGCTCACATGGGCAATGCCATCTTTCACGTGAGGATCACTTCCCAGAACAGCAAAAATCTCAGACCAGTTGAGGGGCTTTCCTGCTTCTAAAGCTTCCCTAAGATAAGGATATTTTACCACGCGCTCGACGTTGAACGTTCCCTCATCTTTGAGCTGTTTTTCGACGGTGTTCTTATAAGAGTCACCGAAAGGCGCCGAATCCCATATCGCATGAAACATGTCCTTATACGGACTTGGGTGGCTTTCGTATAAGAGTTTGTTGCCAGCAAAGCGTGTAAAACGGCGAATGTACATGAAGGGCAGCGATGGAACATACTTGGTGGCACTCTCTCCAGTCGCCGTGCTTACAAGAAGACAGCCAAAGTCGGTGTTGAGTGCGTAATTTTTATTGGTACCTTCAATGGCATTCCTGATTGCATCCTTGGCAGGGGCAAATTCGGTGGACATGCCTTCCAGAAACGCACCAGACTTGAAAAAATTAAAGGTGTGCGTTCCCCCTTGTTCGTCTACTCCATAGCACGCGATGTTGATACCCTTAAGGGGCAAGGGCACGCCGTTGGCAGAAAAAGCAAGCGGCGCTCCCGCATTCATAGGCATGACATGCTTGAATGTATGTGGCGCTGGAGTGTAAAAATTGTACAAGCGCGTATCAATGGCGTTGTAATCAATGTCGACAAGTTTGTGGGGTGTGGCCGCCGCCACCGCTTCAGTGCTCTCGGCAGCACCGACGGGGACACCGCCCTCAGTGAGCAGCGGCTCAAAGAGAATGACAGCAAAAAGGTGCGGTAAGGTTTCGCCTTTTGTTGTTATCTTTCTCGTTACATCAGCGACAGCCGGCGCTGCAGGCCCGACTGCAATAATGACCTTGGCATGCCCACCATCTCCTGTAAGCTCATTTTCGATTCCCTTGATCGTCGTTTGTTTGTCGGAGAACAGTACAAACTTTTGCTTAACGGCACCTACCTTGTGAGGTCGTGCGAGGGTTTCAGCGAGCTCTTTCGATGCCAGCTCTTTAAGAGGCGTCCTGTGTTTCTCAGGAGCAACGATGATAAAATCAAAATCTTTTACAACATCGCCGGCCGCTGCCGCACGCATGCGTCGATCACCACCAAAAATCCCTGCAACGAACACGACGCACGCAAGCGCTGTTCGCACATTAAGAAACATTTTCATCACACTCTCCTGATTTTTGATATAAAAAACAAGAAAAACGACACCCAAAAACAAACACCCGATGAAACCGAGTCTGTTGCCTATGGCTTCGCCACGCGGGCACGACGTTGCCCGGTCACTTTCACCATAGCACACCCAGACAAAAAAATTCAAATAAAAAATATTATTCTTTTTATCTGATTTATCATGAGATCCTTTAGTGTGTAGAAATTAACAAAAGGCTCTCATGCAGGTTTCGATACATGGTGGGCCATTGCTTGTTCAGGCTATTCAGGCTATCACGATGCAAGTATCACGAAGGTCTCTACCAACGGCCGGTTATGCCGTTTTGAGTTCATTTTTTCGCGTCAAGAGGAGCAACTTCTTTGCACCAACGTTGAGCCAAGCTTCGGAACACATGAACGTTAAGCATGAGTCTCTTCATGAGTGGTATCGCGTGCGGGAGTTCGAGCACGCAGAAGATAGAGCTCTGTTTTAAGTATCGTCTGGGCCGAGGAGACTACGGACCCGATAAGAACCATGGTGAATGTTACGGCAATCGAAAGCGACGCGTACCACGCACCTACGGCCGGCCGGCCAAAAATCGCGGCAATCGTTGCAAGGGGGGCAAGGCACACGGCGGTGATGACGAGCATCCAGCATTGTGCACCCATAATTTCGACAAAAAGTTGCCTGGCGATGATTGCCGAACGCAGAAGTGAGTGCGTGGCACTCTCGTTCTCAAATACTACGATAGGTACAAAGAAAAACGTGCACAGCGACCACCCCAAAAAGAAGGCGATAACGGCAAACCTTTCAACCGGCAGAAGCAGTGCCCGAGAGGATGCCGACGCGGCAATGAAATATAAAGCAACATTGACAAACGTGGCCATGAAAGACCAGGAAGCAATGCGACCGCGAATGCGCCAGGAATTTCTGAGAGCATTGCCGATACCATCATTCTCTCGAATGTCCGTCATGAACCTCCATCCGTGCCGTACAAGACAAGCATGAAAAAATGTCACAACGAAGAGGTAGACAAGGGTTACGAGGAAAAGGAGGGCGTGATTGATGAGACCAGACGGTTCGACAATGGAGCGCCCAAGGTCCTGGAAACTTACGAAGAGATTCATGCGACCACCGAGAACACCGGCTGCCGGAATGTTGTATGCAAGAACCTGGGCACAAAAGTAGAGGGGAACTGTGCTGACCAGGTACACGAGAAGCACGGGATGTTGCCAAAGGAACTCAAAGCTGCTTGCGGCCATGCACACGCCGTGCCACAATCTCGCATGTATGCTCGCCATGAAACTCACCTTCTATCTTGGGGGCCTTCGAATGCTGGAAGGACGCCTCTCTATCATCGTTCCATCAACGCATGCCACACAAGAGAACTCCACGGCTCCATGCGGTCAACGTAGAGTGTGCACTGGGCGCGGGATGCAAGCATGCCGTGCTTGTGCTCAGATTTGATTGCTATGGAATCGGATGTTCCGTGCGCGAGAAGCACGAGGCCCACGTGAACGCGTCCCACGCTCGTGCTTTCGTCATTGAGAACGCCGAAATGCTCGAACGTAATAGTGCCGTTGTACGCAACTTCTTCATGAAATTCACGCTGAGCCCATGCGGCGACGGTTGGTTCTGCCAAGTCTTCCTTGCGTACGTGTCCGCCGATGCCGAGCGAAAATTTTTCCCTGAGGCGCGCCTCTGAAGCATCGTCCTTGCGCTGCATGAGAAAATAAAGGTTATTGTGCTCAAAGACAACGTAAGGGATGATTTGCTTGTACGAAGGGTCATCTTCAACTGTTGAACGTTCCTTGCATTCGCCGTGCTCTCTTACGATATCTTCGTATGCATCAAGAGCGCAGGGCTTGAAGCCGGACCACGCCCCATCAGGAAAAAGAATATCGCGCTTGACAACAACAATGTCCTCGTGCTTAACCTGCCCCGCCCCGCGGGCATTTTTGCCAACCGACGCCTGCGTCATAGATCTCCTTGTCATGCCACCTGTTTACAAGCAACGACTATATACACCTTTGCATCCTGATGATACCTCAAGTGCGCAGCAGCACCAAATTCCCCCACACGTGGCTGTGGCATAATCTTTCAAAAAGTAGACAAAAAAAGGCGTGGTGTACACGACCAGCTCGATGTTTCGGCATGCACGGCACAGTTAGAATCATCAAAAGACGGGACAGAAGCTCAAAAGGCTCAAGCCGTCAGCGATATGATTGTCGATCGTCGCATCGGTCGGATTGGCCTTGGTGTACATGAGAAGGCCGGTATTGCTGTGACGCATGTTCCATGAACATTCGTGCCACGTCGTGAAATCGAGCTTATGGGCAAGATCGTCAAGGAGTTTTCTGTCAACGACGTCAACGGTACCTGCGTCACGCATGACTGATCGTACGCGGGAATTGAACGCCGCATCACTCATGTGCTGAGTGAACGTATCAGGATTGTCCCAAATTGGCCCGTGAGGATAGGCATCGTGCCGATCAAAACCAGCAACACCATGAAGATGTTTGAAATCACGGTTATCAACAAAGTAAGCAGCCTTGCTGAGATCGAAGCACGACGGAGCACAGAGTTCATGGAGGACAAACTCGCTCACGTTGGCACGGCCGTCGGCATGAACTATAAAACGCGGTAACTGGCTGAGACGATGTAGCATCACCCTGTGTCGCTCTAGTAAGGCACGCTCCATGGGACGCCCTCCCCTGCTTTTCACTATCTGCGTTCGGCACCACCGTGCGTATAACACCCTCGGTAACAACCATACTCCTTCTTTCATGCAACTTCAATATTATCGCAGATTGTGAGTGTGATAGTCTTGTTCGCTGGAAAAGGCTTTTCGCGAAGCGCACAAGAAAATTTCAAAAAAGACCTTTGACTTCTTGCAATTGTTTTTTCTAGATTAGGTGAGGGGATGGTGGACCAGAGTGGCGAGTCCGAAGAAGGGGTGAGGAAGGAAGGACGTGAAAAACATAAGTGTAGCGACAATCTGTTTTCTTGTGGGCGTCATAGCAAGCAGAACTGTGCGTATGAACGCACGCAGCCAACATCGCCCACCCGACACGGCGATGCCACGCATCGTAACGTACTGGAAAGACGAGCCTTTCGACCGTTATTTTCTCAGCAGTCCGTATCTTGAAGCCCACCCGTTCTTCGAGATGTATGATGCACTTTTTTTGAAGAATCATACGTTGCCGCCCGGACCCATAACTTTCCGCTACGATGCAAGCAAGGCCGTTGACGGAGCCGTTCTGAGCGCCATGCTCGAGGGACTCCTCACCGAAGTTACTGCCAAGAAAAAAAATTACACGAATTTTGACATTGTGCGTGACCGTAACTTTAATCGACGCCGCCGTTCCGGCCTTCTCATCGTCAAATGCAGAAAATATCCCTTTGTTGCCAAACTCTTTATGGAAACACCTGATATGTTCGTAAAGCCCCACAGCAAGGGTTTTGAACCAATGTTCTTCTACTTCATGGGCGGCGGTGTTAATCGTCACTTGAGCGGCTTTACGCGCATCAAAAATGCCGAAAACATCAAGAAAACTTTGGCGGCAAGCCCCTACTGGTCGACACGAGTCGACGCGCCACGTAAGTGGTTTTGGATGCCGAGCACGCCGCGGTGGATCACCATCGTTGGCAAAAACATTGGCGTCCATAACGATATATCGATTGATATACCGGCAACGTACTGCATCGTTGCTGACGCCATCGACATCGAACGCCGCATGACCCTCGTTCGAAGCGAGGACCGAAGTGAATCACTCGCACTGTGCAACGCTGTAAAATTCACCATCGATCCTCACATAGACAATTTTATGATCGAACGGGCAACACATAAAATCATCGTCATTGATACTGAGCATTTTCCGACGATGGTTGGCTTCAAAAAGGACGTTGGTCATTATACGAGCCAAATAGCCTGGTACCGTGACCTCATATTCAAATGCGCCGATGATATGTTCTTCCGCAACAAGTGCCGCTGGCGTGGCGGTTAAGGGTGCAATTCAGAACCTTTCGTAAACGTCCGACGGACGTCAGCCGGCAAGCTCAACCTCAAGAGCACGCACCGTACCGCGGAATTCGCCACTGCACGCAAAGTGTTCTTCCATCTTTTCAAGAGCATGAGCCACGGTTGCGTGGTCACGTCCGCCCAAAAAGCGTCCAATATCGCGAAGCGATTTTCCCGTGAGACGCTTCATAATAAACATTGTCAGGTGTCGCACAAAAACAAGTTCCTTGTTTCGACGCTTTGACATGATGTCCTCGGTGCTGTACGAAGGAAAATGGCCGCGCACGGCATTGACAACGAGATCAAAATTGAGTGCTCGTTTACAAATGTCGTTGGGAGCGGGGCACGCGAGAACTTTTTGAGCAAGTTCGAGGCATAGACCATTCTTGGAGATGCTGCAGAAAGCAAGAACACGCACGAGCGCCCCTTCAAGTTCGCGAATACTGGTGTGTGCCGATGCGGCAATGAAAGAGGCGACATCATCGTCGATGGACACGTTGTTCATTTCGGCCTTTCTTTTGACGATAGCTATGCGCGTTTCGAGGCATGGGGCTTCAATGCCAGCAACAAGTCCACCCGAAAGGCGCGACCGCAGCCGTTCGTCAAGTCCCTCCATGTGCGTTGGCAGCACGCTGCCGGAAAAAACAATCTGCTTGCGCTCATTGTAAAGGTCGTTGAAAATATGAAAAAACGCTTCCTGCGTTTGCTTTTTATTGGCTATAAGCTGGACATCGTCCATGAGGAGAACATCGATGTGCCGATACTTGGCATGAAAAAGATGTACTTTGTCCGAGCGCAGTGCATGGACAAATTCATGAACAAAACGGTCAGCGCCTTGATAGAGGACCGCATTGTTCTTTTTCTGCGTCCTGATACGGTTGCCGATGGCATGAAGAAGATGCGTTTTACCAAGTCCCGGACTGCTGCAAATAAAGAGGGGGTTGTAAGCAAGGCCCGGTTTTTCCGTGACAGCACACGCAGCAGCGTAGGCGAGGCGGTTGTGAGGACCGACAACGAACGTTTCAAGCATGTAGCCTTTATTGACGTGTCCAAGCACACGTGCCGGTTGAACACGTACCGGTACCGCTGCACTCGAGACGGCCGCAGGACGTTGGGTATCGGTTGCAACCTGAGCAATGGTTGTGACGGTAGTACTCATGGTCGGCACGAAGCTGTCTTTTTTGTGCGCACGAGCATCAAGAACAACAACGTCAAGGGAATTGGTACGCAGGAGACGCCCGAGATGAAACGCGATGGCTGGCAGATAATTGTTCTTAATCCAATCCTTAACAAAAGCATTGGGAGCCTCAAGATAGGCGACGTGGTTGATGGGATCCCATCGTTCGAGCGCGAGAGCCTTAAACCACGTATCGATAGCCCGCGTGCCAACCTCCTGACCCATGATGGTCAAAAAATCATTCCAAATACTTGGTTCCACTGTTTTTCTCTGTAGACATCAGTGAGTTTTTTCACGCGGACCATCGCAAACAGGAAATTACGCCGTTACCACTGCCTGCGAAGGAGGGCTTGGCGGTGATTTGTGGGTCGTGTCCCATGCCGCAAGAAGCTCTCGGTTGAGTGCTGTGACAGGATAACGATAATCGAAGGCCAGCTGAGGCTCCTCGGCAAGAACACGATCAAAGGGAAGCACGACAAAAATGTGGTCCGAAATGCGCAGCACGTTATCAGAAACGCGCAAGGTTAGATAACCGGTCTTAACACTCGTGGTAACTGCCTTTCGAAAATCACTTAATGTGCGAACGCGCATGCCATTGACCTCATTAATCGTCATGCCCTCGGAAATAATGCGCGTACGTGCGAGATACGACGTTTGAAAGACATGCGACACGACAAGAACGGGATCATTCTGATTTTTAAGATCGGCAAATTGTGCAAGTCCCGGAGCCTTGGGACCAAGTGCTGCTATGTGGTTGATCGTGAGGTCCATAACAACCATGCCAGCGACCATCTCATAATCAATATCTTCGTAGTTTGGATATACCTTGCGGATGGCGGGGAGTTCGCGCTGGCTTATGAGCGCTATGCAGACACGTCGCACGCCCTTACGGTACATCACAAGGTGAACTTTCGAGCCAAGAGGAAGGCGCGCGATATAATCGGTCGCCGATATTTTGTCCTCGGCCCAAGGAACACTGATGTCGCCGAACATATCAAGATGGTTGCCGTTAATTTCGTAGAGCATGTCGCCGCGGACGACACCGGCCTTGGCAAGAGCACTGTTTTTTACCGCCTCAACGACATAACATCCGGCTGGAAGAGGGTTGCCTAAAAATGAGGCAAGGGCTTCGTTGGCATTGTTATAAAGAAGCCCAAGAAAGGGCCTGCGGATAAGTTTTTCTTTGCGAAGGTTGGGCAAAATTGTTTTGAGGTCGTTGATGGGGATGATATAGCCGACATTCTGTGCTTCGACGATCCCGCTCGTATTAATGCCAACGACCTGGCCGTCCATATTGAGGAGCGGGCCGCCGGAACTTCCAGGGTTAATAGCGGCACTCATCTGAATGACGTTTGATTCGCGGCCACTTACAACGCCCGTCGTGCTCTTGAGCGACTCCTGCCCGAGAGGGTACCCGAGCGCCATAACTTCATCAGCACGCCTAACGGTGTCTGAATCGCCAAGGTGCAAAAATGGTACGGCTCCAAGCTCCTTGCGGATCGCGGCGATGCCGTCGGCCGTTACACGTAGAAGCGCCAGATCGTAATCGGGAGCAAAGCCAACGACGGTAGCATCAAAGACACGTTTGCCAAACGACGGAATCTGGACCCATACCGATTTTGCTTGAGCAACAAGGTGAGCATTCGTAACGAGGTACCCCTCATCGTCAATGAAAAACCCGCTACCGGCAGCACGATATTGAGTTGGCGATTTAAAGGGCTGCCGTATGTCCATTTCAGCAACCTGACTTATAACCTGGACAACGGTATCCTTGCTTCGCTCCTGAAGTGGTCTCCACAAAGTGCGACTGTGCGATACTCCCTGGGACTCGCCGTCCTTTGCTTGCGTGGTACGCGCTTGCCGTGTTTCCTCGTGGGCAATTTCAAGCTTTTCAAGCACGAGGGCAAGCTCCTGGAATCGTTGGTGCTGCCTGTAGAGTACGTAAAAGGAGGCACTGAGTGCGCCAGCACCACAGAAAATCATAAAGGCAACAAAAATCCTCTTCCTGGTCTCAACCATGACACGACTCCCAACTTCTTGATTTATATGAAACGATGGACTCATGATACCACATCGACGGGGTATTGCTAGGGACAAAAATTTTGCCATATCTTCGTTGCTCGTTATCAAAATACAGAGGCTCCAACGCTCTTTTCGTGTACCTTGTTGAATCGTCGGGAACGTTCAAACGCACAACGAACACCTCCACATACGCGACCCCACCGTTGCACTCTATCTGCTCTCCCACGATTGACATGTTCAGGTTAGATGGCGTAGTATCACGAAGGGAAAGCAAAGGGAGGTTTTTGTGTGGTTGTGAATGCACGTTCCTTTTTCCAAAAGGAGTACTCGTGAAGCGTTTCAGTCTGCGTTTACTTACCTGCCACGCATCAACGATCCATGCGCGTTTAACGTTGTTTCATATGCTCGCGGTTGCCGTTCTTTGTTCTTGTACACACCCGGCAGCGGCACGCCCGCATGTCCCCGACGGTTACACGCTCTTTAGCCACAGCGGCAACACTCTTGTGCTGAGCAGGCCGACGGGGCCGAAGGCGGCATCGCCCGTCCTCTGCCCGCCCAACGCGTGTTTGCCGGCCCTCAAAGTTTCAGGTGACGGGGCGATTGCGGTCAACCCCGCGCTAGCACGAACGCGGCGTGGCAATGGATTGTGTGCGTGGCAACAGCTTACAAGTGGCACACTTGCCGCCGGCACGTATGCGCTCTACTGCGCATCATACGACACGTTCAACAACCGCTGGCGCGCGCCAAAAAATCTCTCTGAGGGCGCACCGGTCAGCGGCAGCGATGCGCTTGAACCCCAGGTCGCCGTGGACAAATGCGGTCACGGCATGACCGTCTGGAAGCAGGCAAACGGCTATGATGAAACATCGAGCACAACGGTTTATAACATCGTCGGGCGACCCTACACGCTCAACTGGAAGCGCGGTGAAAAGCTGCTTGAACCGGCAAACATTTCCCTCGATCACACCGCCAACGCCGATCTTCCCAACTTAAAAATCTCCGCGTGCTGCCAAGGTCTTGTTGCGTGGCAGGAGACGTACACGGCAGCAAACCAAAGCACCGCCACAGTTATTTGGGTGTCCGGAAAGACATCGTCGGTTGCTCAACAGCACGTTGAATCGACAGAAACGCTTTCTGCCGGCGACGCCACGAATCAGGTATCCGCGCTACGCTCCTCTGGCGGCGGCTCGATATCGCTCTCCTCAGCCCCCGGCACCGTCTTTATCTACGTCGTGGGCGATATTGACGGCGACCTTGATATCAACCTCGAAGCACCATCAGCGTTTGCCGTCGCAGCACCAACCAAAAGCATCGGTGATCCTTCGATCCCCTCGATAACGCTCACGGTCAACGAGGGAAAAAAGATCAGCGGGCATTGCGCGATAAATATTAAACCTGAATCAACGGTTGGAAATTGCTCGTTAAATATTGACAAAGCTGCAGTTATCGAAGATTATTGTACTGTTACAGTGGGGGGGAGAATAGAAGAAGCCTGCTCACTCGTCATAAACGGAACAGTTGAATGCACAACGGGCGGCTACAACGTGGGCGCCGGTGTATACGTGAGTGGCGGCTATATCGGAGGTGACTGTTCAATCGTCATCGAGAGCGGCACGGTCACAGGCAAAGGATCAAGCTCACCCCAAGAAACTTCAGTTGCAGGCATTGGCATAGCTGTGGAGAATAGGGGCCGCATTGACGGTGCATGCTCAGTTTTGGTACGCGATTCTAGCGTGGCTGGCACGGCAACAGCTGGGGGAAGTGGCTGTTCAATTGCAGGCATTGGCATAGCTGTGGATAATTGGAGCCACGTCGGCGGTCCATGTTCAGTTTCAGTGCACAGTGGCATCGTTAACGGCACCTCAACAACAAGTAGTAACTATAGTTCAGTTGCGGGTATTGGTATTGCCCTGAACGAAAACAGCAGAGTAGACGATACATGCACCATTTCCGCGCACGATAACAGCACAGCAACAGGCGATGGCAGTGGTGGTGGTGGTGCCAATGACTACAATTCAATTGCAGGCATTGGCATAGCTGTGGATAACAGCGGCAGTATCGGTGGTGTCTGCTCAATTGCAATTGATAACAGCGAGGCAACAGGCGATGGCAGTGGTGGTGGTGGTGGTGGTGCCAATGACTACAATTCAATTGCAGGCATTGGCATAGCTGTGGATAACAGCGGCAGTATCAGTGGTGACTGCTCAATTGCAATTAATAACAGCACAGCAACAGGCGATGGCAGTGGTGGTGGTGGTGATAACAATCGGTTCAATTCAGTTGCAGGCATTGGCATAGCTGTGGATAGCAGCGGCAGTATCAGTGGTGACTGCTCAATTGCAATTGATAACAGCGAGGCAACAGGCGATGGCAGTGGTGGTGGTGGTGATAACAATTGGTTCAATTCAGTTGCAGGCATTGGCATAGCTGTGGATAACAGAGGCTCTATCATCAGTGGTGACTGCTCAATTGCAATTAATAATAACAGCGAGGCAAAAGGCGATGGCAGTGGTGGTGGTGGTGACAATGACTACAATTCAATTGCAGGCATTGGCATAGCTGTGGATTACAGCGGCAGTATCAGTGGTGACTGCTCAATTGCAATTGATAACAGCGAGGCAACAGGCGATGGCAGTGGTGGTGGTGGTGGTGGTGGTGACAATGACTACAATTCAATTGCAGGCATTGGCATAGCTGTGGATTACAGCGGCAGTATCAGTGGTGACTGCTCAATTGCAATTGATAACAGCGGGGCAACAGGCGATGGCAGTGGTGGTGGTGGTGGTGACAATTGGTTCAATTCAGTTGCAGGCATTGGCATAGCTGTGGATAATGGCGGCAGTATCGGTGGTGTCTGCTCAATTGCAATTGATAGCAAAGGTGTTGCGACGGTCAATGCTCAAGGCTCTGATAGCTCCAATTCAGTAGCGTCCTTCGGAGCTGCCCTCAACTATGGCGGTAAAATCAATGCCAATCTGTCCATCGCCATCGATGGTACCGTGTGCGGCGACGTGGCGGTTGCCGCCACGAATGATAGCGCGATTACAGGCACCATCACCGCCAGCGGCAGCGGGTGTGTGAGTGGGTCTGTGACGTTGCCGACGGGGGTGACGGGGAGCCCTTCATGGATCGGCGGCAATCAGACGTGCACGGCGTGTTCAGCCCCTTCACTATCAACTTCAGTCGTCAAACCCGCCAATCCGGAGATGGCCGCGACCGTTGCAGGAACAACAGAATCTGAGGCAGCCGCGCCAAAAGCAGCTCTTCAACAACCGCCAGACGCGGGTGGCACGCGCAGCGCGCGCATCAATCGCACTCACCAACAATCAAAGCCAACCCAGCAACC
The DNA here is from genome assembly GCA_963754845.1 of uncultured bacterium. Lineage (GTDB taxonomy): Bacteria > Babelota > Babeliae > Babelales > Vermiphilaceae > JAKASV01. Next base: position 174,156 of record CAVWHE010000004.1, read on the forward strand.
AACGGTCACACTGCGTTCTGGAGCCATCAAGCAGGCGGCCGTTTTGAAAGCAGCTTTCGACGTCGTTTCAAGCGCCACGTGTCCGCCCTTGTTTATCAAGGTCGACAATCTTGACGTCTCGTGTCCGCCGGTCATTGTGAACGCCGTCACCGCGTGCGGATACGATGCGTGCACAGGAACGTTCAACGCACCGCAGGGCCTGGAGCCGGCCCCGCTAGCATTTTTAGCTCCGTTTGTACTTCCCACCCTCCCCCGCGTTGCTCTTGATGATAACGGCCACGGCATCGTCGTCTGGCAGAGACAAGACGAAATGCTTGTTTCGCACGCGTACGCATGTCCGTACGATTACGATGTGGCAACGGGTGACTTTGGGTTGACCTTCACGCTTGCAAACGGTTCTCAAGCCTTCACCCCCGACGCCGATCTGGGCGGCTGCGGGTGCGGCATCATCGCGTGGGCGCAAACGAGCACGGCCGACGATAAACGCGCTGATATTTGGGCGTGCACGTACAATCCGGTCACTAAAGAACTCGGCACGGCGCTACTTATTTCTGACGGCACGAAGAATGCCGTTGAACCTCGTGTTGCGTGCGACTGTCGCCATCGCGCATGCGTCGTCTGGCGCCAGGCGAACGCTGACGGCACGACGTATTCAGTCTGGGCCAACGTATACAACATGACGGGAGCACAGGAGCTCGGCGGGCCGACAAATATTTCTTTGGCAGGACCGGCCGAATTGGGCGACGCTCACAATCTTTCCCTCGTCAAACTTGATAACCGCGGCAGGTATCGCGCGATCTGGCAGCAGGTCGTTGGTGTCGACAGTTTCGGAAAGCCGATCACGAACGTCTTTGCGCGGGCATATGCAGCGTGTTACGGCCGCTGGGGCTCCGTCGTCAACATGTCGAGCCCGTGCGACACCGGTGGCACGATCGATGGAAGCAACGACGCATGCAGCGGTAAAATGGCGTCAAACATGCGCGGTGGAACGCTTGTGGCCTGGCAGACGACGCCGACAGGGACTGACGATTATGCAATCTGGGCGTGTCGGTGTGCGACGTTCGGGTGTCAGACTGCGACGACGGCGTGTAAAGAGACGGCTCCATAAGATTTCTTGTGATGGGGAGAACGCCCTATGCGGGCGGCACCAACAGCCTGTTGGATCCTATTTTAAGAAAACCTCTGTGGGAGTGAATGCCCTATGACGGGGGGAAGGCCCTGCGACGGGCGGCGGAATTAATGCCCTATGCGGGCGGCACCAAAGGGAGGGTTGCACGCCCAACCCCCCTCTGGACACCCAAGGGCGCCAACAGCCTGTTGGATCCTCTCCCGCGCGGTTATCCACGACACGACTTAATGGCTTGCCTTGCAGGGCAAGACAAACCATACGTCGGTCATGGGACGCGCTACCGGAAGCGCGAGGCGCGCACAGACCAAGGGGTGGTCAACTCCCCTTGGAGACCCCAGGCAATAACACCAAAAGCTTGTTTTGAATGCCCTGCGACAGGGAGAACGCCCTATGCGGGCGGCGGAATTAATGCCCTATGCGGGCGGCACCAAAGGGAGGGTTGCACGCCCAACCCCCCTCTGGACACCCAAGGGCGCCAACAGCCTGTTGGATCCTCTCCCGCGCGGTTATCCACGACACGACTTAATGGCTTGCCTTGCAGGGCAAGACAAACCATACGTCGGTCATGGGACGCGCTACCGGAAGCGCGAGGCGCGCACAGACCAAGGGGTGGTCAACTCCCCTTGGAGACCCCAGGCAATAACACCAAAAGCTTGTTTTGAATGCCCTGCGACAGGGAGAACGCCCTATGCGGGCGACGGAATTAATGCCCTATGCGGGCGGCACCAAAGGGAGGGTTGCACGCCCAACCCCCCTCTGGACTCCCAAGGGCGCCAACAGCCTATTGGATCCTCTCCCGCGCGGTTATCCACGACACGACTTAATGGCTTGCCTTGCAGGGCAAGACAAACCATACGTCGGTCATGGGACGCGCTACCGGAAGCGCGAGGCGCGCACAGACCAAGGGGTGGTCAACTCCCCTTGGAGACCCCAGGCAATAACACCAAAAGCTTGTTTTGAATGCCCTGCGACAGGGAGAACGCCCTATGCGGGCGGCGGAATTAATGCCCTATGCGGGCGGCACCAAAGGGAGGGTTGCACGCCCAACCCCCCTCTGGACACCCAAGGGCGCCAACAGCCTGTTGGATCCTCTCCCGCGCGGTTATCCACGACACGACTTAATGGCTTGCCTTGCAGGGCAAGACAAACCATACGTCGGTCATGGGACGCGCTACCGGAAGCGCGAGGCGCGCACAGACCAAGGGGTGGTCAACTCCCCTTGGAGACCCCAGGCAATAACACCAAAAGCTTGTTTTGAATGCCCTGCGACAGGGAGAACGCCCTGGCGGGGAAGCCCTATGCGGGCGGCACCAAAGGGAGGGTTGCACGCCCAACCTCCCTCTGGACTCCCAAGGGCGCCAACAGCCTGTTGGATCCTCTCCCGCGCGGTTATCCACGACACGACTTAATGGCTTGCCTTGCAGGGCAAGACAAACCATACGTCGGTCATGGGACGCGCTACCGGAAGCGCGAGGCGCGCACAGACCAAGGGGTGGTCAACTCCCCTTGGAGACCCCAGGCAATAACACCAAAAGCTTGTTTTGAATGCCCTGCGACAGGGAGAACGCCCTATGCGGGCGACGGAATTAATGCCCTATGCGGGCGGCACCAAAGGGAGGGTTGCACGCCCAACCCCCCTCTGGACACCCAAGGGCGCCAACAGCCTGTTGGATCCTCTCCCGCGCGGTTATCCACGACACGACTTAATGGCTTGCCTTGCAGGGCAAGACAAACCATACGTCGGTCATGGGACGCGCTACCGGAATGATACCAAGGCACATTCATAGAAGGCAGACCTCTTGCATAAAAGCGGCTAACACCGGTGCAGAACATCAGCGATTGCCGGAAAATATTTTCCCACGATCTGGTTGCTTTGGATTATTTTCGCGTGAATTTTCATAGAATTGCTGGCAACCTGCGCGCGCTCACCGCGCGCCATTCAGGTATACCTCCGGTAGCGCGTCCCATGGCCGGCGTATGGTTTGTCTTGCTTTGCAAGGCAAGCCATTAAGTCGTGTCATGGATATACGCGCGGGATTGGTCTGTGCGCGCCTCGCGCTTCCGGTAGCGCGTCCCATGACCGACGTATGGTTTGTCTTGCCCTGCAAGGCAAGCCATTAAGTCGTGTCGTGGATAACCGCGCGGGAGAGGATCCAACAGGCTGTTGGCGCCTTTGGGGATCCAGAGGGGGGTTGGGCGTGCAACCCTCCCTTTGGTGCCGCCCGCGTAGGGCATTAATTCCGCCGCCCGCGTAGGGCCTTCCCCCTGTCGCAGGGCATTCAAAACAAGCTTTTGGTGTTATTGTCTGGGGATCCAAGGGGAGTTGGACAACCATCCCCTGGCGTTCTCCCTGTCATAGGGCATTCATTGAGAGGTTCTCTTAAAAATAGGATCCAACAGGCTGTTGGCGTTCACCACCCCTCTGGGCGGCGAGTCTGTTTTCACAGTAATCCGTGAGTGCCTCGAGCATGGGTTCATGCCAAAGGGTAATCGTATTTTCAGCTGTCTGCACCGTTGCCATGGTGCCGCCGGTATGTGCTACCTCAGGCACATTGGCCGTCGACCGTGCCCTGTGCAGGGGAAATCTCGTTACGGGACTCACGAGTACCGATGAACAATCAGAGCAGCGAACGACTAAGTAGGGACCTTTTGGCGTAACGTCGAACGGCTCACTCGGGTCTATGTACGAGACATGACGAGTGGTGTTTGTGCAAGCATCATAGACGAATGCGCATACGCTTGTGGGAGAGTCTTGGGCAGAGGCAACAAGCCACCGGCCGTTGCTACCATTCGTATTCTGCACGCGACCATTGATGGCTGGGCATGTTGCACAGCAGCACGCATAAGAGAATGGCGTAGGTGTTACCGTGTGCGTACCGGTGTCAAGCATCGAAGTAATCGCGGCGCCTCTGCTCATGGCAAGACGGCCATCACACAAAAGAGCAACCGGTACATCGAGCCATATATCCCTGCTGTAGTCGATATCTTTGAGCACGGCCCCGCGTTCAAGGTCGACGGTGCGTACGTGCCCATTGGAGGAATCGTAGACAACAACGACGTTCTGCTGCCGGTGGCCAGTATGTGCAAAGAGCAGAGGAGAGTTCTTCAGAAGTGGTGTATCAAATTTACGTATGACCCCGGTATGTCCATCACCCAAAAATACTACCCCGCGGTCGCCGATGATGGCACAGCCGTTGTCCGTAACGTCAACATGGGTTAGACGAATGTTTCCTCCGCCAAGGCGAAATTCGCGAACGATAGTAGAGCTTTTAGTATCGATAACGTAAAAAGCCATGGCTCCGTCGCTGAATGATCCACAGCAAGCCATCACGTACTTACCTCGAGGAGAAATGCACACGCTGTGACTGAAGCAGAACTCGTGCGCACAAATCCTGAGTGAAGTTGCGATGAAGCCACTTCGCCACGCATGGGTATGTCGGTAGATATCACAGACTTTTTCACAAAGTTCCAAGGGGAGAACGTCAAGAACGGTACGTGTAATACTCTTCCACGATTCTTGCCATAGATTTTTATCGGGTCCCAAGGCGGCCTTTGTTAATGGCACTATTTTTGCTGTCAGAAGAGCATGAGCTGCTTTTTCGGTTAGCGCGGCTATTGTCCGTCGCCCTTCGGCGGTTGCTGATAACGTTGATGCAGGGGTGCCGCCGCATTCGTGGTGCTGTGGCGGTGCCGCACAAAAGCACCTGTGTGAAATACACGTCGCCACCACCATGAGCCCGAATCTGCATAAAAAACTAAAAATAATCGTACGCATGAATCTTCCAAAGGGATAAAAATGTAAAGATTAGATAAGGTAACAACAGTAAAAAAAGTTGCCAGTACTGCCGGGCACTTCAAGAAGTCACATTGTGCACATTATGCGAGCTTCGGCTTTCAAGATAGTCAATCATGCCCTCAAGAAGTGTATCACGCCAGAGGTACGTTGGTCCCCCAAGCATGGCCATGGCAACACAATGGCCGCTATCGGCGATACAAAGCTTATAAATATGGCATCCATCGCCATGGTCAGTACGTAACTTGCGAAGGATGATACCGGTGACCGGACTTACGAGGACAGACATGGGGCGGTCGGCGGCACTGGCAAATATATAAGGCCCAGCCGCGAATGGGAAAAGAGAGCTACGGTTAAAATTGATCTTCATGTGGCGGGTGGGCGGCTGAGTTACATCGCGGATACATACCGTCTTAGTGAAAATATCAACAGACATAACAGTCTGTGTGCCTGCCGACAGCGTAGCCATGGTGCAAAATTCTTGGGGATCATTTGTGCAAGGGGGCAGCACGCTGATACTGTGGTGGCTGGGATCAATGAGGAAACTGTCACTGGCATGATTGATACATGACAGGATAATGCTGCCGTCATCGCATGAGCCAACCGCTAGGGCATCAGCGGGTACGTCATGGGAGTAATCAATGGTGAAAATTTTTTTACTGTCCTCTATGCGCCATGTGGTAACGATGCCGTTGTGATAGGCTGCGACCGCGTGGTTATTATCAGGCAGTAAGAACGTGAAAACCCTGCAATCTTGTGCTGGCAGGTTTTCAGCGAGGCATTTACGTGTCCCGTTTATCAGGTCAACGGAAAAAATAGCGTATGCCTTGGCAACAACAAGATACCTTCCGTCCGGCGATATACGTGATTCATTCCATGACTCAGCGTCCAACGTTTCGTCGCTTCTGAGTGTACTTCGAGAGCGTGTATCGATAACGTGGCGATAAGAATATCGCCTTGCGCCCTCATAGTAGATGATTTCGGCAACGAGCGTGCGCCCATCCGGGGAAAGGCAAACGACCGCATAGTCGCCAAAATTGCATCCGAAGCAAATCTTGCTTTTGACGACTCCGTACTTCCAGGCATAGCGGTGACGATAGGCGTCGACAACCTTGGCGACGGCCTCAATGGGCATAGACATTATACCTGAGCGCTGCTGTATTGACCCCCACGGAAGGCCTTCCTTGGCAAGATCGGCGATGCTTTGAGCTACTCTTGACGCCGACAGCGTTGCAAGGGAGGAGGCAAGCACCTCACCCTCTATACGCACGTGTCGTTGTCTGTGTTCACGGTGAACGCGATGGTCGGCACCACAAAGGCCGAGGGACATGATGATGAATTGGACAAGAATGCAAAAACGGGCACATGCTCCGGTATACATCGTAATGCTCCACAAGGTTTTTGAGGGCCTGACGCGGACAAGTGACATGAGACATACAACGCGTCGTAGCCCATACTGAAAAAACACGATCTTCATCCTAAAGCAAAACGCAGCCACTGTCATATGCTTGCGGTTATGGTGGCCTCTGTAATAAAATTTTATTAATTAGAATTATAATGTCGCACACTCATTGTGTCAAAACAAATTTGAATTTTTTTATCATAAACAGAAGTGTAAAAAAGCACAAAATGAATTTAATATACTTGATTTTGCAATGATAAATTTGACATCCTGAGGGAAAGCGAGCGTTCGGCTGCGCGGGCAAGGAGGGGTCGGCGTTCGCTGACCACGGGTATGGCCGAACTTCTGCTTATGTGCTTGTGCAACATTTATTTCGCACTCGACGCTGCCCGGTGGTGCAGTGGAGCCGGACTTGAAGGTTGCTCAAAAGGTTGCTCAATCGGTAGAGGGTTTTAAAAAATGGGAGGGTCTCATGAGAGAACTCTCTTTTTGCTATGTGCTGGCGATAGTTGCAGTAGTAACCGGCGTCGGATCTTGTTATGTACCAGCGCTTGAGGCAGGAGGGGATGAGTATCTACCTGACAAGGAATGGCGGCCTTTGCCCAGTGGAAGACGTATTACCTCCTGGAAGGTGTTGGTACCCACATTGGGCAGCTTGTAAGAAAGAACGGATGATTTAACTTTGCACTCATGGAGGGGTAAAGGCGAAAGGCTCATTTAAGCACCTGGCAGGGAAAAATGCAGACAAAAGTAGAGAGGCTCGATCATCTTGGGGTAGTTACCGGGGTCATGAGGGATCTAAAAATTTCCCAACTCATCGATGATCTTGTTGGAACCGACAGTCAGGAGGAAATAACGACAGGAGAGGCCGTTGTAGCGATGATATTGAACGGATTGGGTTTCTCTGATCGCCCCCTCATGCTCACTCCCCAATTCTTCGAGAATAAGCCATTGCGCCTGCTTTTTTGCAAGGATGTGGAAGCTGAAACTTTTAATCGGTACAAGTTGGGCAGGGCCTTGGATACAATCTACGACTATGGTTGCCAGGCCCTGTTTAGCAAAGTTGCCATGGCAGCGTGTGTTACCGAGAAAGTTGATCAAAGGTACCAGCATGCAGACACAACAACGTTTTCGCTGAGCGGCCAGTATAATCACGAGCTTGATGGTGCCGATGTCGTCGTGGCGCATGGTTATTCGAAGGATAAACGCCCTGACCTTAAACAAGTCATCCTTGAACTACTGGCAACACAAGATGCAGGAATTCCCTTGGCCGTGCGCACATGGAAGGGCAACGAATCCGATAACGTAATTCTTGCACAGCGAGCAAAGGAGCTGGTTGAGAAATTTAAGGCAAGCAACGAGTCTAGGTGCCTCATCGCCGATTCCAAGCTCTATTTTGCCGGCAATGCTGCCTCCTTGAGCGCCATAAACTTTATAACCAGAGTTCCCTCGACGATAAAAAAGGAACATGAATCGGTTGCCACGGCCGTCAGCGAGAATGTTTGGTCACGAGTTGACGATGACTATCAGCTGCGCGAATTTCCCATTTTTCACTTTGGCTTTCCCCAGCGCTGGATTGTGGTACAATCTGAGGCAGCACGCACGCGTGCCGTCAAATCAGTCGAAAGAGATGTCGCACGTGACTACGCATTGCTCAAAGAGCAGCTTGGCAAGGCAGCCAAAAGGACGTTTGCATGCCAGGAAGACGTAGAAAAGGAGATCACTTGTTTGAAAAAAAAGGCACGCTTTCATACGCTCGAGGAGGTTTCGGTCGAGAGCCTCGTGCACCATGAAAAGCCTGGCCGCCCCTCGATGGATGATGCGTCGAAAAAATATGTCTACAGGCTGCGTGGTACATTCGTCCCAAAGAGTGGGGTCATCGAAACCGAGATAGCTCACAGGGCCTGTTTTGTCCTTGCAACAACGGTGGGCCACGAGGTTTCTCCCGACGAAATTTTGCGGCATTACAAAGGCCAGGATTGCGTAGAAAAGGGCTTTGCCTTTTTGAAACACCCGTCCTTCTTTGCTTCATCCCTGTTTCTAAAGAAAGAGTCTCGGATACAGGCTCTGCTTGTCGTCATGACCCTGGCGTTACTCGTTTACTCCATCGGACAAAGGCGTTTGCGAAGTGCTCTCAAAACTCTCAATGAGACGCTGCCAAACCAAATAAATCGTCCGACAAAGCGTCCGACCTTGCGGTGGATTTTTCAAATCCTTGATGGCATAAGCGTAGTGACAGTTAGTATCAATAACGTTACAAGGACCTTGCTAGACGGCATGACAAGTCTCAGAAAAAAGATTCTCGCCTTCTTTGGTCATGAAGTCGCCCAAATATATGGCGTGGCCGAGGGCGAGGGTTGCCCAATGTAGGTGGGAAGACTCCGTACCCGATGGCAAAAAAATCACTCTCAAACGCGATAATGTGGTAAGGGATACGATGATCACAGCCGCTACCAAGTAGGGCACATCAGTACCGGCCTACGAAGGGCACGCACGTACGGGCATGTGTCTGATGCGTGCGGTCCCTGTTTGAAGACGCTGAAGACGCTGAGGTGTGCCAAGCGACTTTTTGCACCATCGCGTACAAACCCAATGACCTCGCTCGGATACGCCTCCCTCATTGCGCGCAAAAAATATTTACCGGGAACTCCTGCAAAATATACCCCTTACGGTTGACGTGGGGGATAATTCATCTAAAATACCTCAAGATAGGGTTTTGTCTCATAATGAGGTATAGGTGTGTACGTGAAAAGAACTAACAAGAGTAGGTATGCAATTCTCGGGATGCTCTTTGACAAAACCTTGACTGGTTATGAAATAAAAAAATTTATGGAGCGCTCGACGGCTCATTTTTGGCACGAATCTGATGCTTCCATCTATCCCATGCTCAAAAAACTCGCACATGAGGGCACGATCCAAGCACAGGATACCTTCAAAGGAAAGCACGGAAGCACGAGCTACACCACCACACCATCCGGAAAGGCTGAGTTTTCCGCGTGGATGGCTGGCAACGTTGTCCCTGAAACTCACCGTGACGAGCTTCTTTTAAGGCTTTTTTTTGGTGCAACCATTTCGCACGAGCACACCGTCCACCTCCTTAAAACACAGCTCAAAAAAATGCAAGAGTCTCTCACGTATTTTTCCTCTATCCAAACGTATGTCGAGGGGTATGCTATGCCGGAGGGTTCTTCTGATAATCCGCACAAACTATTCTGGAAGATGACGCTCAGGAACGGAATTCTCCAAACTGAGGCCCAGGCAGCCTGGCTTGAGGAATGTCTTGATATTTTGAAAAGAGACAAGTCATAAGCGCAAAGGACGTCCATGTTAAAAAAAACTCTTGTTGCTGTCATCACGGCGACAGTAACCGGGGTGGTTGTTGTGGGATTGCTTGTTGTGATGTTTTTTAGGCCGGGGAACTGCCTGAGTAAGCGACCAACATGGACCGTTGTCCTGGATAAAAATAAGTCAAAAGCGGCCGATGAATACGATGTTATCGTCGTCGGCGCTGGCCTGGGAGGCCTCACCTCGGCAGCATTGCTTACGCAGGAGGGCTACAAAACCCTTGTTCTTGAACAAGCGCCACGCGTTGGAGGCTATGCATCACGCATTGATTTTGATGGGTACGCTGCATTTTATGGGGCCGAGGACATCGCCGGAGTCGAGTATGGCTCGGTGGGGTACCTGGTGCGTCGCTTGGGATATGATCCAAAGGACCTTTTTGTTCCCGCGGCACGCCGGTTCATATTCGATGGGCAAACCATCGATATTCCTGCAGGCCCTGGCCAATTTGAAGACGTACTTGTGAAAATTTTTCCGGCGGATGAGCAAGCACTCCATGCCTTTTTTAACGATGCAAGCAAGGCATTTCAGGAGATCTACGAGCCCTCCATAATTCACACCTATGGAATACCGTTGAGCAAAGAAGAACTCTACAAACTCCTGACACTCGGGCAGTTGATGCTCTACGGCAGAACGCATAGGCACCTGCGAGATTGGCTAAGCACAACGTTTCAAGAAAAGTTGGACGAGCATTTTGCCAACAAGCGCATACAAAACATGCTTTGCAGCCTGCTCGGCTACATAGGCGCCAGTAGAACATCTCCTGCCCTCTTTGTGCTTGTGGGGACTCTTACCTATTTCATCAACGGCAGTCATTACCTGCGCGGAGGACCCCAGGCGCTGGCTGACCTCATGTCCCGTTATATCGTTGAACACGGTGGGGCGGTCCTCTGCAACACGCGGGCTGAAAAAATCATCACGACCCACAATCAGGTCGCCGGGGTCCGCGCAGGCAATCAAACATTCAAAACTTCAATCGTTGTCAGCAACGTCAATGCCAAGACTCTCTACACAGAGCTCATTGATACACAGGCACTCCCGGAAATTTTTTTGAGTACAATCAAAAATATAAAAATGGGCAGATCAAGTGTTATGATAAACCTCGGGATCGACAAGGATTTGTCAAATATGCCAACCTTTTTTGCCGATCTTGATAGACATGTTCATCTCATCGTCCGTACGAGCTCGGATGCAACGCTGGCGCCGCAGGGCTGCTCGAGCGTGACTATTCTACACAGAAGTGAATATGGAGAGTGCCCAACGCCCGAATCTCCTTCATACGAGCCTTACGTACAAAAAATCTTCAATGAGGCACTCGCAAGGGCTGAGTTAATCATTCCCGACGTGCGCAAGCACATTGTCGCGCACAACGTAGTGACGCCTTACACCTTTGAGCGTACCTTTTTGATGCCAGAGGGCGCAATTTACGGATTTGACGCAAGAACAGCAAAGCCGTTCTTGCAAAAAAGCCCGCTCAAAGGACTATATTTGGCAAGCGCTTCGGCCCATATCTGCGGCGTCGAAGCCGTCGTCATGGCCGGTATTTGGGTCAGGAACGATATTGTCGGCTGGGACACACTCTCCGCCTCAGGCGTCTCACGCCATAACCTGTAGGACATAACCTGTACGACTTTTGGTGTTCAATCCGTAGTTACCGTTCCTGGCCACCGATTCAACGGTAGTCAGGTAGTCAAAGAGCACCCTTGCGGCTGAAGGGCATGGCAAGCAAAGCGAAGAGGGACTCGGCAGAAGCATTCGTAAAAATCAGCGCGACTCTCTCAGAACACACGTCCCGTCATTGAATCTAAAAAGCAAGTACGGCCTTCGCAGCGGTGGCAAAAAGACATGAACACATGCAAGCTTTTCGACCTCGCCGTGTGAGAGATTCGTAAAAAATTGAGCACCGCCGGCATATTCAAGTGTCCCTGGAGATGTCGTGCTCTCCTGCATTGTCATGAATCCGATGGCGCACCCTTCACCGCCGGCGAGCGTTGGAAAGTTGATGGTCGCTGCTGTGGGCAGGCCGTGTCCAAGACCATAGTAATTATCAAGCACTGTTTCTGACAGTGTACGCCCGGCATTATTGCGCATTACGAGCTTTATAGGGCAGCTGAGCTCATTGTGTAAGCCGACGCTGTGAAGGTTGACAACCCTCATATGCCCGGCAATGTCATGAAGAACGGTCTCGGGAACTGCACAACGAACCTCACAACCGTGAGCGTCCACGGACGGCTGCGACATGCTGCCAAGAAATTCGGCGTTCCACGAGTTCAAGACATCGTCACCTCCACCCCCCCTGGCTGCCGCACCTTTCAATGGGCATAACCATGCGAGACTCACGAGAAGCACCATCGTTATCATGCGTGCACTATTCATAGCCGTCCTCATTGTGAAAAATTGTCACAAAAATTGTATATAAAAAAACCACGATTGGGTCAAATGCACAAAAAATATGCCTAGTTTTCAACAGCCTTTTACAATTCTACCGAGAAAAAAGGGTTGGCAACGGCTGCGCCGTTGGGCAACACCTTTAAAAAAATGGTACAAAGCCCTTGACTTCGATTCGTATTTTTATAGTGTGAAGGCGGCTATGCCGTACTGAACGAACGGTCCTGTTAGTGCGCATCTTTTCGTCAAGGGAGAGAGATCATGGTTCACAGACATTTCAGATTGCCGACTTTCATCCTGCGCGCGCTGGCGACTCTCCTTGTGTGTGTCGCTGATGCTGCCCTTGCGATGCATGTGGCAAGAGCACAAGCAGCGATACAAAGAGGGCTGGTCGCCGACCTTCTTGCGAACATCGACCACAGCCTTGAGACGGTTGACGTTATTGCTTTTTCGTATGACAGGCCACTCCAACTCTATGCATTTCTTGAATCGTGTGCGCGCAACATCACGGACATTGCGAGCATGACCGTCATTTACCGCACGAGTGGCGAGCGCTTCGACCGCGCGTACGAACGCATCAAAGAGGACTTCGATGGTCCGACGTTCGGACATTGGGTTATGCTCAAGCAAGAAAGTTCTCCTGAAAAAAGCTTTGAATTTCTCGTCAAGCACGCACTCGGTGCCGGTACGTCGCCCTACATCATGTTTGCCGTTGATGACATCATCGTAAAAAACCGCGCCGATCTAGCAGTCTGCACGCGCACACTCAAAAAAACCGCTGCTTATGGTTTTTACCTGCGCCTGGCACCATATTTGCATTATTGCTACACACTTGACAAACCTCAGCCCCTTCCTCCGCTCGTCTCCATCGGTACATCGATCACCGACGCCTCCATCCTTTCTTGGTCGTTCAAGGACGGTATGTACGACTGGGCATATCCCCATACTGTCGACATGACGATCTACGCAAAAGTGACCGTAGTTCCCACCATCGCGTCACTCACATTCAACAATCCCAATGAACTTGAGGGCCGGTGGCATCGCCTGAGTGGCAGTGTCATGAACCGCAGGGGATTGTGCTTTGATACGTCAGTTGTTATCAACATTCCTGTTAACCGCGTACAAAATACCTACTGTAACCGCCACATGGACACATGGTCAACCGAGCATCTTCTTGAACTTTTTGAGCGCGACTTCAAACTTGACATCGCTTCTCTTTATGGCATACGTAACGAAAGTTGCCACAGCGCGTACAACATAACCTTTGTTGAGCGCAACCATGCGCACCTCCCGCCACCGTCGCCAGCATCCTTACAAACGTAGCGTTGCAGCGAGATTCTTCAGAAGTCTGCGATTGAAGATCCACAAAATAGTGCAATACGTCGCACTTGAAAGAACCATCGCCACCAAACATCCTGACAGGCCCCAGCGCGGGATGAGAACTCTATTGAACGTTGCATTAATGAGTACGGCAAGCGCGAGGGAAATCGTAAACGCACGTGTCTGGCGGTAAAATTGCGCAAGCGTTGAAACAAAAATGGCACCGACAAGGAATGTGTACGAAACAAGCACGCCGACGATGCAGTCGATCGAGGCGCCGTAGCGCGCAGGAACAATGAGGTAAAGGAGAGGTTTGCCAAGCAACGACCCAAAAGTTATGCATACAAGTGAACCGGCAAGGACGAGGGCCATGAGTGCGTGGTGTGAACGTTCGACGTCGCGCATCGATTCCTGCCCCTTGTGTCGCGCATATGCAGCCATAATCGAAGGAATATAGGAGCCTTGAAGGGCGTGGAACATGAGCGCGTATACAAGCTGGCCGCCGGCGTCGGCAACGGCGTATATACCGGCAGCAGCAAGGCCTGCATAGCGGGCGAGCATCCATCGATTAACAAAGGCAAGAATCCACCCAACAAGCATGGTCGGCATGAGAGGAACACCCAAGCGAGCATACGATGGCACATGTGACAATACGTCACGCACATCAAACTGCTCGTAATAGCCCTTGGCGACATAAAAACGTGCTCCAACGGCACATACGAACGCGACCATGAAAGCCTGAACCCACACGATGGTACCGACGTCGCAGCCGCACAATCCCACAAGAAAAATATTAAAGAGCGCAGTTGAAATGGCTATGCCAACGTGAAGTGCTGCCACGTACGGCACCTGTTCATGGTACTGAAGAATTTGGTAGACGATGTCCTTAACAAATGAGAGCACACAGACAACAAGCACGGCATATACGAGCGGCCGTGAATGGGGGGGAAAAAAAAGGGCGGCGCCAATAACATCGGGGCACGCGATGACACAGACGACGACGGGGATGCAGACGAGCGCATACGCGCCAAGGACAGTATTGATGACGATGCCGCGCTGCCGATCGGCAACGTGAAAATATTCGCACACAAGAACTTGAGGAAGACCGATGCCCATGATGGCAACGGCCGTGCTGGTAAAACTATGAATGAGTGAAATAAGACCGTAGTCGCGCGTCGAAAGAAGAACCATCATGACGGGTGCCGCAATCATCGAAACAAGGCCCATGAGGAATCTGCCGCCAGCGTACATAAAAAAGTGTGCCACGAGTTTCGGCGAAAGCCGTTCACACGCGGCAGCGTAGATTTGGTGCGCAATGTTCACGATCATCGACACAGCCACAAATATGCAATCTCAGTCGGCAAGGGGGAATTTAAAGGCGAGGGCCTCGACATTATTTCTGATTGTCTGAAGATGGTGGCGGTTATTTCTGTGCCTCAGAATTTCGTCAACGAGGTAAGCGAGGGCAACAGCCTCCGTCTCGCGCATGCCGCGCGCTGTCATGGCGGCCGTACCAAAACGTATGCCACTGCCGACAGTAGGTTTTTGCGCATCGTACGGTATACAACTGCGACTCGCCGTGATCCCGCCCTCTTCAAGTGCTTCCTCGGCCTCTTTACCCGTTACCTTATGATCTCTGAGGTCGACGATGACCATATGGTTGTCGGTGCCTCCTGAAATGACGCGATAGCCACGCTCACCGAGGGCACAGGCCAAAGCTTGAGCATTGCAGAGTGTTTGTCGCTGGTACTCGGCAAATTCTGGCTGAAGAGCGTTGGCAAAACAGAAGGCCTTGGCAGCAATGACATTCATAAAGGGCCCTCCCTGGATGCCGGGCATGACTGCCTTATCGAGAGCCCGTGCGTGCTTGCTCGTGCACATAACAAAGCCACCGCGCGGCCCGCGAAGTGTCTTATGCGTCGTTGCCGAAACGAAGTCGCATGAAGCAACGGGGCTCGGGTGAAGGCCACAGGCGACAAAGCCGGCAACATGAGCTATATCGGCAAGCACGAGGGCGCCGACTGAATGAGCGATGTCAGCAAACTTTTCAAAATGTATGGTACGCGAATATGCCGAAGCGCCAGCTATAATCATCGCCGGCCGAACACGGTGTGCTTGCTCGGCAACAGCCGCATAGTCGATCATCTCGGTGTTTTTATCGACGCCATAGGAAACATTTTTGTATAAAAGCCCGGAAAAATTGAGTTCGTACCCGTGCGTCAAATGACCCCCGGCAACAAGATCCATACCCATAATAACGTCACCCGGCTTGAGGGCGGCCATAAACACGGCCATATTTGCTTGCGATCCTCCATGGGGCTGAACATTGACATGATGGGCACCAAAAAGTTCCTTGCATCGGTCAATTGCGCGGCGCTCAACGTCATCGACGACCGAACAACCGGCATAAAAACGCCGCCCAGGAACCCCCTCTGCGTATTTGTTCATGAGCACCGAACCGACGAGGTCTCTCACGGCCTTGGGAGCATAGTTTTCCGACGCAACAAGACTCACTTCACTACTTTGTCTTTGGCGCTCCCGTTCAACAAGGGCCACAACCTCAGCATCAACGAACGTCTCCGCCATCGTCACCGTTACACTCCGTTCTATAACCCGAAAGCACGTACCATGACCAGTGTACGTTACCACGCCGTTCAAGTCTATAGGGGGCGCACATACCCCACCCCGTCAACACCGCGCCTTTGCTCGCACGACGTCGTGTTTTCGATCAAACGACGGGATGTGGTGGCCTGAGTCGACCGAATCATGCCCCTCTGTGAGGAATATTATCTATCACTTTGGGGTGACAGCACCGCCGTCAAAGGAGCGGCCACTACCATTAACGCCGGCTTTATCGGTGTCTATGACAAATGCTGGATTCAGAATGTCTAGCTCACCACCATCGTCATAGGACCATGGCGTATGCTCCGTAGTAGCGAAATTCCCCGGAGTGTACGTTGTGCCGGCATGCGTGGATGGCTGCTCCTCCTCTGACACTTCTCTCAAGGAGTGACCACCACCATTAACGCCGGTTTCATTGGCGTCTAAGACAAATGCTGGATTCAGAAGGCCTGACTCTTCGCCATCGTCGCTCCTTTGATTCATGCGTGGCATTTGTAGTGGCACGCTAACGTGGTCTTGGCGATCACGTAAAGGAGAAGTGTGTCGGGCGAAATCCTCCGAGGCTCTCGATACACTTTGCGTGGTAGAAGGCATTACGTAATCCGAGGGTGCCGTCACTGGGTCCATGGAATCTCTGGCCAGGCTCGTGTAACCCACATGCGCATTGCCCGGCAATTGTCTGCATGCCATCGACTGTCCGTTAATGTCGACCGAGCACGGCTGCAAAGGTCTTGCAGGGGCGTTGACATACGGAGTCCGAGTTTGGGCTGAAGCGCACGGGGCCACCCTGGGAGTCGACTGAGCTACGAAGGATTCGTTGCGACTTATGCCCAATGGCCTGCGAGTAACTAATGAAGGAGGGGTTGTTGGCGTTGCAGAAGGACCGCCGGCTGTGGTGACATCATCGGTGGCTCTAGACACTGATATGCCACCACCCATGATCCCCTTCTTGCTAGAATCACATTCCCTCATGTGGCTAAAGGCAAGACTAGCGATCTCCGTACAATAATGGCACATTGGACATTCAAAGGGTTTTTCGCCGGTATGTATACGACATATGTGCTCTAGCATCATCCGCAGGGTTTGCGCCTTGTAATGGCAACTTGAACACGTAACGTCTCCATTGGCACACATCAACGACCCTTCCAGAAAGTCTTTGTAGGCCCGCGTTGATTTATACGCGCCTAATCGAGCGATCCTTCCCTTCGGGAGTTCAGAAACTTTCGAGAGTGCAGAAACTTTATACCAAATATTTACTGGCGCTGGTCTGGCAGGACGATTGACCGTGGCGTCGACATTGCGACCAGCTTCTTGGTTGGGTATACCAGGTGAAACAACTCCAACAGCTGACGCGTGAGGATTCGATATGCCGCTTTGCGCGTAACGATTGGAGGGCGACTCAGTGGCGCCCTCGGAAGAATCGGCCGTTGCTGCACGAGCAACACACGATTCTTGGCCTACACCATGGTTGACCTTTGCCTGAGAACAGCCCCGTTTTTTGTGAACAGTCATGACATGTGTGAAGCACGATCTGAAATCACAGAAATTACACTTTAAAGGTTTTTCGTACGTGTGTTGCGCACAAATATGGACTACAAGCTCTCGCAAGGATCTCTTATTACACCCACAATAACTGCATATGTAAGGCTCGCCATTCCTTCGCGATGCAATAATTTTCATACAATCTTGGTAGGCACGCGTCGACATGAAACTATCACACTGAGGCAACATACATCCGAGGGTGCTGGCACTACCGGTGGTCATGCCGATTGAGGAAAATTCACCGTTGCCATAGCAACCGGCTGCCACGGTGTGTCCCATGCTTGATTGCCAAAAGTCATCGGTCGAAGCGCCATTATCTTTGGTGGTACGCCCGACGTCGTCGGATCCCTCGTCCGCATCAGAGTCGATCACAATAACAGAGGCGCCTCCTCTTTCGCGATCGTCCTGATCTTTATTACCCCCCACGCCATCGTGATCCGCGGTATCTCCGACAATCGCCGGCATGGCAGGAACGGTGGAATCACGAGTTTCACGGGCACACTCATCAGTACGTGTCGCCATACGTGATGAAGCAGTGTCACTCGCATCGCAGTTCCCATCGCGCGCCGTAATTGTATCACCTCCGGCAACCTCACGGGTTGGTGGGCACGCACTGGCGCCTTCGCTTCCATGGTTGTGGTTGCGGGCATGAAGAACAGCGGCTACGTAGGTGTTGGTCCGAAAGTGGCATCGCATGCACTCAAACGGGTATCCACGAGCTGTTTTCCGGCCACATACGTGCGGCACAAGAGGAAGCCCGCGAGAGTAGAGGATAGTGCAGCCACATCCGAGACACCTGCAAAGCCAATCGCCACGTGCTATCAAGACCAGATCATTGTCCTGAACCTCCCGGCTGGTGCGCGCCTCACATGAGCTGTCCTGACCTTCGCGCCACGATGTCGTTTCAAGAGTGCCAACGATGGTGCCATCAACGATGGTGCCATCATTGTAACGCTTTCGCGCACCGATTTGCTGAGATGATGGAACATTCGGTGTATCCACCGCATTATGCTGTTGAGGAGGAACGAACAGAGCAGGATCAGTGGCACCCTCTGCCGAGCTTGTGTTCGCACCGCCGTCGGCACCCCCACCCACGCCTACATCACCGTCAGTAGAGGCAGCGCAGGCTGGCGACTCGTCGGCTGAGTTGTCAGAATTGCCATCGTATTCGAGACCCGGAAGTGGTGAAACTGCAGGCATATCTGGTAGAGCCCCAAAAGTATCGAATATGGCGGAGAGCTCTGAATCTGCGCCTACCGACAAGGCATCGTCGGCTCGTACCGCCTTAGTCCCCATGACCGAGGTTGATTGCTGGGCGGCACTGTCCATCGCACACATCGCAGTTGGCAGCGCTATAAGGGCCGTCATGAGCAATCCCCAGAAGATATTTTTCATAAGTAATCGTCTCCATTGCGTAACTATTAACGCGAGCTCAATAGGTCTTAACATCATATTATCGTAGAAATTTGTTTGTTTTTCCTCTTAAAACAATACAGGCTCATTTTCGCGGAAGAAGGAGGCTGCGATAGTCGCAAAAAAATTTGTGGGCAAACCAACAACAGACCTACAGTGAGTTTTTTCCACCAGGAACTTATTCTGAGGAAATGCGAAGGTTTCTGCATGCCGTTGTTTAAGAGTTGAATCGATAAACGAAATAGTACACTGTCGTAATGGTACACTTTTTACAAAATACAGCAAGCGTGTTATTACTGAACAAAGTTTTAAAAACTTTCAACTTTGCATTGTATGGAGATACTCTCGTAGCTAATCAAGGGCACAAGCAAGCATCAAGCGCAACTCTCGTGACTCTCTACCACCACACCGGCATGGGCCAAGCACAACGCGAGCCGGACGGCTCAACCTTTCCATGATCTCTCGCCACCAAGAACGCATTCAAAAAAGAAAGTTGAAATCGCGTGAAAAAACAATATCATATGTCTGTATTTGTTTGGAAATTTTTGAAATGTGTGGCGAGATTCCCGAGCGGCCAAAGGGGGCGGACTGTAAATCCGTTGTCTCAGACTTCGAAGGTTCGAATCCTTCTCTCGCCACCAGAATGATGGTGATGCGGGAATAGCTCAATTGGCTAGAGCGGCAGCCTTCCAAGCTGCAGGTTGCGGGTTCGAGACCCGTTTCCCGCTCCAGAAAGTATGAAGTATGCTGGCGTAGCTCAGTTGGTAGAGCAGCTGATTTGTAATCAGCAGGTCACTGGTTCGAGTCCAGTCGCCAGCTCCAATATATTAGACAATATGCTGATTTGACAACAAAAAGTTGTTTTTTTTGATTTTTTATTTATTCTATTATAGATCAAGGATTAGGTTTGAAGCCCACGTAGCTCAGTTGGTAGAGCACTTCCTTGGTAAGGGAGAGGTCACCGGTTCAATCCCGGTCGCGGGCTCCAGGAATTTATCGGTTTGACAGTTATGGTAACGTGTTGTAGGATGCCATGGCAAAAAATAGAGTTACAACGCATCTTATCATGTGAGACATTGCAAAGAACGAAACTATTCGCAGGTTGTTTCAAAAAAGCGAAAAGTTGGATCGCTTGACTTTGAAAAAGTATTGTTCTCGCTGCCGCATGCATACGATCACACAAAGAAACAAAGTAGAGTAGTATGATAGGCCAGTAGCTCGAATTGGTAGAGCGGCAGACTCCAAAACTGCGGGTTGGGGGTTCGAATCCCTCCTGGCCTGCCAGAAAAGGCGTCGAGCTTGTATGTTGAAATGGCAAGATAGAGGGTTGTCTAATAGCGTGAATAAGTGGATAAACAGATGAATATAATAGCAAGTACCAAGCAGTTTTTGCATGAAGTACGGGTTGAACTGTCAAAGGTTATTTGGCCTAGATCGGGATGAGTTTATCGGTTCGACGATTGTTGTTTTATTTTTAGTTGCCGTTTTTGCAATTTATCTAGGCGTCCTTGATGCATGCTTTCTGTAATTATTCGATATATCTTTAAAATTGCTATTTAAGGGTGTGGCAGGAATGATCAATGAAACGCTGGTATGTTATCCAAGTGTATGCTGGTTACGAAGAGCCCATCAAAAAAGATCTTATGCGGCGTATCGAAGAGACAGTCGTTCAGGAATTGTTCGGTGAAATTTTGATTCCTTCGGTTAAGCTAAAGCAGTTTTTTGCTGTTGAGGAAGAGCAGGATGAGCAGCTTTTTCCCGGTTATATGCTCATTGAAATGGAGATTGACTCCTGAAACTGTAGCGGTGTGTCTTGTCAAATCCGCGCGTCTTTAAATTTTTAGGTGGCAGAGAGCCCGTTCCTCTCACTAAAAAAGAGATTGATCGTGTTCTTGCTCAGGTTAAGGGCGAAGTTGCGGTTGCAGCCAAAAAGAGTGAGTTAGTTGTTGGTGGCGAAGTCACTATTAAAGAAGGTCCATTTGAGGGTTTTGTTGGTGTTGTCGACAAAATTGATGAAGAAAATGAAAAACTTACCGTTATGGTAAGTATTTTTGGCAGAATGACTCCCGTTGAATTGAGTTTTAATCAAGTTAAACAATGATCAGGTGGTTTTACCATGGCAAAAGTAGTCAAAGACGCATATTAAGCTACAGATTCCTGGTGGCGCTGCAACGCCAGCTCCTCCTGTTGGTTCGTCGTTGGGCCAGCACGGTGTTAATATCATGGAATTTTGTAAGCAGTTTAATGCTGAAACGGCTGATCGGCGTGGCGAAACGGTTCCTGTCATAATTACCGTTTATGAAGACAGAATCATTTGATTTCATTGTAAAAACTCCGCCGGTGACTGAGTTAATTAAGAAAAAAATAAAAATTGACAAAGGTTCTTCAAGACCGCACGAGCAAAAAGTTGGCAAGATTTCGTGGCGTGATATTGAAGAAATTGCTAAGGTCAAGCTTCCTGACCTGAATGCTTTTGATATAGAGCAGGCAAAAAAAATAGTGGCCGGTAGTGCCAGAAGTATGGGTGTTGATGTAGTTGACTAAGTTGAGGTTATTGGGAACAAGTACGATGTCTAAGCATGGAAAAAAATACGAAAAAGCCCGTCAACAAGTTCCGCAAGGCCAAAGGTCGTTTCTGCAAAGGAAGCGTTTGGCTAAGATGAAGGAGATTAGCGTACGCTAAATTTGATGAAACGGTTGATGTCGATGTCAATGTTGGTATTGATCCGTCAAAAGGTGAGCAGGTTGTCCGTGGTTCTCTCGTTTTGCCTCATGGTCGTGGCAAGACAAGTTAAGGTTCTTGTTTTTGCAAAAGGTGAATATGCTGATCAAGCAAAAAAAGCCGGTGCTGATTATGTTGGTGCCGAAGATCTTGTTGAAAAGATTAATGGCGGTTGGATGGATTTTAATTTTGCTGTTGCAACGCCAGATCTTATGGGGCTTGTTGGTAAATTGGCAAAAATTCTTGGTCCACGAGGTCTTATTCCAAACAAAAAATTAGGTACGGTTACTTTTGATGTTGCCAGTGTAGTGGCTGATTTAAAACGTGGTCAGTTATTTTTTAAGAATGACAAGAATGGTATAGTGCACTTTTCAATAGGCAAAGTTTCCTTTGATGAGAATAAGCTTTATGACAATCTTGTTGCATTTATCAAGAGTTTGTCATGCTGCAAAGCCGCTTCATCAAAGGGAAAGTTTCTTAAAAAAGTCACGGTTTCTTCAACGATGGGTCCTGGCTTTGCCATAAGTCCGGATGAAATTTTACAGGCTTAATGAGGTGGAGTCATGAATCGACAAGAAAAAGAAACCGTTGTTGCAGATCTGCAAAGAAAATTTTGCACAGTAGTATCGGGCTTATTTTTGGTCGGTTATCGTGGTATGACAGTTGCTCAGTTGCAACGTTTGCGGAAAATGGTTCGCCAAAATCAGGGGCATCTTAAGGTTGCCAAAGTTCGTTTGGTCAAACGAGCAATTGAAGGTTTGCCTGGCAGTGAAGAACTTGCCCCTTTTTAAAAGAACAAGTAGCTATTGTTTTTGCCGAAAAAGAGTCACCGGCGATTGCAAAGGTAATTTATGATTTTTCAAAAGAGAATGAGGCACTTAAAGATTGTTGCTGGATATATTGATGCTGCAGGTGTATGCCTGCTGACGCGGTTGATCGTATTGCTCATTGCCTTCACGAGAGGTTTTCTTGCACAGCTGTGTGGTACACTTAAAGCGCCTATGTCTCGTCTTGCTGGCAGTGCTTCAGGTAACTGCAAACCAAGCTTGTCATCGTGTTGGAACAGATTGCAGGCACAAAGTAATAACTAAAGTTTATGTTGAACTTATATTGTGTTGTTGAATGAGACTGTTATTTGTTTTAATATAATTCGTATTTGTGTGGAGAATGTATGGCATCGAAAAATACTGTTGATAAAGATGGTTGAAGAAATTGATGCCATGCCTATGTTGGAAGTTGCTGATTTGGTCAAGGCGTTAGAAGAAAAGTATGGTGTTTCAGCTGCAATGCCTATGATGGCAGCTGCTCCTGCTGCAGCGCTGCAGCTGCTCCGTGCAGCAGAAGAAAAGGCTCAAGTATAAGGTAACTTTGCAAGAATGCGGGAGCTGATAAGGTCAAGGTTATTAAAGCCATTACGTCAAGTTGTTCCAACGTTGAATTTAACTGATGCAAAGAAAGCTGTTGAAAGTGCTCCAACTGTCATTGCTGAAGTCTGCTCCTAAAGAAGAAGCTGAAAAGATGAAAAAGGTATTGGAAGAGGCTGGGGCCAAGGTACAGCTTGCAGTTAATTGTTGCTTTCTAGAGTTGTCGCGACGCTTATTTATTCGTGTTAGACGTGACTATGTTGTCGGTATACTTATGTAGCCATAACGGGGAGCTGCTTTAATGTCTGACTTGCGGGCTGGCAAGCTTAATATTCGAAAATCGTTTGGAAGAATTAAAGATCTTGTATCCTGTACCAGATCTAATAGCTATTCAATCGTCATCTTTTAATGATTTTGTTCAATTGGATTATTTACCTGAAGAGCGTAAGCCAATTGGGCTTGAAAAGGCCTTGAAGGATATTTTTCCAATTGATTACGAAGATAAGATGTCTTTGGAATATGTAAGTTATGAATTGGGACATTGGGCATGCAACTGTGGTGAGCTTGTTGGTATAGCGCATCGATATCGATGGCAATGTTCTTCGTGTAAAGCGATCAGATTGTTCACGCTTAGTTGACGATGTCCATTGTCCAAAATGTAAGAAAAAAACTGCTCGTTACATACGTTGTCCGCATTGTTTGTCGCGTGTTGTTGTTCAAATGCCAATGACACTTGAAGAGTGTAGGTCAAGCGAGCAAACATTTTCGATGCCATTAAAAGTTAAAGATTCAGTTGATTACATGGGCAAAGGATCCGCTGGGCAATCGAATGTTGTGCGTGATGCGAAAGAACAAGCGATCTTTTTTGCAGATCTTCCCGTTATGGCTGATCTCTATGAAGAGGATGGTCGTTTTAAGCTTGGCAATCTAGGGACGTTTCTCATTAGCGGTGTTGACCGTGTTATTGTAAGCCAATTCATCGTTCTCCCGGTGTTATATTTGCCCAAAGCAAAAAAACAAAAGATTTTCGTGGTCGTCCATATTACTTGGCGCGCATTATTCCTATGCGCGGTTCATGGATTGATTTTGAATTTGACAGTAATGATTATCTTTACGTCCGTATAGACAAAAAAAAGAAGATTCTCGTTACAACATTTCTTGCAGGCGCTTGGCATTCGCCCGCGACGAAATTATTGCTACTTTTTTATGTCTTTGACACGATTACACGTCAAAAATGGTGTCTTTTACAAAAAGATTGATGATACCCTTATTGGTCAACGTATTGAGCGGGATATGTTGCCTGAAAATCTCGAGGAAGCATTCTTGGGTAAACGTATCACCTGAGATTCTTAGGAAGACTCAAAGAGGCCGGTGTCTAAACGTTTATCTTGCGTAAAGCGAGCCTTGTTAATCGTGTGTTTGGCCGCGATGTTGTTGATCCGCGAACCGGTGAAGTTATTGTTGAACAGGGTCAAATATTTACTGAAGAACATTATGACAAGTTTCAAAAATATGGCAGCATTAACTTTTGACTTAGTTCAGCATCTGGTTATGTCCAGCAACCAACCGTTGCCATGACGTTGGCGCAGGATCGTTGTTTTTCGCAAGACGAGGCTCTTAAAGATGTTCATGCGAAATTGTGGCCTGGCGATGCATCATCAATTAAAGAAATTAAAGAGCGAATTGAAGCCTTATTTTTCAATCCGCGTCTTGTACGATCTGACGGCTGTCGGGCGTATTCGCATGAATAGAAAGCTCAATCTTTCTAGTTCCTGATGATGTGACGATTCTCACCGAGAAGATATCATTGCGACAATTCAAGTACATCATTAATTTGCGCGAACGTGGCGAGGGCGAGCTTGATGATATTGATCATCTTGGCAATCGTCGCGTGCGTCTTGTTGGCGAGCTCATGACCAATCAGATTTATGTGGGACTCACGCGTATAGAGCGCATTGTGCGTGAGCGATTTAGAAGCCAGGATCTTCACGGTGCTTTCATGCCGCAGGATTTTTTGAATGTACGTCCTTTGAGTATCGTTTTTCGTGAATTTTTTGGTCTTGGGCAACTTTCGCAGCCTGTTGATCAAACAAATCCTCTTTCGGAAATTGCCCATAAACGAAGGCTTTCAGCTCTCGGGCCCGGCGGTGTCATGAAAGATCGTGCGACGTTTGAAATTCGTGACGTTCATACGTCGCACTACGGTCGTATTTGTCCTATTGAGACGCCCGAAGGTCAAACGATCGGTCTTATTTCGTCGCTTATCAACTTATGCTATGGTTAATGAATTGGGCTTTATCGAAACCGGATATTGTCCCATTGTTAATAAAAAATTCAAAATAAAGTTGAATTTCTTGATGCATTTGACGAAGCCGATTGCTATATTGCTCAGGCTGATGCTGTTGATCCGGAAACCGGTAAACTTCAGCGATGATAAGGTTCTTGTTCGCCATCAGGGCAACTATCTGTATGTCGATGCAGAGTCAGTCAATTATGTGGATCTGTCTCCCAAACAGCTTGTTTCGGTTTCTTCGGCATTGATTCCCATTCTTGGAACATGATGACGCAGTTCGTGCTTTGATGGGTGCAAACATGCAACGTCAAGCCGTTCCAATTATTCAGCCGCAACCGCCGCTCGTTGCCACGGGCATGGAAGAGTTTATTGTCAAAGCCTCAGGTTCGATCATAACTGCCAAGCGTGCCGGTTACGTTGAATATGTTTCTGCAGAAAAGATTGTTGTTCGCGCAGATCCGGAACAATTTCGCGACATTGATGATTGGATGGCGCATGGTATTGATATCTATCATCTAAGGAAGTTTCAGGGGTCCAGCTACAGTACGTGGATTCATCAAACTCCGATCGTCAAAGTCGGCGACAGAGTTGCAGCTGGCGATGCACTCAGCTAATGGCGGCTGCCATCGTCAACGGTGAACTGGCACTTGGGTCCAATTTACTCGTTGCGTTTATGCCTTGGCATGGATATAACTTTGAAGACGCCATTGTACTTCAACAAGCGATCTGGTTGCCGAAGATGTTCTTACTTCTGTCCATATTGATGAATACGTTGTCGATGCGCGCGAGACAAAGCTTGGTCCTGAAGAAATTACAAGCGATATTCCCAATGTGAGCGCTACCAATGCTTGAAAGTCTCGATGAAGACGGTATTGTTCGTATTGGTACTCGCGTTAAGCCTGGTGATATTTTGGTAGGCAAGGTTACGCTCAAGGGTGATATTCAGTATTCTCCTGAAGAGAAGTTGTTGCGTGCAATATTTGGTGAAAAATCCCGCGAAGTGCGTGATACATCATTGCGTGTGCCGCCAGGAACAGAAGGTACAGTTATCGATGTTAAAATATTTTCGCGCAGCGGCATCAGAAAAGACAAACGTTATCGTGAAGAAATTAATAAACAAATCGATAAACTTGAGGCTGATTTTACCGCGCGCATTAAATTCCTCGAGGCAATGGTTGCCGAACAAGTTATTGAAAAACTCGTTAGATCAAAAGCCGGCGGCCACGCGTCAGCAAAGCAGTTCTCCAAGAAAGGTATTTTTGACATGCACGAAGCTTGCAACACTAAGACGCTTGCAGCAGCTCTTTGAAATACAAAGCCAAAGAGGAATCAGTCAATGAAGATATCGCTCAAGCTCAAAGATTGCCTTTGACAAACAAGTCATGGCCCTCAACGGTCTCAAGCAAGAATGTATCAATAAGCTCAAGAAGCGTGATACGTTGCCTTCGGGCGTTATCAAAGTTGTCAAAGTATATATTGCCATGAAGCGTCCTATTTCAGTTGGTGACAAAATTGCTGGTCGTCATGGAAACAAAGGTGTTGTTTCAACTATTGTTCCCCGTGAGGATATGCCTTACTTTGACGATGGAACGTCAGTTGATATTGTTCTCAATCCACTGGGTGTTCCTTCACGTATGAACGTTGGGCAGATCTTAGAAACTGCGCTTGGTCTTGCCGGGTGGAAAATTGGAAAGAATTTGAAGAACTCCTCAAGAATGCATAGTTTTTAAGCCGTCAAAAAAGAGCTTGAACAGTACGTGGGCGCCGATATAATCGCATCACTTGAAAAATCACTCGGCCAGGAAGGACTTCTTGATTTTGCTCGCACGGATGGCGCGCGACGGTATGCTTTACCAGACACCAGTTTTTGATGGTGCTCAGTGGGAAACTGATATCAAGCCACTTCTCAAAAGCCTCGGGTTGCCTTCAACGGGTACCTTTATGTTCGTGATGGTCGAACGGGCCAATATTTTGATCAGCCAGTAACGGTTGGCGCAATTTACATGATGAAGTTGAATCATATGGTTGATGATAAACTTCATGCTCGATCGGTTGGTCCGTACTCACTCGTAACGCAGCAACCACTCGGTGGTAAAGCACAACTCGGTGGCCAGCGACTTGGTGAAATGGAAGTTTGGGCTCTCGAGGCCCACGGTGCTGCCTATACCCTCCAGGAAATGTTGACGTACAAATCAGATGATGTTGCCGGTCGACATAAAGTGTATGAGGCAATTGTTCGTGGTGAAGAAGTTCCTGAGCCTGGCGTACCAGAATCATTTAACGTACTTATCAAAGAACTTCAGAGCTTGGGAATCCAGGTTGATTTATTCAAGAGCGGCAAGGAGAAAATTGGTGAATAACAGAGGAATGCTCGAGCGCTTTAAGGAATATGTCAGTATTTCTCAGTTTAATGCCATCAGGGTTGGTCTTGCTTCTCCGGAAAAAATTAGAAGTTTGTCATATGGTGAAGTCAAAAAAACTGAAACGATCAACTATAGAACTCTTAAACCTGAACGCGATGGCCTCTTATGTGCTCGTATTTTTGGTCCCGTAAAGGACTGGGAATGCAATTGTGGCAAATACAAGCGCATGAAACATCGCGGTATTACGTGTGAAAAATGTGGCGTTGAGGTAATTCAGGCACGTGTTCGTCGCGAGCGCATGGGACACATTAACTCGTTGACCCTGTGTGCCACATTTGGTACCTCAAAGGTATTCCAAGCTATCTCAGCCTCATTATCGACATGCCGGTGAAGGATCTTGAGCGTGTCATTTATTATGATGCTATACATAGTCATCCAGCAAGGTCGCTCACCCTATCCCAGCAAAACATTTTGAGCAGTGCTGAATATGAAAAATATCTTGAAAGCGGTACTATCGATACTGAGTTTAAAGCTGATACGGGTGCTGGTGCCGTTAAAGCCCTTCTTGAACTCATCGATCTGCGTGCTGAAGTCAACGCACTTGAAGTTGAGTACGCAAAACGGCTTCGGTTGCTGCGCGCTTGAAAATCATGCGGCGCATTCGTGTCTTTTCCGGCCTTCTGCATGCCAATTTACGTCCCGAATGGATGATTCTCGAGGTTCTTCCCGTACTGCCGCCAGATTAGCGTCCATTCGTTCCTCTTGAAGGTGGTCGCTTTGCGAGTTCAGATCTCAATGAGTTATACCGTCGTGTACTCAATAGAAACATTCGTTTGCAGCGCCTTTATGAAATCGAAGCTCCTGCCGTTATTATCAAAAATGAAAAGCGCATGCTTCAGGAATCAGTCGATGCGCTGATCGATAATGGTCGCCGCGGCCAGCCTGTTCGTGGAACTAACCGCAGACCCTTAAAATCACTCAGCGAAATGCTTCGCGGCAAACAGGGACGCTTTCGGCAAAATCTCCTTGGTCGCCGTGTCGACTATTCTGGCCGTTCGGTCATTGTTGTCGACCCCGAACTACGTATGGATCAGTGCGGCATCCCCAAAATTATGGCCCTTGAGCTTTTCAAGCCCTATGTTTTTTCCGAACTCATTGCTCGCGAAATTGCCCCCAACTTCCGCATTGCGAAAAAAATGGTCGAAGAACTTGATCCTGAAATTTGGGGTGTCCTTGAAGACGTTGTTCATGGACGACCCATTCTTCTCAATCGCGCGCCGACACTCCATCGTCTTGGCATTCAGGCTTTTTACCCTATTCTCGTCGATGGAAAAGCTATCAAAATCCATCCTCTTGTATGCGCAGCCTTTAATGCCGACTTTGACGGTGACCAGATGGCAGTACACATCCCTATCAGTCATCTGGCTCAAGAAGAGGCAAAAAAGATTATTTTGTCGACGCATAATGTTCTGTCGCCAGCCAATGGCAAACCCGTCGCGGTTCCTTCGCAAGACATGGTTCTTGGGTTGCATTATCTGACTAAAGCACGCTCAAACGTTCGTGGTGAAGGATCATTTTTGCGCACGTGCAGGAAGTTGTCTGCGCCTTCCAGCATGACAGTGTTGATTTGCATGCCAAAATTAACCTTCGCCTCAACGGTCAGATGGTTCAAACGACAGTTGGCCGCGTCTTTCTTTACGAAGCACTTCCGGAGGGATCCGATTTTTATTGGATCAACAAGATAATGAAAAAATCTGACGTGGCCAAACTCGTTGAAAAAATTTATTATCGTTTTGGAACCGAAAGCGCTGTCGCGTGCCTTGATAAAATCAAAAGGATGGGTTTTTATCATGCCACGGTTGGCGGACTTTCATTTGCTGTTGACGATCTTATTGTTCCGGCAAACAAGGCAAGCTCCATCGAAAAAGCCGACAAAGAAGTTCAAAAAGTTGAAAAACAGTATCTTGACGGTATCATCACCAACGGTGAACGTTACAACAAAGTATTGAGTATTTGGTGGAACGCAAGTAATGATGTTGCCAAAGCCATGTATAATGAACTTGAAACCCAGGATAAAGCATCTTTCTCAATGAAAATCGTAGCTGTTCGTCCATTCAACCCCGTTTTTATGATTCTTGAGTCGGGTGCCCGTGGCGGTCAAGGAGCAGATTCGTCAGCTTTCTGGTATGCGAGGTCTTATGGCTAAGCCACCGGTGAAGTCATGGAAACTCCTGTTAAAAATAACTTTAAAGATGGTTTAACCGTTTTTGAATATTTCGTTTCGACGCACGGTGCTCGTAAAGGTCAAGCTGATACCGCATTAAAAACGGCAAACTCTGGATATTTGACGCGTCGTATTAGTTGATGTTGCTCAAGATGTAGTTGTCACAAGCATGACTGTAAAACATTTGGCTATATTACCGTCGAAGCGCTTAGAGATTCTGGTGATGTGCTTTATCCTCTGCCAACACGTGTATTTGGGCGTGTTCTTGCTGCTGATGTTAAAGATTCAGTCACGGGCGCAGTGCTCTTCAAGCAAGGTCACGTAATATACAAAGACACGATGTTGAAAAACTTGAAGATTCAGCTGTCGACAGCATCAAAGTTCGCTCGGTCCTCACATGCCAGGCAAAACGCGGTGTATGTGCCTAGTGTTATGGATATGATTTTTCTAAGGGTAGATCTGTCGATGTGGGTACAGCAGTAGGTATTATTGCCGCACAGTCGATCGGTGAACCTGGTACACAGCTGACCATGAAAACATTCCATATCGGTGGTACGGCAAGCGGTCTTGCAAGTCAGCCTTTTTTATCGCAAAAAGCGATGGTATTGTTGCATGGCGTGGCATCAGAACCGTTAAAAACCGCCATGGCCAATCCGTTGTCATGAGCCGTAAAGGTCGCTTAGTCATTTCTCCAAGGATGAACGTGAACTGCAAAGTCATGATCATGGAGTATGGTTCGATTATTACGTCGAAGATGGGCAGGAGGTTAAAGCCGGAACCAAACTTGTCGAATGGGATCCAGATAGCCGTGTTTTGTGCACTGAAAGAGCTGGTATGTATCCTATGTTGATATGGTTGAAAATGTTACTGTCCAGGAACGTTTTGATGAAGCAACAGGCAAATCCAGTTATCATAGTTCTCGAACACAAAGGTGACAAGTATCAGCCAGCAATTGCAATTCTTGATAAAAATGGCAACGAAATTGCGCTCTATCACTTGCCTGCCGGTTCATATTTGATTGCTCATGAACGTCAGCAGGTTGAAGCTGGTGATATTCTTGTCAAAACGCCTCGTGAACTTTATAGAACGCGCGATATTACCGGTGGTTTGCCGCGTATTGCTGAATTATTTGAAGCACGTATTCCAAAAGATCCCGCCATCGTTTCCGATATTGAGGGCGAAGTTGTTTTTGGCGGCATGCACCGAGGATTGCGTAAGATAAGTGTTGTTTCGCAGCTGAGTCATTTGATTATTTTGTAGCTCCCGGCAAGCAGCTCAATGTTGCTCAATGGAGACAAAGTCAATGCCGGTGATCAACTAACGGTGGGTACGCCTGTTCTTGCATGATCTCTTGACGAATTCTTGGCCTGATGTTGTTCAGCGATATTTCGTTGACCAAATCCAGGAAATTTATCGTCTTCAAGGCATTGATATTAATGATCGTCATATCGAACTTATTGCACGTCAAATGATGCGTAAAGTTCGTGTTATTGATTCAGGAGATACTGATTTTCTTGTTGGTGATCGTGTAGATCGTATACATTTTAAGACAGTTAATGCCTTGATGCAGGCTGAGCGTAAGCGTGTTGCGATTGCCAAACCTGTCTTCATGGGTATTACGCAGGCTTCGCTCGGCACTGAAAGCTTTATTTCTGCTGCTTCGTTCCAAGAAACGACACGAATTTTGAGTGAGGCAGCGTTTCATGGACAAGTTGATCATCTTTATGGCTTGAAGGAAAATGTAATTGTTGGCAAATTGATTCCAACCGGAACCGGTATTCCGTCGTTCAGACAGAAGATCACTTGGTGATGGATTGACTGATTTGGAACGGCAAGCGCAACAAGAAGAATCAAAAACTATTAATATTGGTTAAATTTGATATACTAAAGGTGTAGATGTGATAGGCGCGTAGCTCAGCGGTAGAGCACTGCTTTGACGTAGCAGGGGTCAGCGGTTCAATCCCGCTCGCGCCTACCAGTTTCGATCATGGTGGTCGGTTCTTTAAAACTCGTGTGGTGTTTTGTTGCCAGCTCGCTAGGGGAGTTTTATGGCAGTAAGCAAAGGTATAAAAGCAGAAGTTAATGCGTGAATTTGCACAGAGTTCCGCCGATACTGGATCCATTGAGGTCCAGATTGCTTTGTTCACTGAAGATATTCGCTCGTTAACTGAGCATTTCAAGGATAATCCAAAGGATTTTTCGTCCAAGAGGGGATTCCTTGTAAAGGTCGCACGGCGAAAAAATTTTTGAGCTATCTTGAGAGAAACGATGAGGCGCAAAGTATCACGAGGTTATTAGTCGCTTGGGGCTCAAAAGGTAACCATCATGGATGGCGTGGCAGCAGCTTGTTGCATAATATCCGATCAGTTAAGGGATAGGTTGGTCTCATGGTAAAGAAGTTCCAAGCTCACGGAGTTCGGATACGAAGTTGAGATAGGTCTTGTTGCCAATCAAGCTGACGGAGCGTATGGTTTAGGCACGGCGGAACCGTTGTTTTAGCGACTGTCGTCTCAGAACCGACAAAAGAATTTCCCGGTTTTTACCATTGACTGTTGAATATCGCGAGCAATTTTCTGCTGCCGGCAAAATTCCCGGCGGGTATTACAAGCGTGAAGGTCGTCCGACTGACAAAGAGGTGTTTACGGGCCGCATCATCGACCGATCGTTGCGTCCGCTTTTCCCGGCAAATTTTTTCGAACAGGTTCAAATAGTTGCTACGGTCTACTCAGTCGACAAGGAACATTCCCCCAATACTCTCGCCCTCGTTGCGAGCTCGCTTGCTCTCTCCGTTTCGCCCATTCCCTTCTTGGAACCCGTGGGCGCTGTTGAAGTTGGGCGTCTTGATGGCCGATGGATCATTAATCCTGTATATGCCGACAGCATGAAATCCGACGTCAAGCTTGTCATTGCCGGAACGGCCGATGGCATTTGCATGGTCGAAGGTAATGCCTGCGAAATGTCCGAACAAGAGTTCGTTGACGTTATGTTCACGGCCCACGAATCCATCAAAAAACTCGTGGCATGGCAAACGAGCATTCAGAAGGACATTGGCAAACCCAAGCACGAAGCACCGTGCAAATTCGGCTTTGACTGGGCCCTCTGGGAACGACGCGTCGATGAGGTCCTGACATCGAAGGAGATAGAGACTTTCTTCGTTGCCAACAAAACGAGCCGCGATGGGCGTATCGAGCTTATTCGTGGTACTTTGGCCGAGAAGTTTAAAAAGGAGATCGAGGAAGAGAAAATTTCGTCGACGGTGGTCGATTACATTTTTGATACGCGACTTCGCGCGAAGGCCGTCGACACGATTTTTGCGATCAACAAGCGCATAGACGACCGCGCATTTGATGAGGTTCGCCGCGTTACCGTCGAGGTCGGTCCCCTGCCCTTCACGCACGGTTCGGCACTTTTCACGCGCGGCAGCACGCAGGCCCTTGTGAGTGTGACACTCGGTAGCGGGCAGGACGAACAACGCATCGAAGAGCTCATGGAGGATGGGGAATTTTCGGGTACCTTCATGCTCCATTACAACTTCCCGCCCTTTTCGACGGGTGAGGCGCGTCCTATGCGTGGTCCGAGCCGTCGCGATATCGGCCACGGTCATTTGGCTGCCGCAGCGGTTAAGAACATGTTGCCGCCCAAAGAATCGTTCCCTTACACCATTCGCGTAGTTTCCGACATTTTCGAATCTGACGGCTCGTCATCGATGGCAACCACGTGCGGAGCAACAATGGCTCTCATGCAGGCCGGCGTTCCTATTAAGGCCATGGTTGGTGGCATTGCCATGGGTCTTCTCATGGACGGACACGGCAACTTTAAGATACTTTCAGATATTTGTGGCTTCGAGGATTTTTTGGCCTCATGGATTTCAAAGTTGCTGGTACCGAAAAGGGCATAACGGCCATCCAAATGGATATTAAGTACAAGGGGGGTCTGACGCGCGCCATTTTTGAGGCCGCCCTTGAACAAGCACGTCTCGGAAGGATTCATATCATCAGAGAAATGTGCAAGGTCATGAGTGTTCCCAACCGCGAGCTTTCGGATCTGGTGCCGAAGGTTTCGACGCTCAGGATTGATGCCGACAAAATCGGCGCCATCATTGGAACCGGTGGCAAGACAATTCGTGAAATTAGCTGAAAAAACAAAGACTGAGATCAGTGTCGAAGCCGACGGGCTCGTCAAAATTTACGGTGTTCCGGGCGCCGATATCGAGGGAGCAGCCGCCTGGATTAATACCCTCGCCGGTAAAATCGAAAAGGGTGCGCGCTACCACGGAAAGATCCGTCGCTTTGCTGAGTTTGGCATGTTCGTGGAACTTGTCCCGGGCCAGGATGGGCTCGTTCATATATCTAACATTCCGCGACAGTACCAGCGGACGTTTGCCAAGCATTTCAAGCTTGATGACGTTGTGAGTGTAGAGGTTGTCGATTATGATGCCGTAACAGGCAAGATACGGCTTCGTCTCCTCGAGGGAGAGGGAGCTTAGGGGGTGTGGGGCTATGGTTGACCGCGCAGCAGTGCGTGTGCATGGCGCGAGAATGCATGGGCGTCCCCCCGATCGGGTACGTCCGATCCGTGTCGTCCACGACGCCTTTGGTTATGCTCCCGGCAACGTTCTTCTCAACGTGGGGCAAACGCGGGTTCTCTGCTCGGCAAGCATCCAACAGGGCGTCCCGCCTTTTCTCAAGGGGAGCCGCACTGGGTGGCTCTCTGCTGAGTACGCCATGCTGCCCATGGCAACGACGGTGCGCACACTTCGTGAATCAGTGGTCCAAAAGCGGTGTGGTCGTGCCGTCGAAATTTCGCGACTCATCGGTCGCGTACTCCGTGCCGTTGTTGATTTAAGCACTCTCGGTGAACGCACAATCACCATTGATTGTGATGTTCTGCAGGCCGACGGCGGAACGCGATCGGCAGCCATATCCGGTGGCTGCATCGCTCTTTCGTTGGCGCAGGAGCGATGGCTTGCCGACAAAACTTTACAACAGCCGTTTCTCGTGGAAAAGGTTGCCGCGGTTTCTGTCGGTGTGGTCGATGGCTGCGTTCTTGTCGACCTTGATGGTGCCGAGGATAACAACGCCGACGTCGACTTCAACTTTGCCGTAACATCAGCCGGCGGTGTTGTTGAGATCCAAGGATCGGTCGAAAAAAATGTTCATGTCACGTGGAGCGATGTCGAAAAGATGCATACGCTTGCCGCCTCTGCCATCAAAGGTGTATTCGCAAGTCTCGAAGGGTCCTGGAACTGTGCCTCAACCGATCAAAGTCCTGGTAACGTCGAGGCGCCCATGTTTTGTCTCAAAAACCGTCTCGGCCGGGCCCCTTAGCTGACTCATGGATTTGACTGCGTTTCTTGGCGTAGCACGTGACCACTCCTCATGGGACGCACATCCCGTCGTTGTTTTTGTTGGCACCACCTGTCCGCTACTCTTTTTTTCTATGCTTTCGAAAGCCTGCGAGCGAGTGTCCATCGGCCCATTTCGACCTCTTGACATGGCAAACATGCGGCGCGAAGAGGCTCTCACGTTGCTTTCAGTCCCATTTCTCGGCCAAAGTATGTGTTACTGGCTAAAAAACATCGAAACCCTCGATGTAAAGCAGCGATTACACTGGCTCTCGTATGCGCACGCATACACTGGTCCCCATCGCCTCATGTGCTTCGCCGGCCCGGTCGCGGCACGGTCCGATGGAGCACGGTACGTTCATATCCCTGACGCCGTCGACGCTACGGTGTTTGTCCGTGTAGCTGAACTTGTTGTGCCAGCATCGGCACGCGGCAGCGTCGATATTCTTGCCAATTTTATCAGTCAAGGCAGAAAAAT
This sequence comes from uncultured bacterium, assembly GCA_963754845.1. Lineage (GTDB taxonomy): Bacteria > Babelota > Babeliae > Babelales > Vermiphilaceae > JAKASV01. The sequence goes on from CAVWHE010000004.1 coordinate 209,895, forward strand.
TTCCCTTGAGCTGGCGTGTATGCTCTGCCAGTACGCGGCCGTGGGCGGCGATGATACGATCGCGTTCGCCTGCCGCTGGCTCGATCTCATATGCGACCGCGATATACCTTTTTTTGAGCTCAGCAAGCGCTTTTTTGCACGCAATGCTGGAAGTTTTTTTTGCCTTTGGCATGAAATCGCTGACAAGCGCGGCCACCTCGTGTGGATCGCTTACTGGGCAGACGTTCTGTGGAACGCTTATAACTTCGCCCTGCTCTCCCAACGTTCGCTTCATGCCCAGGCGCGTGCAATGGCATACCGGCTACCATTCTCATACCTTCAAACAGGCTGGCGCCAGGCCGACACCGCTGAACTTAAAAAAGCCCTTGACTACATGTATCGTCTCGATGTTCACGTTAAAAACGGTGGCAGCGGACTCGCCTTCCTCGAACTTTTTTACCTTAAATTTTTCGCTGGACACTTCGCCACAGCTGCACAAGATCGGTCGTCATAAGGTTCGCTGAGCGGACATCGTGCATAGGAGGCAAGGGCCGGCCGCCGAACTTGTCCAAGCATACGTTCATGACGTTGGAGGGTATGCTCTCTTGGCGCTTGAAGATCGGGTAGGCCACAGCCGCCTTCAGACATGTGAACAAGGCCAACGTCCTCATGATTCACTACGATACCGCCATACCCGGTGTGTCGGCAACCAAGCGTGAGTTTGTTAGAGTCTTTTATGCAACCACCATCCGAAAAGCGCGTTCCATAGGGCTTTGAATGCCGACGAAAAAAATGCGACGATTCCCGTGAAGATGCGTGTAATGAGGCTGCCGCCCGCAGCTTCTGCTGCCTTTTTCTTTGCCTCAAGTTGCGCCTTTTCTTCGGCGGCACGTCGTGCTTCCTCGTCATCTTCCTCTTCGCGGGTTTCCTCGACAAGATTCGCTGCCTGTTCTTTCAAATCTATGCCGCGATCTTTAAGCTCTTGAACCGTCTTTTTTGCGTGATCAGCCTTTTCTTGGGCTGTTTTTGCGAGATTGTCAAAGTAGGTAGAAAACTCCCCGCTTATATACGTACGCAGGTCCTTGAGGTTCTTTTGAAGGCCATCGACAACGTAATAATGCTGGCGAGCGCGTGTGTCACTGAGTTCCTGAGCGATAGTTTCAAATTCATCCCAGGCAGAGCGTTCAAAGTTGTGCGCCTCGCCGACCTTGGTCGTCAGGAGCGTGATAGCTTTATCAACCGCCACGTCGATTTTACTTATGGCATCAATATCGAGTTTGAGTTGCTCAAGCTGACCTTTGGCAGCTGAAACTTTTTCGAGAAATTCTCTATCATCTTCCGACGAATAACCTTCTTCTTCACGATCCTTTTCGATGTACTCCATGAGCCCGGTAAGAACTTCGCGAAGCGCTCCTTCTTCAACACCGATTTCTTGATAAAATGGTCCGAAGAGTGTTCGATCGAGCTGCGAACGTTTTTCGAAGAATTTGAGGCGCAGTTCAAAGATTTCACCAAAGGCAATACGGACATCCTTGTATTTGTCTTTTGCGCGCTCCCACCAAACGCGTTTGTTGAGCCAATTGCCCTCCGGTTGCTCAAGTTCCATGGTATCGATGGCCTTGACTTCATCCTCCAAGGTCGTCCCGGCAGCTGGTGCCTGAGATGCCGCCTGCGGGGCTGACGCTTTGGGCTCAATTGCGTACGTCGACGGTGTAGGGGATGCAGATTTCGCAGTTGCTGTTTCTGGTACCTGCCAAGCAGGGGTCTGTACCGCTGGCACTGCCTGCTCCAAGGTCGTCCCGGCAGCTGGTGCCTGAGATGCCGCCTGCGGAGCTGACGCTTTGGGCTCAATTGCGTACGTCGACGGTGTAGGGGATGCAGATTTCGCAGTTGCTGTTTCTGGTACCTGCCAAGCAGGGGTCTGTACCGCTGGCACCGCCTGCTCCAAGGTCGTCCCGGCAGCTGGTGCCTGAGATGCCGCCTGCGGGGCTGACGCTTTGGGCTCAATTGCGTATGTCGACGGTGTAGGGGATGCAGATTTCGCAGTTGCTGTTTCTGGTACCTGCCAAGCAGGGGTCTGTACCGCTGCTTGCGGAGCCGGTGTCTGTACCGCTGGTGCCGCCTGTTGCGACGTCGGTACAGGAGGCGTTTCCGCGACACTTCCTCCTCCGGGGAATTTGGTATCGTGCCATCCCGAACGGGTTTTTTCTTCGCTAGCTTTTGCAATGTTGCCGCCCACACGTGCGGCTTCCGAAGATCCTGCCTGGACGACAGAACACAGGGCAGCACCACCGATGCCAACAAGAATACAGCACACAACTCTGCGCATGACAACTCCTCGACTACCCATCACAGACCTCGTCGCATCACAATGTTTCGGCAAGTTCCCTGAGCTCATTAATGAGCGCTCGCGAGAGCTCCTCGGCTTCCTTTGAAACGTATGACCATTGAATGCCCTTGTCAACTTTCACGAGAACCGACCGGTCGCTTTTGATGTCTATGATATCGAGGCGCACGATGTTCATTAATGGGTGAACCAACGATGGTGCACGTACAACACCGGCACGTGCAAGGATGCTGTACGCAGTATTGCCCTCGTCCATGAAACAGAGCATGACTTTCTTTTGCCACACCATGTTGTGGTAGCCGGTGTGCTCCTTGTAAATGGATATTAAAATACTCTCCAGGCCTTTAGGGTAAATGCACTGAATCGGCGTCGTATGTGGCAGGCCACTTTCGGAAAACGTTGCCAGAACCGCAACAGTTCTGCTTGCCTTGAGGATCTTTGCCAAATCTTCTGGAAGTTTGATGCCCACATGTTTTGCCATAAACACTCCCGCGCAACAAAAACAGAAAACCTCACATTCATCTTCGCGTCACGTCTCTCCTGTCGTGATATGACTTTACTTCAACGATAGTTTTATAGAGTTCGGCTGCAATCCTTTGTTCAACGATATATCCAGCGTTTGTTAGCACAAGACAGTCGCCAACCCTGCTCATGAGTTCAGCCTGGCAGAATTGTTCGATTTTTTTATTGATGATATCACATTCATCAGGCGTCTTAGTGTGCGTGAGCTCGTGATAAGAAACGCCACGTGCCCGGCGGAGGCCGAGCATAATGACTTCATGGCGAACCTCCTCATGAGAAAGATGCTCAGAAAACACAATGGGATCGCCCGAACACTCGACGCTTGTCATGTAACCTTCAAGATCATCATTATTTCTAAAGCGCCTCGCTCCGTCGAAGGAACATGCAGCAACGCCACACCCTTTGTAGGGCTTCCTGTCCCAGTAAATACCGTTATGGCGCGATTCATAGGTGGTACGCGCAAAACTCGACACCTCATAACGTTTAAATCCGTGACGTTCAAGAAAATCTGCCGACCAACAGTACATAGCCGCCACCTCATCGTCGTCTGGTAAAAGAACATGCCCACGAGCGACCTGCTCGTGGAGCGGCGTTCGCTCGTATACCGTGAGGCAGTACATGGAAACGTGCGTCACAGGCCACAAGACAACCTCAGCGATAAAGCGCTGCCAGTCGCCGCGCTCAACGCCAGGCAAACCAAGCATAAGGTCAACCGAGATATTGTCAAACTCGCGCGAGGCCAAGGAAAGAAGCCCGTATACATCGGTCATTTTTTGATAACGTCCAAGCTTTGCAAGTATTTCATCGTCACCATACTGAACACCGATACTAAGCCTGTTGATACCAATACTCCTCCAGAACGCCGGCTGATGCTGAAGTACTGAACCGGGGTTGACCTCGATAGTAACTTCAGTGAGCAACTGTGTGCATACTACATTTCTTATTCTATCAGACGTGTCAAGGAGTAATTGGTCGGGCCACGTACTCGGTGTTCCGCCACCCACGTAGATCGTTACGAGGCTCGTAGACGGCACTTGCGCGGCAAAGAGAGATATTTCGGTCATGAGTGCCTGCGTATAACGTTTCATCTGGCACTCGCGCTGTGCAAACGCTGTGAAAGGACAATACGAACATCGCGAGCGACAAAAAGGCCAGTGAATGTAGAGCGAACACGCGCGATCCTGCGGTGTAAAATGCACAAGAAACCCTTTCGCGCGCAGCCCACAAGGCCATGCAGTGTATTACGCGTTATCCGGTGGAGTCGTATCTTTGACGAGACGCAACCCGAGCTCGATGTCGGCCTTCATGTGCTCGGCAACTCCCAACTCGCGGGCAAATTTTACATGAAGACCGTGATCAAGAATATCGCTTAAAACAGGCAGAAGATCACGCGGAAAAGAAACGTGCTGTCCAAGACAATTGATGATCTCACGGTCGGTTTTGCCTTCTATGTCATAACCATAGCGTCGATGAATGTACTTCTTTATGACGTCGACGAGGCGCGTATAAAAAACTTTTCCCGTGCTTTCATTGAGCGTGGCGGGCACACTCAAAAGTTCAAGGGCCTTACGCGCCTCTGCCCAGGGCGTCAGCGGCTTGTGACGCTTCATGATGAGACGCACAAAGTAAACAGCGATGAGCGCACACACGGCGACAGCTGCAACCAACGCAACAATTTTCGTCGTCGAACGTTGCCACCACGGCACGTACTCAATGTCGTAAATATCGAAAAAATCTTTCATGCGCACACCACCCGTAAAACCTCACCAACACTAGTAGGCCATGCGCCGCCTAAAAAATCTCACGACGTCACCGACAAACGTCTCACTATTGGCAAGATCGAAGCATCCGACACCATACTTTGTGTAGAGCATGCCCTGCTGACCGGCCCTGTGATCAAGAAACGAACGAACGTGTCTGCCCGATCGTTTTCGTGTGTCAATGACGCACTCAATACCCGTTTCTGGGTCGTGGACATTGAGAAAGCCGACCGAAGGCAGATGACGCTCAAGGGGATCGAGGCAGCGAATAACAACAAGCTCGTAAATACGTGCGGCCATTCGCAATGCGTCATCCATCCTATCGTCGATGCAATCGGAGATAACAAAAACCGCCGCATTGCGGTTTTTCATGCTCATGAGACGTTCGAGGGCAACAGCACCGTTAGTTTTCACCCCTCGCGATGCATGGGCAAAAATGTGCTCTAAAATCGTGCGCACGTGCGCATGCCCGAGTGCGGGTGGAACAAGAGCTTCGACGATATCGGAAAAAAGTATAAGCCCAACACGATCTTTGCTTACCGGCTACGAAAGCAAGGATAGCTGCAACTTGTTGCATGACGTCGGCCTTGGAGAAGCGTACCCGAGGTAAAGTACGTCGAACGCGAGAACATCAAGAAGCACTATGACCGTCCTGCTACGTTCTTCGATATATTCCCTGACAAGAAGTTTATTTGTTCGTGCCGACGCTCGCCAGTCAATGAAACGGACATCGTCACCCATCTGATAGTCGCGGATTTGATTAAACTCAAATCCCGAACCCTTCTGGGCCGACCGACTATCGCCCATGAGCGTGCTATTCATGATACGCCGCGTGTGGATCTCAATTTGGGCAATTTTTTTTAAAACATCTTGAGAAAGCATAGTCGTTTTCAGAGCATAAATTCGTTAAGAACGTCTGGAAGTTTACGCTGCCGTCAGCCTGCTGATACACTTCAAGGAGGGCAACCATAAGACGCGGTGCGGCAAGTGACGATGTGTTGAGCGTGTACACAAGTTCGGGCTTTTTCATGCCAGATTTCTTGAAGCGTATTGATCCGCGGCGTGCCTGAAAATCAGTACAGTTGCTCGACGAAGAGACTTCGTAATAGGCATTTTGTCCCGGAAGCCACACTTCAATGTCGTACGTCCTGGCAGAAGGAAACGAACAATCCTGAGCTGCCAGAAGACTAATGCGGTAATGAAGCCCGAGTTGCTGGAGAATATCTTCGGCGCACGCAACCATACGTTCATGCTCGTCCTCGGCGTGATCTGGTTCGCACAACGTATAAAGTTCAACCTTTTCAAACTGATGGATGCGAATAAGGCCGCGCTCAGTGGATCCGTAGCCACCAGCTTCGCGCCTGAAACAACTCGTCCACGCGGTCAGACGAACGGGAAGTTCCTCAGCGGCAAAAATATGGTCGCGGTAGAGATTGGTCAGAACAACTTCGGCCGTCGGCGAAAGATACAGGCCATCGTGAGCGATTTCATAAACCTGATCACGAAACTTGGGAAAATTGCTTGCAACAAGAAGTGACTTAGCATTCGTAACACAGGGCGGAAGCGTGATGGTATAACCGTGTTTGAGGTTATTTTTGAGCATGAACATCATGAGCGCGTACAAAAGTTTGGCGCCCATGCCTTTGTACATAACAAACTGGCTGCCCGTCACGCGCGCAGCTGCTTCAAAATCGAGCCACCCAAGAGCCTCCCCAAGTTCAAGATGGTTTTTGATGGGAAAGGAAAATGTTGGTTTCTGCCCGACGACTTTGACGGCCACATTCGCCTCTTTGCCACCGGCTGGAATGTTCTCGCCAAGGATATTGGGGCACGAAAGATAGATTTCGTTGAAGGTGCACTCAACGTCACAAAGACGCGTCTCGGCGTCTTTGAGTTCTTTGCTGAGCGTAACTGACTCTTCACGCAATTTTTCATCAACACCGGTCTTGCCGCGTTCGGCAAGGGCATTTTTCTTGTGCCTGAGCTCGTCGACATGAAGGCGTACTGCACGTACGTGCTCATCCAGAACTATAAGCTTGCCGACATCAAACGTCGGATCCTTTTTATTACCGAGCGCCTCACACGCTCCGGTTCTTCCCTGAGCAAAGCCAAATTTATCCAGTGCACTCCCGTGCAACGCACACACTATCTCACTGTCATACGTTCCCCCATAAAGAATAGCAAAAGATGTGGCATTGTGCCAAGAAAAGGTAATTACATTAACGCAAACTCGCACCAAGAAGTGATCGTTAAAACTCACAATCAATACCAAGCGAGAATAGCGAAACCAGAAGATTACATTTTCTTCCTTGCTTCATCGATGATACACTGTTCCCAGACAGCACATCTGAGCTATCAAGCTTCGTTTTTGTAGTTTCAGGAAGTCAACGTGATACCCAAGGTAGCACAGCAAAAATTCTGCAATTGCAAAAACTGGACGAGCCCCAGAGGGCGGGACGGGTAGGAGGATATCGTTGTGGTCGTGGAAGTGTTTTTGAGCTTTTTCATACGTGGCGTGAGTCGTACACCCCGTACTCGTGCGCGGAGTTTCATAGTCCTTGCCAGCCTTTTTCTTGCGCTTGCTTGCGGTACACGTGCCGGAGCCCGGCTTGCGAGGCTCAGTGCATCATGAATAGGGCCGCGTGCCCATTTCTTGCTTCCGTCAACGTTGCCGTCCAATCAATGACGAAGGACAGTGAAGGCGTAACGTATATGGTGGTTGCCGGAACAGCAATCAGCGGCGGCGATAGCTCGCTGGCACTTCCCAAGGACGCCGCCCTCTTGTTATCCGTGTGATTGGCGATATAAAGGGTAATTTCAGCGTTCTTTGAAAAGCGGCGTTACGATTTTCTCGCTCGCCGTTATCATAGGTGCCGGCGCCACCATCAAGGGAACAACAAGCATCGTCGTCAAACACGGAGCGAAGGTGACAGAAAAGTGCGGGTTATATGTTCACGCTATCGCCGGCGATTGCGCCGTGTGCGTCAAAGAGGCAGCACAACCGGCGACTGCATCGTTGATGTTGGTGGTGGTACGAGGGCTGGCAACTGCAGCGTGCGTATGGACGGCACAGCAGATTATTGCACGGTGTATGTAGGTGGTGTAGCCGATTCGTGCACTGTTGACATCGGTGGCACGGCTAACCTCTGCGCGATTGATGTTGGTTGCGG
>CAVWHE010000005.1:0-48110 GCA_963754845.1 uncultured bacterium
AGAAGGAGTATCGTTTAGGAGGGAGGGTGCACGGTGTCATGTTGTACGTCGCGCTCCGGTGCCGTCATTGCGAGGGTTCCTCGTAGTTGTGATAATCCCCGCGATATCACCGGAAGTGTTGTTCTCGTCACGGGTGGATCGCGCGGCATAGGTAGGGCGACATGTGAACGCTTTGCTCGTGCTGGTTGCACCGTCATCGGAACATCACGAAAACCTGGCGCGATTGAGCGCGAGGGACGTGGGTACGAGCTCGTGGAACTTGATGTTCGCTCGGACGAATCCGTCCGACACTGTATCGAGAGTGTTGTCAGGCGCCACAAGCGTATCGACATCCTCGTCAACAACGCCGGCATTGGCCAATATGGCCGCTTAATCAAGGCCACACGCGAGCATTGGCTTGCAGTTTTTGAGACGAACGTTTTTGGCGTTCATCGTGTGACAGTTGCTGCATTGCCGTACATGGGCGCCGATGACTTCTCGCGCGTTATAACCGTGGGCTCGCTTGATGGCGAAATCGGCTACCCCTACCAGGCGCTCTATGCGATGAGCAAGCGCACGCTTCAGCTTTGGAATGATATGTTCGATTTTGAGCAGCGTGCCTCACGATCGCCGCGTTTTTGTCTTCTTGAACCTGCCTTCGTCAACACCGGTTTTGCGACATCGCCCGACATTGTCACTACGGAGCACACGTGCGAAGATCCTTATGTGCGCACTAATGCCGCAACATTTCCACGCTTTCTCAAAGACCTTAGCATCGAGCCATCAGAAGTAGCCGATGCCATATATACAATCGCAACCATGAAAAAACCTGCGTTGCGCTATTTCGTTGGCAAACGAGGGCCTCTCCTCATGGGCTTCAGCCTCGAGGACCTTCTTGCCATGGTCTACACGCAACCGTCGGAAATGTCTCTTGCCTTTATGGATGCTTTCGCACGCCTTACGTATGAATCCACGACAAAGGAGAGCTGATAATCGGCGATGCCGATGGGTCCTGAAAATGACGTTCTGGCATTGCTACTACGACATACAACAAAAAGTTGACGCCGTTTTCGATACAAAGTATAATAAACATGTAAAGTTCAATAGGATACTTGACTGAGTTCCTTGAAATTTCTCGGTGGGATCGCTCCACTCGTTTGGACAAGAGATTGGGGGCGTAATGGCTTCGACGTGTTATTGATGGTTTTGAGAGCATGCCGAGCGTTGACTAAGTGCTCGTTAAACAATTAGTCAAAAACAAGAAATGCAGCACATACTGCTGCTGGCGTTGCTGTCGCCTAACCTCGGTTAGAGACCAACGCACTTGTCTAGTGTACGTATCTATTGGCATACCAGATTCGTATAATACAGATAGAACTTTCGTGTGAGGTTTTCTTCTTCGTAGCACGCAGAGTATCACGTAAGCAGGTCTTCAGGCACTGTCGCGTCTTCGCGGCAGTCTGTGAGGTATAAAGCGGGGACTAAGCATGTAGCGCTTGGGGTTTGATGTAGTGCGGACATGGGTTCGACTCCCATCGCCTCCACCATTTTCTTTTCCTTTACCATTTTTGCGTTTCCACCGTTTTTCTCACTTTTTTGTGTTATCAGTCATTCACCCTTGCACATTGTGTCATCCGCGCCGGTAGTGCACAAACCGGCGGCGGTGTTGGTGTGCCAGAGAATGAGAGTATAGTTCGCGTCTGGTACGACGACCTCTGCACAACCGAAGAAAGCTTTAAAGCATTTCCTTTTGACAACGCTGCAACTATCGAAAAACCGGTAGCAGATTGCCTTCGCGCACTTTTTCCCCACGCGCCACGCGAACTCTGCGAGCGCCTTGCGCATCACCGCCCCTTAACGTACGTCTTCTGGGACAAAGCACTGTGGGTAAAATTCCACGACCGTAGCAAGAACTTCGTGCGTTCGTTCACGAATCTCTACCCATCCCGCGCCCTTGAAGCACTTGTACGTCTTGACAGGGAAAGCCTACGAAGTTTTTTCCCACGCGAGGCGCATTTTGTATGCGATGCCTATCTGGACGCTCTCATCGAACGCCGCGACGAGCTTCTTGTCCACGCATGCCAAACACACTAAAAATAACCGCGTTTTTCCTCTTTTTCCATCTACAAACACCTTCACGGCGCCCGAACGATGGCAGCTGGCGTTCTCAACCCACCCAATTTCGGCTTTTTAAAAAACGTCATGAAAATTTTTTTTGACAGCAACACATCCCTGGAGTAGCTTGTGGGCGTTGGGTAGGTAGAGTCGTCGTACTTTTTGAGAGGAGGAGGCGAGCATGAAGCATCTTTATGTCCGTCCCTGGTTTGCTGTCGTTCGTGGTATTGTCTTCTGTACCGCAGCTGTTCAAGCTTTTGCGTGCGAAAGTTCCGTAACCAACGTCCTTCGCGTCCCACCTCACAATGCGTTTATTCGCGGTTTTTGGCGTAGCCTCAACGAGCCGCCCTACGCAGTTTCGGGTAATCCGCTCAATGGTGGCGCCATCAATGCGTGCGTGTCGGAAAATCGTCACGGAAATTGCCTCGCAGTCTGGCAACAACTCATCGGTGGTCCTGACGGTTCCTACAACGTCTTTGCAGCCTACTTCGATGCCTGTAGCAACAGCTGGTCTCAGAGAACCAACCTTTCATCCAAGACCACCCCCTTCGGGGCTTCCGATGCAGAGGACCCCCAAGTAAAATTCGACGACTGCGGCAACGGCTTTGCCTACTGGAGGCAAGCCACAACGCTTTTTCTCAAAAATGGCGCGCACCAGAAGGACGTTCCTGATAACCAACCTGTTTATAACATATTTGCATCGTGGTATGACGGCACAACCGGCGTGTGGACGACACCAGTTAACATCTCGCTTAATCAGTCTGCCAATGCGCTTGCCCCCATCATGGCTTTTGCCGGCGGCAACAACGGTGTGGCTGTGTGGCAGGAAGAGCCAGCGACTGAATCGCTGACACCAGACGTCGTAGGCACCGCGTGTAACGATGTGATTATTGAAGGAATCGTCACCCTCATGTACTCGAGCACGTGCGGCGACGTAATGCTTACCAATTCGGCACAGGTGGCAGATTTCACATTTTATGGTATTGTAAAAGTCAATGGAGGACAACAGAATCTCTACTTCGAGGCCAAGGCTCCTTTCACGCTCACCAACGAATGCGAGGGGGCATTTGAGGACTGCACAGCCGTTGACGGTTATACGTACGCAACGTTCGACACAACCATCGTCGAGAACGTAGCTGTTTCTGGCGAGCCGGTTACATCCGTCATCGTTTCCATTGCACTCGAAGGAACGGTTGCCCTCGATCTTGAGGGAGCCGTCAAAGTTGCACCACAGGACTTTTTCATGGCAAGTGACTGCCCTGTATTTGATGGCTACGTTGATGCCTTAGGTTCGGCCAACGGCTGCACCTTTGTCACAACCCTAACAGAGCTGGCGATAACAACAAGTATCGGCGGATGTCCGGAGGGGTGTCCCGAAGATGACTCGGACCTCGTCATTGGCGTCAAGGCAACGCCTGGACCCCTTAAGGTAACTCTCGTTGCCGCCGACTATAATCCAGCGACCGGGCAGCTTGGCACGCCGCAGGTAATTGCCTATCCGCTTGCGTTACCAGATGAACTTCAAGGGCGTGGTGTTAAGACCTTCGTCGTCATCGACGGCTTCGGCAACATCACCGTCGTATGGTGTGCCGGCAGAGAAGGCTCTTCGAGTGCTGCTCAGATGCCCAATTTCTTGAGCATGTTGCGCTCGCGCAGCGACGGCGGCGATGGAGGCGTTAACGATATTTTCGTTGCCATACGCCCCGGTGGTTCGCCGGCGTGGAACGGTCCTGTGGATCTTACACTTTCGTCGCGCTTTGACAGCAACAATCCAACAATCGCCACCAACGCTTGCGGTGCCTGTGTCATCGCCTGGCAAACACTCAACGATGCCGGTATTAATGATATCTATGTCCTTGACCTCATTATGGGCACCATGCCAACGGGTAGTGGAATTTTGGTGTCCAACGGCACTTCTGACGCCATCAATCCGCAGGCCGTTGTAAGTTGTCCAGGGAAGGTAACGCTCATTTGGCAGCAGGCCTTCGGTAATGACTATCGTGTCGTATCGTGCTCGTTCAATGCTGACCCCACCACGCGTGGCCCCGTAATAGACTTTTCAGGCAGCGGCAACGTAATAACGCAGACACCTGCGCGCATCGCAACGCTCGATAGCCAGGGCAACGCCATCTGCGTGTGGGTCTCGCAAACGGGCCCTTCCCCTGATGACTCAGCAATCATGGCGAGCACGCACAATGCCGCCAATGACTCCTGGCTCAAGCCAGTCACCATTTCCGGCACTCCCGCGAGCGCCCAAAACCCCGCGATTTCCTCCGATGGAATCGGCGGTGCCATGGCACTGTGGCAGGCGATCAGCGGATATGGCGTTGATGCTATCTATGGCCGTCGCTACGTACGTTCACAATCCGAGGTGCCTTTTGCGACAAACGAACTCATACTACTTGAAAGTCATGAATTGGGTGCCCCGGTCAATGCCGTTGCCTGGCTCTGCAAAGAATGTGGTTGTTCATGCGGTCCCCTTGCAGTCGCAGTTGGTGACACCACATGCGACGCCGACGTGCGCGTCTACCAGCTCATGGGCGAACAACTCATGTTCCTCGCCAAGGCATCCCGTGCCGACCGTTCGCGTGCCGCGTCCTGGTGCTGCATCAATGGCACTCCTTACCTGGCAGTTGGTGGCACTGCCGACGAGACCGGCAACGAGGTAGCAATTTTCACCCTCGCGCGCAGCGGCGCAACCTTCACGCTCAAGCCCGTTGCCTGCTGGAAACAAGGCGCTCCTGTTAACTGCATCTCCTGGCTCTGTACGTGTTACTCGAGCGATTGTGCACAAAACCTCCTTGCCATTGGTTCTGATACGCCGCGCGGTTGTGGACCAGAACTGCAACTCGTTTCCTTTGATCCACGTGCCTCACAGAACAAGATCAGCAAGGTAGCTCAGTTTAGCCACGGCGCACCAATTTATAGCATCGATTGGTGCACAGACTGTCGCTACGCACAACAAACGCCACTTCTTGCCATCGGTGGCACTATGGCAGCTGCCCCCTGCGGTCCGGGTAGCGACGTTAACGTTCGCGTTCTGGCTTTCAACTGTTCGGGCCTGGCTCCTGTTGCATGGACGCACGATGCGAGCGAGACGGTTATGGCCGTGAAGTGGTGCTGCACCGAGAGCAGCGCAGATCCTGTACTTGCCGTCGGTGGCTCTCCGGCTATGGCCGACAGCGCTCTATATTCTGGTGCGCGCCTTTATTGCGTGCTTGCCGATACCAACCGCATGATTCTCAAAGGCAACGCTCTGGCGGGTGACCGTACCTGCACAACAAACGCCATTGATACCTTCCCCGGCGATTGTCTTGCATGCCCACAGCACGCGCTTTTGTGTGCCAATTCGTGTCTACCGTTGACGCTTGCTTTCACGTGCACGGCCAACGAAGATGGTCATGGTTGCCCCGCAGACATCGTCGTTTACACCAAGAGAAAGGCTTCGAACGCTATGACGTGTACGTTCAGTCTCGATCCTCTCTTTGGCACAGCAGTTTCGTCATCGGTACGCTCACTTGCGTGGTGCAGAACTGAAGGGGCGCCATTCGCGTACCTCCTTGCCGGCTTTGCTGCACCGCAGCGACCTGTCGATGTGTTCGACGGCAGTCATGACGAAAACACAAAGCGCACGGGCATAACGCTCTACAAGGCGCGCATAGCGCCTTGTAGTCGCAGCGTTTAAAGTAGGTGTGCAGGTGTGAACCCGCCCCGAGCATAAACTCCTTGTGCTGAAACGGCGCCGTGTTCGTGCATGCCAGTGGCAACGCGATACGGCGCCCTGTTATGTGTTTGAAGGAAAGTCTGAAAAAATAGCGTGTTAACTTCGGTAGCATAAAGGAAGTTTACAATGAAGCACGCGTACGTCCGTGTACCTCTGGCAGTTTCGACAACCACGCATTCGATACTTCAAGCGCTTTCTGTTCTAGCGGCAGCCCTTCTTTCGCTGTCGACGCTGATTGCTGCTCCACCATCACCTCGTAAACCCACCGTTGCCGGCGCTCCCGGTGATCCTTCGATTTCTCGAACCCGCATCATCCATCGACCGTCGAAGAAGGTCTCGCCTGTCCTCTGCCCGCCCAACGCGTGTTTGCCGGCCCTCAAAGTTTCAGGTGACGGGGTGATTGCGGTCAATCCGGCGATAGCACGAACGCGACGCGGCAACGGTTTGTGTGCCTGGCAACAGCTTACAAGCGGTACGCTTGCCGCCGGCACGTATGAGCTCTCGTGCGCGTCATACGACACGTTTAACAACCGCTGGCGAAAGCCAAAAAACCTCTCTGCCGGGTCACCTGCTGCCGGCGACGACGCGCGCGATCCTCAGGTCGCTCTGGACAAATGCGGTCACGGCATGGCCATCTGGAGACAAACAAACTGGTACGATGAAACGTCAAGCACGACAGCCTACAACATCATCGCCCTTCCCTACACGCTCAACTGGGCGCGCGGCGAACATCTTCTTGACCCGCACAACATTTCCCTTGATCAAACAGCCAACGCCGATCTGCCCAACCTCAAAATTTCCGCGTGCTGCCAAGGTCTCGTTGCATGGCAAGAGACGCACGCCACCAACGTCACACACGTCACTATCACCGGTGTAACTGACAAAAACGGTACGTTGGTAATTAATTCAGGCACGGGGCCTGTGACGGTGAGCATCGAGCAAAGTATTGCAGGAACGCTCACCATCGTCGTTCCCAAAGATGGAATCGTCAACGGCGATGTTTACATTGCAACGACGTCCGGAGTTACCGTTGGAAACCTCAACGTCGTTGTCGACGGTGGCAGCGTCAACGGTAATATTCATGCGGCCGAATATCTCCGCAACGCTAATTTTGGAACAATTGATGGCGATGTTGTTATTGTAAATAATGGGACTGTTGACACTTTAGCGTGCGACAACGGGGGAAATATTACGGGAAGTGTCATCGTTATCAATGGAGGAACGGTAACCTCCTCCATGAGCGTCACCAATGAGGGAAGCGTAGGTTTCGATATTCTTGCAACCAACAGCGGCGTTGGCACAATCGGCGGCGCCCTTTATATTACCAACAGCGGGACGGTGGACCGTGATGTAAGTGCGCGTAACAATGACGCCGGTGCAATTGTTGGCAACCTTGATATCACCAATAGCGGTGCGGTTGGTCAGGATTTCAACGTATACAATGGTTGTTACATGGGTGGCAACCTCAATGTTGTCAACACGGGAAATATCGGCCGCACCCTCAACGCGACCAACGATGGCGAGGCCGACGGTACCTTCGATGTCACCAATAATGGAGCCGTAGTTGGTGACATTCACACAACAAATGGTCATTACGTTGCTGGCAATCTCAGTGTCATCAATGGCGGAACTGTCGGACAAAGCATCAGCGCGGTGAGTGTTTACTGCGTCGGTGGAAATTTTGATGTCGTCAACGACGGAAGCGTGGCACAGAATGTCGATGTAAGCAATGAAAACAACGGCGAAATTTTTGGCCAACTCGATGTTACCATCAGTGGAACCGTGGGCCAGGATGTCACTATGACTAATGACGGAACTATTGATAATGGCAATCTTACAGTCACCAACGACGGAAATGTTGCCCAAGATATCAATGCGACCAACAACGGCACCCTTAAGACGGGTAACCTCGGTGTCATCAACGGCAGCAGTGGAACCGTGGGCCGAAACGTCACTGTAACCAATAACGGAGCTATTGATAATGGCGGCTTTACGATCACTAATAGTGGTACGGTAAGCGGTTATATTAGTATGTATAACCACAAAACGCTTACCAAGGGTGGCATCGACCTCACCAATAATGGTGCGGTTGTTGGAGCCATCTACGCATATAATGGTAGCTTGGCCGAAGTTGCTTCGATGAACTTCACCAACGTAGGTACGGTTGAAAGCCACGTTCACATCGAAACGGCTGGCCACATACGCGGTAATATGGTAGCCACCAACCGTGGGATGATCAATGGGCAAATGGGCACTTTCACGAGCGATGCCAGCTCTGTAGCTGGTGACGTTACGTTGGACAACTATGGGACCATCGGTGAGGATATGTCCGCCCAGAATGGCTCCGGTTCCTCTTCGACCTTCTCAATCGGCGGCAGTATTACTGCTACCAACTACGCCGGAGGACTCATTAACCAAGGTTCGTACATAACCAATTACGGCTCGGTGACATGCGCTACCAACTTTGAAAATCAGGGCACCATTGGTCCATGCACGGGGGGATCAACTAACTGTGGGATTGGCATTACAAATTGGGGGACCATCGGCACCGGCGCACCAACAGGATGCACCTCAGGGATTGATTTTTTAAATACCGGATCGATATTAGGGGGTATCCCCGTCGCCATTACTAATGAGGCTAACCACTCAGCTTCGATAATCAATGTCACAAATAAAGGCACGCTGGGTGATCTTGATGTCTATAACTACGGTACGGTCGACCAAGGCGTGGTGTTTGACAACAAAGCTGACGCGTCATTAGACAATTTAGTCATAGAGAACGGCGGTATCGTGTCAAAAGGGGGAATCCTCGTAAGCAATGAAGGCACAATTAATTCCGACATCAACGCAAGCAACAATGATGGCAGTATCAAACACAACGACAGTGCTATTACTGTCAGTAACGCAGCAAACATTGGCGGCGGCGTTTTGCTTAGGCCCTGTTGACTTTTCAAAACGCTGATTTTTTTGCATGATAACTCCAATCCAAAAAAATGGAACACTCGAACAGGAGCTATCATGCAGGGAAAGTATATCACAAGTGATGCGTGGGAAAAAATGTTTGCCTTCCTGAAAGAAGACGCCAAAATTTACGTCGTCAGCGAAGAAAGGCTCAGGAACTTCGTTGAGGCAGTGTACTGGATTATGCGAACTGGAGCGCAATGGAGGGGAGTTGCCAGAACGATACGGCGCGTGGAACAGTGTATACAAAAGATTCGATGCCTGGAGCAAAAAGGGCGTATGGGAGAAACTTTTTGCCTTTTGTATACACGACCCTGACCAGGAGTATCTGTCTGTTGACGCAACAATAGTCAGAGCACATCCGTGCGCAGCTGGCCACGGCAAACAAGCAGAAGAGGGTCTTGGGCGAAGCAAGGGGGGCTTCACTACAAAGGTCCATGCTAAGGTTGATGCTCTCGGAAATCCTCTTAAATTCATTATTACACCAGGCCAAGTTGCCGACATCACCCAAGGAGAGGAGCTTATTAAGGGAGATTCTGAATCGCATATCATCGGTGACATGGGGTATGACTCGGACCCTTTTCGCAGGCAAATAAGGGCTCAAAATTGTTGCCCGGTAATCCCAGGCAAAAGTAATCGAACGCAAGTTGTGGAATACGACAAACACGTCTACAAGGAGAGGTCTGTCATCGAGTGTTTCTTTTCAAAGATTAAGCAGTACAGACGCATTTTTTCTCGTTTCGATAAAAAGCTGCGCAATTACCGGGCCTTTCTGCTTTTTGTGGGGACTTGCATATGGCTCCGATAAAAAGTCAACAGGGCCTAGTAATGGTGCTGACTCAAGCAATACTTCCTCCAGCGTTAGCAACATTAAATTTGACCTCAAATCTTCCGGGGTAATCAGCTACAATGTCACCATCACTAACTATGGTACTATATCGGGCACTGACCCCGGACTTTCCCTTATAATCGACGGCACGATCTGTGGCAAGCTTGAAGTAACTAATGGAGGATCCATCGCAGGCTGCTCAACAAGTGGCAGTGGATGCATCAATGGTGAAATAAATCTTCCGTCGGGATGCGCAGCCGCGTCGTCGTGGACAACGGGAAATTGTGCCTTGTGCACAAGGGTGGCAGAGGCAAAGGAAGACGATGGTGGCAAGGGAGCCATTGAAACTACCGTGGGTGAATCTGCCACAACTCATGAGCTCACGGCGACCACACGCTCATTTTCAGACAACGCTGACGCGCTCGCAGTCGATGGTATGCGAATCAACAAAGATGCGTCACCGTGCCCGGCAATTTCGGGTACAAACATCGATTTCACATGCTCGACAAACGCGATCGCGACACAACGCTCCGTGGTCGCGTGCGGCTACAATGCGTGCAAGCAAAAATTCAATGTGCCAGCCCACGTTCTTGACCAGATGCTCGGGGTTGCCGGATCGCAACCAACGTCCCCCCGTGTTGCCCTCGATGACTATGGTCACGGTCTCGTCGTCTGGCAAGGACAAGACGTCTTTGGTAATTCACACGCGTATGCATGTTCGTATGATTACGATGTGGCAACGGGCGACTTTGGCTCGACCTTTACGCTTGCTAGCAGCGCGCAGACCTTCACCCCCGACGCCGATCTGGGCGGCTGCGGGTGCGGCATCATCGCGTGGGCGCAAACGAGCACGGCCGACGATAAACGCGCTGATATTTGGGCGTGCACGTACAATCCGGTCACGAAAGAGTTGGGCACGGCGCTACTTATTTCTGACGGCACGAAGAATGCCGTTGAACCTCGTGTTGCGTGCGACTGTCGCCATCGCGCATGCGTCGTCTGGCGCCAGGCGAACGCTGACGGCACGACGTATTCAGTCTGGGCCAACGTATACAACATGACGGGAGCACGGGAGTTCGGCGGGCCGACAAATATTTCTTTGGCAGGACCGGCCGAATTGGGCAACGCTCACAATCTTTCCCTCGTCAAACTTGATAACCGCGGCAGGTATCGCGCGATCTGGCAGCAGGTCGTTGGTGTCGACAGTTTCGGAAAGCCGATCACGAACGTCTTTGCGCGGGCATATGCAGCGTGTTACGGCCGCTGGGGCTCCGTCGTCAACATGTCGAGCCCGTGCGACGCCGGTGGCACGATCGATGGAAGCAACGACGCATGCAGCGGTAAAATGGCGTCAAACATGCGCGGTGGAACGCTTGTGGCCTGGCAGACGACGCCGACAGGGACTGACGATTATGCAATCTGGGCGTGTCGGTGTGCGACGTTCGGTCCTCAAAAAATGCCGCCAACAGCGTGCAAACAGACAAATCCGTGAAGAATATTAACGAAGGCTGTGTAGAGACCGAGGGAGGGTTTATGAAACTTTTTCATGATGCTCATGCACACACAAAACTCGTGCACGGGGGAGTTTTGACAGTACTTTTTTTCACTACTTTGGTAGCAACTTCTGACGATACAGGAGGCGTGCATGCCTCGGTAATCGAACGTGCAGGCCCTCAGGCGACGTCGAGCACGATTCTTTGTCCACCCAACGCGTGTGTGGCACCCATCGAAGCATCCGCTGAAGGAAAGGTTGCGATAAACCCAACGGTCGCACGCACGTGGCACGGCAACGATTATGCCGCCTGGCAGCAACTCACCAAGGGCACGCTTGCAGCCGGGACCTTCGCCATTTATGGCGCATCGTTCGATCTGTTCAACAATCGTTGGCAAACACCACAAAATCTATCAGACGCGACGCCCGGTATCGGCTCAGGCGACGCGCAATCGCCTCAAATCGCTCTTGACAGGAGCGGTCACGGCATGACCGTCTGGAAGCAGGCAAACGGCTATGATGAAACATCGAGCACAACGGTTTATAACATCGTCGGGCGACCCTACACGCTCAACTGGAAGCGCGGTGAAAAGCTGCTTGAACCGGCAAACATTTCCCTCGATCACACCGCCAACGCCGATCTTCCCAACTTAAAAATCTCCGCGTGCTGCCAAGGTCTTGTTGCGTGGCAGGAGACGGGCGGCACCGCCACGGTTATTTGGGTGTCCGGAAAGACATCGTCGTTTGCTCAACAGCACGTTGAATCGACAGAAACGCTTTCTGCCGGCGACGCCACGAATCAGGTATCCGCGCTACGCTCCTCTGGCGGCGGCTCGATATCGCTCTCCTCAGCCCCCGGCACACGTCTCTATCTTCGTCGTGGGCGATATTGACGGCGACCTTGATATCAACCTCGAAGCACCATCAGCGTTTGCCGTCGCAGCACCAACCAAAAGCATCGGTGATCCTTCGATCCCCTCGATAACGCTCACGGTCAACGAGGGAAAAAAGATCAGCGGGCATTGCGCGATAAATATTAAACCTGAATCAACGGTTGGAAATTGCTCGTTAAATATTGACAAAGCTGCAGTTATCGAAGATTATTGTACTGTTACAGTGGGGGGGAGAATAGAAGAAGCCTGCTCACTCGTCATAAACGGAACAGTTGAATGCACAACGGGCGGCTACAACGTGGGCGCCGGTGTATACGTGAGTGGCGGCTATATCGGAGGTGACTGTTCAATCGTCATCGAGAGCGGCACGGTCACAGGCAAAGGATCAAGCTTATCCCAAGAAACTTCAGTTGCAGGCATTGGCATAGCTGTGGATAACAGCGGCAGTATCAGTGGTGACTGCTCAATTGCAATTGATAACAGCGAGGCAACAGGCGATGGCAGTGGTGGTGGTGGTGGTGACAATGACTACAATTCAATTGCAGGCATTGGCATAGCTGTGGATAACAGCGGCAGTATCAGTGGTGACTGCTCAATTGCAATTAATAATAACAGCGAGGCAAAAGGCGATGGCAGTGGTGGTGGTGGTGGTGGTGCCAATGACGTCAATTCAGTTGCAGGCATTGGCATAGCTGTGGATAACAGCGGCAGTATCAGTGGTGACTGCTCAATTGCAATTGATAACAGCGAGGCAACAGGCGATGGCAGTGGTGGTGGTGGTGATAACAATCGGTTCAATTCAGTTGCAGGCATTGGCATAGCTGTGGATAGCAGCGGCAGTATCAGTGGTGACTGCTCAATTGCAATTGATAACAGCGAGGCAAAAGGCGATGGCAGTGGTGGTGGTGGTGATGCCAATGACGCCAATTCAGTTGCAGGCATTGGCATAGCTGTGGATTGGGAAGGCAGTATCAGTGGTGACTGCTCAATTGCAATTGATAACAGCGAGGCAACAGGCGATGGCAGTGGTGGTGGTGGTGATAACAATTGGTTCAATTCAGTTGCAGGCATTGGCATAGCTGTGGATAATGGCGGCAGTATCGGTGGTGTCTGCTCAATTGCAATTGATAGCAAAGGTGTTGCGACGGTCAATGCTCAAGGCTCTGATAGCTCCAATTCAGTAGCGTCCTTCGGAGCTGCCCTCAACTATGGCGGTAAAATCAATGCCAATCTGTCCATCGCCATCGATGGTAGTACCGTGTGCGGCGACGTGGCGGTTGCCGCCACGAATGATAGCGCGATTACAGGCACCATCACCGCCAGCGGCAGCGGGTGTGTGAGTGGGTCTGTGACGTTGCCGACGGGGGTGACGGGGAACCCTGTATGGATCAGCGGCAATCAGACGTGCACGGCGTGTTCAGCCCCTTCACTATCAACTTCAGTCGTCAAACCCGCCAATCCGGAGATGGCCGCGACCGTTGCAGGAACAACAGAATCTGAGGCAGCCGCGCCAAAAGCAGCTCTTCAACAACCGCCAGACGCGGGTGGCACGCGCAGCGCGCGCATCAATCGCACTCACCAACAATCAAAGCCAACCCAGCAACCAACGGTCACACTGCGTTCTGGAGCCATCAAGCAGGCGGCCGTTTTGAAAGCAGCTTTCGACGTCGTTTCAAGCGCAACGTGTCCGCCCTTGTTTATCAAGGTCGACAATCTTGACGTCTCGTGTCCGCCGCCGGTCATTGTGAACGCCGTCACCGCGTGCGGATACGATGCGTGCACAGGAACGTTCAACGCACCGCAGGTGCTTGGATTTTCATTTGCACTAACTTCCTCGTCGTCAACACAACCAACCCTTCCCCGCGTTGCTCTTGATGATAACGGCCACGGCATCGTCGTCTGGCAGAGACAAGACGAAATGCTTGTTTCGCACGCGTACGCATGTCCGTACGATTACGATGTGGCAACGGGTGACTTTGGGTTGACCTTCACGCTTGCAAACGGTTCTCAAGCCTTCACCCCCGACGCTGATTTGGGCGGCTGCGGGTGCGGCATCATCGCGTGGGCGCAAACGAGCACGGCCGACGATAAACACACTGACATTTGGGCGTGCACGTACAATCCGGTCACTAAAGAACTCGGCACGGCAGCTGCTCGTTTCTGACGGCACGACGAATGCCGTTGCCCCTCGCGTTGCCTGCGATTGCAACCAGCGCGCTGTCGTTGTGTGGCGGCAGGCGCGCATTGACGACGGCACAACGTACACCGTGTGGGAGAATCGTTACAACATTGGCACAACAGGCTTTGGAATTTCCAACGACATTTCGTCATCAGGACCAGCCGGGCACACCAACACCGAAAATCTTTCGCTCATCAAACTCGACAACCATGGCAATTACCGTGCCCTCTGGCAGCAAAACGTCGGCACCGACAGCAGCGGAAATCCCATCGACAACATTTTTGCACGCACGTACAGCACCTCCTACGGCTTTTGGGGTTCTATCGTCAACATGTCGAGCCCATGCGGCATGGGCAATGACGTCGATCTGGCAACCGAGGCCACCAACGGCGCGATGTCATCGAACATGCGCGGCGACTCTCTTGTCGCGTGGCAAGCGGCACCGGCAGGCACAGGGAATTACGGCATCTGGACGTCGCGCTGCGCCACGTTCGGGTGCCCAACAACGGCGACGGTATGTAAACCGGTTGAACCGTGAAGCACCGCGTAGAACGTGAGGCACAAAACACACGTAAAGAAGCGTACTAGTTGCCGGCGCCGGCGGGAAACTTTAAACTCGTCTTGAGGCTGTACTGGCCCGAAGATAAAGCTTTGCACGGAATGTGGACGCCACCGGCAGTTGTTCGTCTGTAACCGAACCGGGCAAGAAAGTTTGTGTGTGCATTGCCAACGAGTATTTATACGTTCAGGAGTATGTTTTTGAGTGCGCCGACTGATGATTTTTGTCAAGGAAACCACACGACAAACATGGCGCCAAATACTGCGTATAAAGATTTGCTCGTGGACATACTCCATAAACAAATACCGCGGTGTCGCATATGGCTTTTCGGGTCACGGGCCCGTCAAACGCATGCACCGGGTGCTGATGTTGACCTTGCCCTTGATGCCGGTCGCACGCTGAGTTTACAAGAAGTAGCGGACATAAAATATGCTATCGGACAATCAAATATTCCTGTATTTGTCGATATTATCGATATTCGCACTATCTCTGCCGAATTTTTAAAGAATATACAAAAAGAATGGATAGAATGGACGTAGTAAAACTCAAGTACGATAACCTTGAAAAAGCCTTGGAGAGTTTGCACAAGGCGCTTGTTTTTTTCGACAGAGCCATAAAGACTCAGGATGTACCGCTTTTGGGTACCCACGAAGAAGTTTACCAAGCAGCACGTGATTCTGTTATTCAGCGTTTTGAGTTTTCTGTTGAATTGTTTTGGAAATATATACGCGTATTTCTTGAAAAAGTTAAACAGATGCCGTTAGAATCGATCTTTCCGTCAGATGTAGTACGATCGGCATGCCACTTTCGGCTCATAAGCGAGGAGGAAGCCCAGCTGAGCATTGACATGATCAAAAGCAGGAACCTGACATCGCATATATACAAAGAAGATGTCGCCGAGCAGCTGGCACGAGACATTCCGTTATATTATGAGCATATGAAAAAGGTGTTCAACAAACTTGATCCACACGATACTTGAAACAGTTCAAGGCACGTGCATCAAAGCAAGGATTGTTTATGGGCTACCGTCGTGTTGCGCGAGACACTCGTGTGCGCTACGCCAACTGTGTGTGGTCTTTCGTGTGCGCGTGTTCCGCTCTTGGACTCGCCGTCGTGCTTGTCTTGTACGACCCGGACGACTCCTGCCTCCTGAGATACAGCGTTACGGCAGGTCCGGTGCACAATGTTGGTGGATTTTTCGGCGCTAGCGTCGCTGCCGTTGTTCTCTACATGTTTGGATGTGCGTCATTCGTCCTTGTGTGGTTTTTGGCGGCCCTCGCACGCATGCTTCTTGTACAGCGGGCGCTGCTCTATGAACTTGATCGCCTCGTCGCTTTCGGTGTTTTTACGTGCGCGGCGGCTGCCCTGTGCACGCATACTGGCGTAGCATACCGTGGTGCATCGGGCGGTCTGGTTGGCTATCTGGCGTATGCCTTTGTCGCGAGTCTTTGCGACGAAAAAATTTCTGCCGTCATTTTCGGTGCTACGTGTCTGAGTTCGTGGATTCTCCTGGCGCGGAAAATGCTTGTCAAAATTCTGCGCGTTGCCCTCGCTGCCGGACGCTGGTGCTATGACAACGAAGTTCCGGCACGTGTTGCCAAAGGAGTGCGTCACGTTGTTTTTGTTGTCAGCCGCCCCTTCGTGTGGCTTGCTGTGCGTACCTTTAAAGCCCTTTCGGGAGCGACGATTTCAGAATCAGGAATATCAATAGTCGATTTTGAGCGCGCGGCTCAGTCGGACACCGACGTGTACACAATCACGAGCGACGAATTTTGGCGTCATTACCTTGCGCGCCTTTCTGAAACGTGCACCGTTAACGCTTGCCAAGAACGCGAAGCTGCGACAACCGCCGGCAAGAACACAGAACAAGGAGCAGCAGTCACGCCGGCCGTTATAAGTACCGATCGCGGTGCATCGCACGTATCAAACTATATCCTTCCCTCGTCGGCCCTTTTCACGCGTCACGTGACAGCTTCGTGCGACGCACCCGCCACGACCCTGAGGCCCGACGAAGAAAAAGCCCGCGTGCTTGAAACAAAACTCGCCTATTTTGGCCTTGAAGGAAAAGTCGTTGCCGTCAAGCGCGGCCCGCGCGTCACCCTCTTTGAGTACCAACCGAGCATAGGGTCACGCATCAATAAAATTATTGCCCTTGAGGATGATCTTGCCCTCGCCATGGAAGCTCTCAGCATTCGCATCGTTGCACCCATCGCCGGCACATCGGTCATAGGCTTTGAAGTGGCAAACAGCGCGCCGGAAAGCGTGAGCTTTGTCGATGTCGTTGGCTCGCGGGAGTTTACTCATCACGTCGGGGAGCTTGATCTTGCCCTCGGTGTTGATACCGTCGGCGTTCCTGTTATCGCAGACCTTGCTCGCATGCCCCACCTCCTTGTTGCCGGTTCAACGGGTTCGGGAAAATCAGTCGTGCTTCACAGCATGATCGTGTCGCTTCTCTTCAAGCATGACCCCGACGATCTCAAACTCGTTCTTATCGATCCCAAAAGACTCGAGTTTTCTTCCTACGAAGGTATAGCGCACCTTCTTGCGCCCGTCATAACGCAGTCAACGCACGCCGTACTTGCCCTCACGCGTGTCATCGAGCACATGGAGGAACGTTATGAGCTCATGAATGCTGCAGGGGTACGTACCATAGCCGATTATCGTGCGCGGTTCCTATCAGGGGCTTTTAAGGGCACGCCCATGCCGTTTATCGTCGTCGTCATCGATGAACTTGCCGATCTCATGATGACGGGCGGTCGCGACATTGAAGGTCTCATAACACGCATCGCTCAGATGGCACGCGCTGCCGGAATCCACATGATTGTCGCGACGCAGCGCCCTTCGGTTGATATTATCACGGGCCCCATCAAAGCGAATTTCTCAAGCCGTCTTTCATGTCGTGTTGTCTCAAAAGTAGACTCGCGCGTCGTTCTCGACGTCGTAGGCGCTGAAAAACTTTTGGGCCGTGGCGATATGCTCCTTCTTGACGCATCAAATCCAGTCCTACGTCGTGTCCACGGAGCCTACGTGAGCGATGGCGACATCAAAGCCGTTGCTGACCACATCCGCCGCCAGCGACAACCGGTCTACGAGAGACTCGACGTTTGCCCAAAAGTCACGCCATCGACGAAATCGCTTGAGGAAACTCGCAGTTAACACCGTCAATTTGGCATACAGTGTCTGTTGCCAAAAAGGAATTTTTTCTTGAAAAAGCACGCGTTTTGGCTACACTAGAGAGCGGTGTAGTGGGCGGTTTTTATGCATAAACATGGTGGCACACAAAACCTGGAGGAAAACGTAGTTTGAAGCAGAGTTCACAGAAGAAGACTTTTTTTCTGCATGCGCCCTTTAAGCCGGCAGGGAGCCAACCTGAGGCCATAGTACGATTAACGAAAGCGCGCCCGGGGGTTTCGACGCTCGTTGGCGTTACCGGGTCTGGCAAAACGTTTACGCTCGCCAACGTCATCGCCAACCAACACAAGCCCGTGCTCATCATGAGCCCCAACAAAACGCTTGCCGCCCAACTGTACGAAGAATTCTCCCTTTTTTTTCCCGAGAATAAAGTTTGTTACTTCGTGAGCTATTACGACTACTATCAACCTGAATCGTACCTGCCCGCACAAGACATCTACATTCCGAAGGAAACAAAAGTCAACAGCGAAATAGAGCGCCTCCGTATCGAAGCAACTGCCTCGATGATCAATCGCCACGACACGATCGTCATAGCGTCGGTTTCGTGCATTTATTCGCTCGGCAACCCCGCCGACTATCGAAAGCTCGCCGTTTCCGTCAGGGTTGGGCAGGAACTCAGGCGTCAGGAATTCATCAAAAAACTCATTGCGATCCAGTATAAGCGTGATGAAATTGACAGGGGCGCGCCGGGCACCATTCAAGCCTGCGGACCATCGGTTGAAGTCAACGTGCCGTATCAAAAAGAAAGCGTTCGCGTCGAATTTGCCGGAAATACGGTGAGCACGATCGAACTTATGAGCAAGCACAACAGAAGCTCCGTCATGAGCCTCGATAACGCCGTTATTTTGCCGGCCAAACACTTTGTGACGACCGATGAGAAAAAGAATGCGGCGTGTGCAAGCATCAGACGCGAACTTGATGCCTACGCCCCGACGGTTGAAAAGGAGCTCTATCGCGACCGCATTGTCAGGCGCGTCATGCACGACCTTGAACTCATCAAAGAAATCGGTTACTGCTCGGGCATTGAAAATTATTCTGCCCACTTTGATGGACGCCACGTAGGACAACATCCCTACAATCTCTTTGACTTTGTTGACGACTTTCTTCTCATCATCGACGAATCGCACATCGCCGTCCCCCAACTTCATGGCATGTACGCCGGCGACCGCGTACGCAAAAAAAATCTCATCGAATTTGGCTTCAGGCTTCCGTCGGCCTATGACAATCGGCCGCTTAAATTCGAAGAAGTTAAAGAATACTTTCGCGACGTAATTTTTGTGTCGGCGACGCCGGGAGATTATGAACTGGCATCATCGGCCGAGGCGGTCGAGCAATTTATCCGGCCAACGGGTCTTGTTGATCCGCCCATCGAAGTTCACCCACGTGTTGGACAACTTGATCATCTTGTTGCACAGATAAGTGTTACCCGTGATGCCGGCTTCAGGTCACTTGTGACGGTGCTTACCAAAAAAATGGCCGAAGATCTTGCACGCTACCTCCAGGAGCGCCGCCTCAAAGTGTGTTATCTTCATAGCGAGCTCAAGACACAACAGCGAACCGAACTTCTTCAAAAACTGCGCAGCGGAGTCTTTGATTGCCTTGTCGGCGTCAACCTCCTTCGCGAGGGCCTCGATTTACCGGAAGTCGCACTTGTTGCTATCATGGACGCCGATGTCGAAAGTTTTCTCCGCGACAAACGGTCCCTCATCCAGACGATAGGGCGTGCAGCACGCAACACTGCGTCACGTGTGCTTATGTACGCGGACAAAATCACGAAATCGATGCGGGCAGCAATCGACGAAACCGATCGACGTCGTACGATGCAGGAGGCTTTTAACGAAAAGCACGGCATAACCCCCACAACGGTCACGCGCGATGTTACCAAGAGTATCATCAACATTCACAAGGCGAACATCTCTGCGTCTAAGAAACGCCGACAAGCTCAGGAAGGCAGCGGCAACGATATCATTGAACTTGAATGCGCCATGAATGAGGCCGCAGAACGCCTTGACTTTGAGGCGGCCATCGCCCTTCGCGAGAAGCTTCGACAGCTGCAAACCGAGGGACCCTAAATATTTTTTCGCGGCACGTTGATGGGGAAGTTGAAGTTCTTTTTTCCTAGGTTGAGTCACAAATGTTCTTGACGGGCTTCGCTTGAGGGTGTAGAAAAAGAAACGTTGCTGTGTCCCTTGTGTGTGGTTTTCGAAGGAGAAGCTTTTATGAAAGTGACGTACCTTTTCTTCCGTCTTCCTGCCGTCGTTTTGTTTTTTATCGTGGCGAGTTGTCCAATAAACTGTGGAGAAATCGGTCTGTGCCCTGGATATGAAAAAGACATGCCGGTTGGCAACGAAGGTCTCACGTTGACCAATGAACACCTGCGTGGGACAATCGGAAGTCCAGGGGCTGCAAGCTGCCTCGTTGAGGCCAACAGACTCTTTGAGACGGATGTACTTTCTATCGGCGCTCCCGTGAATGCTGTTGCATGGCTGTGCCAAAAATTTGTACTCACCTGCAGCTCATGTGGAACACACGTTCATAACCGTGATCCCCTTGCTGCTCTGGCCGGCGACAGTGTCGATGGAGCTGACGCACGTGTCTATGCCCTCAAGGGCGATCGCTTGTTTTTTGTCACGAGTACGTCAAGCGGCCTCCGCGCACTGAGCGCGGCATGGTGTGTCATCGAAGGCACTCCCTATCTCGCTCTTGGAGGACATGCCGACGAATATGGCAACAATGTCAAAGTGTTCAAGCTCAGCCCCATGTGCGTCGGGTGCCGTCCCCACCGGCTCTATGAACTCACGTGTGTCGGCAACTTCAGTCATGGTGCGCCGGTGCGCTCCGTTGCATGGCTGTGCCACGAGTGTCCGTCAGGCTCAGGAGACTACCTGCTTGCTATCGGCGGTGATGCTCCCCGGCACGATGGAGCAAGTGTTCGTGTTCTTGGGTTTGAGCGCAAAACTTCGAGTCTTTCGTGCCTGGGAAATTTCGTGCACGGAGCAGCTATCAACGCTGTTGCATGGTATACGTGCATACCGTGGAGTTACCCACTCCTTGCAGTCGGCGGCCAGGAATCGCCTGGTGAAAACCCGGTCAACATCAGGCTTCTTTCCTTTGCATGCAAGTATGGGAGGTTGGTACCCGTTACTGGCATCCTTGACCTGGGACCATGTGTCACGGCACTTACGTGGTTGGGCGGTCCATGTCCGCAGCTCATCACCGGCTCTCTCTGCACTCAAGCTGGTTCGAGCACGGCGCCAACTATAGCGTATTACAAATTTTTACCTCATAAAAACAGCCTCGTACTCTCTGCATGCAATGAAGTCGACGATGCCTCGTGCCACAGCGTTGACGCCCTTGCTTTGGTACCCGACAGCAGCCGTCCTCCGTGCTCCTATCTGACGGCGGGCCTTGAAATGACCGACGAAGACCATAACGGAGCAAAAAACTCCGACAATGCAGTGACATCGAAAGTGCTCGTGTATGCAAGGGAGAAAAGGCCAACGGGATCGGTGTGTCCACGAAGACTCGTGCCTGTCGCACAGAGTTGTCGTTTGGATGGTACCATCACGTCACTTGCGTGGTGCATGTCTCATGCAAGTTCCACGGCGTACCTCCTTGTGGGAATGGGCAAACGAAGTGTGTGTGGCAACGAAGATCCGGAGCATGAAGGTTGCACATTCAAAGCCATACTTTATAAAGCCCGTTTTGTCTGTGATTCTGATCGATACGAGGCGCCCTCGTGTCAACGGACAGCCGATTCAATCGACGACGAATGATGCTGCCTGCGTGAAGTTTTGTGTGAGCTAGAAAATTTCAGGATCCAAAACTTCAAGACTGGCAAACGGCATATGGGCGAGGTACGTGAGAGTAGCGCCGCCTCCCGTTGAGCAAAAAGTCATGGCACGCGAAAAGCCACAAAGTTCGGCCGCTGCGACGGTTTGGCCTCCACCGATAATGGTGCGTGCCTGGTGCGCGTGTGCCATGGCTTGCAAAATTGCCCGCGCACCAGCAAGAGTCTCGTACCGTTCGAGAAATCCGGCAAGTCCGTTATAAAATACCGTCCCGGCTTGATGAATTTCGCTGGCGTAGGCGCGCGCGGTACGTGGGCCGATACTCACGCCTACGTCGCCTGGTTCTATAACGCCGGTACGTGTTATTGAAAGTTGACCCTCGAGAGTTCCGCGGGCAACCTGATAATCGAGAGGTACACGGACTGGTACGTTGGCACGTTGTGCTTTTTCCAGGAGCGTGGCGCAGGCTTCGATATCGCGCGCATCAATGTGCGACATGCCAACGCGCCCACCCGAGGCGGCCGCGCACGCACAAGCAAAGGCAGGTACCACGAGGAGCACGTCGACTTTGTCAAGCATGTGTTCGATACGTTGTGCCTTGTCGTGCACTTTAGATCCGCCCACGATGAGCACAAAGGGCCGCGGGGCGTCGCACACGAGTTTGTTGAGTTCATGCACTTCGTCTTCGACAAGAAGCCCGATACCCCGTGCGCGGGGATCAAAATAGGTGGGAACGAGCGTGAGCGATGTGTCGGCGCGATGGAGAGCGGCAAAGGCGTCATTAACGTAAAAATCACCCAGTGAAGCGAGTTCGCGGGCAAAGTTATCATCGGCCATGAGCTCCCCCTGAAAAAAGCGGAGGTTTTCAAGAAGAACGAAAGGCTCGCTTGCCCTAGCGCGTGCTTCATCGCATGTTTTCGCAAAGGCAACACGATAGCCATTGTGTGAAAACCACGGCACGAGGTTGCGCATCGAAAGAGCTGGTTCTTGAGCGACCGGCCTGCCACGATGCGATGCAAGGACAATGCGCCCACCGCGCCCAAGGATGGCATCGATGGTTGTGCACGCGCGATGGAGTTTGAAGTCGAAGATTTTACCGCCCTGGCCGCGCGGAACATTGAGGTCAGCGCGCACAAAAACACGCCTGCCACCGTAATGCCATGTTGTAACCCGCGATCGTAGTCTGTACATGATTTTCACCTCACACATTCATCCCGCGTCCTACGCCACACTCAAGACGACGGAGGTACGGGGCGCGATGGTCTCCTGGCAACCTGTTATTCTGAGCTCATCTTAGCCTCCTTTTTTTTCAAATACACTGGTCTAATTTCCGGCCGTTCATCATAGGCCAACGGAAGTTACCCATTGGCCTGCCTTTTTTATGTGTACCTCGAGCACCAGAGTACTCAAATTCCCCCGGCACTTACCGAGTAACGCTTTTGTTGCACCCCCCACCTCGGTGCGGCTCAAATACAACGCAATTGCAATCAAAACCCTCCCCAGAATGCCCTGTGCGGGCGGCACCACGGGGGGTTGGCCGTGAAACCACCACTTGAATTATTTTGTTACTCGTGTAAATTACAAGATAAGGAGTGTGGTTTCTTGCGATATTAGCGATTTCCAGGAGCGTGTATATGAGATACGCGAAGCCGAGCGTCATCATGGTTTTGGGCTGGATTTTGAGTTCAGCATCAAGTAGTGATACGCAGGAGGGTGTCGTTCGAGGAGCCGCGGCATCGCTTGATGACGTTAGACCCGCTGTGTGCGTTATTTTTGATCTCGGCGGCGTTCTTCTGAAGACAAGTCAACTTGCCGTCGCCAACGATGTTGGCATTGTAACGCTTGCGCGTTATATGCTCAGGAATATGAAAAACCCCCGCACTGCCCTTTTTGAACTCCTTGACACAGTGCCGTCCTTCACGGAGACTCCCATACGCCCGCTCGACGAAAACGGTGAACCCCTGCCGGGTCTCATGTGCGATTGGCTCAAGGGTGCATCGTCGCACGCCATACTTACGCGCCTACGATCCGCCACGGATCCATCGAACACGCTGTTCAAAATTGCCGCGTCAATCTTTGACGGCAAAAGGATGTCAGACGCACACACAATTATTCCCCGTGGCCTTGCCTTCGTCGATGAGTGCCTTCAAAAAGGGTTTTCGGTGTATATAATTTCAAACTGGGATGCGGAATCATTTGCCCACATGTATCGACGAAATCCCGAGTTTTTCAAAAGGTTCTCTGGCATCGTCCTTTCCGGTCACTGCGGACTCGTTAAACCTGATCCTGAAATTTTCAAGTACGCCCTTTCGGCATTTGGCCTTGACCCGGAAACATGTTTTTTCTTCGACGATCAACAAAAAAATGTGGATGCTGCGCGCACACTCGGCATAGAGGGGACGAGGGTTGCGCCCGGATGGAGAGGGGAGCCAGATTTTGGTCGTGCACGTTCTGCCTTTGTCGCATGGTACAACGCCCTGAAAAAGAGCTCAAAAAAAGATGAAAGTCAGGCGCTGTGCTTCTCCACAAGGCCCGCGATCGCTTCTTGACATTTGTGGCGTGGTTGCCATACTCAAGTGCGTGATTATGAGGTTGATCACGGCGTCCCTTTTGTTTACCACGTTGTGTGCGAGCCCTGCGTTTCTGGGTTCCCTTTGGGTGTTTTTCGTTGAGATTAAGATTAAACCTGAGGGCGTTGTCGATCACGGGAATTATGAAACTGAGGATTACGCGATGGCGACAAGTAAAACTGGTGGTTCTACGCAAAACAGCCGTGATAGTCACAGTAAACGGCTTGGTGTCAAGCTCTTTGATGGCCAGCACGTGCGTGGCGGATGCATTATAGTCCGTCAACGTGGGACGCACATTCATCCTGGTCCCGGCGTCGGTCGCGGCGGTGATGATACGCTTTTTGTTAAAAAACAGGGAATTCTTAGATTTTTCCGTGGTCGTCAGGGCCGTCATTATGTTTCGGTCGTACAAACGCCGTAGTCCGCTTTGATGACGAACGTTCGTGATGTATACTGTTTCTTGCCGCGTGGCATGTGTGTGGGGTTTTTAGATTTGGTTGTCGGTAGCTCGTGCGCACTTCGTGTGGAGTTTTGGGGAGTGTCATGATTGATTTTTTGAAGGCAAGGTGGGCCTGCGCCGCGTTTTCCATCTTTATCTTTGTAAGTTTCGTCGCTGGCTTTCTTTACAAACGTGCAACGAAAGGGTCCGCCTTCGAGTACGCACTTGATTTTACGGGAGGTACCGAGGCTAGTTTCAAATTTGTACGTCCTGTATCGACCGTCGATGTCAGAAGAATCCTCAGCGAAGGTGGTTGGCCTAACGCAGTTGTACGCGAGTTCTCCTCTGCTGAAGAAATCGTTGTGCGCGTCAAGGAGTTCACGAACGATGCCAAAGGTCTTGCTGAACGTATGCGTGAAGTTATAAGCAAGGCGATGCCCGATAATCCTGTGGCGCTCATCGGCGGTGAAGCCGTTGGCGAGAGCGTCGGTTCTGTTCTGCGCTCAAATTCAGTGTATGCTGTTGTACTCTCGATTCTTGCCATCCTTCTTTATTTGGCTTTCCGCTTCTGGTCGCTCGCCTTCGGCATGGGTGCCGTCGTTGCCCTCGTGCACGACACCATCGTCATGCTCGGCGCCTGCATGTTTCTCAACATAGAAATATCCATGACGGTCATAGGAGCCATTCTTGCACTTCTCGGTTATTCGAATAACGATACCATCGTAAATTTTTCACAGATACGAAAAAACGTGAAAGCTTTGCATGGATCGTCGCTCTATGACATCATAAATACGAGCGTCAATCAGATGCTTCGCCGAACCATTTTGACAAGTTTTGCCACGGCGCTTACGGTTATGTCCATGCTTGTTTTTGGTGGCGCAGCCCTGCGCGACTTTTCGCTCGTGTTCCTCATAGGAATAATCTTTGGGACCTATTCGTCTATATATATCGCAAGTCCCATTGTCATGTGGTTTTATCGAGAAAGCTAAAAAAGATTACTTTGCGTCGCACACACATCTGAAAAAGTTTGTGACACATGTGCCGTGTGTGCCGGCAAAATCATAGGCGTGACGGACGTCTCGGCGTCTCGTGGTGCCCTCTCTCTCTTTTCATGTAACGGAGTCAAATACAGTGTTTCTACAACCGTACAACATTCACGTCCCAACGATAGTTTAAGGGGTATTGATGAAAAACAATGGCCAGCTCAATAACATCGACAACGGGCACGAAAAACAAGCACCGAGCAACGACTGCCCAAGCCAGGCGCATGAGAGGGAGCCATTGACGGATGCAACCTCCGGAGGTCAGGACGCGCACAAAATGCGCGAAAACGAACGAACTGCAAACTCCGCAAAGACTCATGCGCGTGGCACACCACGAAAAGCAAGAGGGCAACAGCACCACCAGCCTCGAGGCACCGAGCAACCTGTTAACGCATTACCGAGTTCCGCTGGCTCGGCCCCCGTGTCACGGCCTGTCAATGCCCAGCAAAATCAACAAACTCAACAAGTCAACCAAAATCAGCAGGGCGAGCAATCATCGCACGGCGACCAAGGCAGAAGCCAGGCGACGGGTGCTCATGAACAAGCAAGAAGTCAAAGCCAGCAACAGGAAGCGAATATACAGGAACTGTCTCTTAATGACCTCAACGCCTATGCGCGGCGCCTTGGCATCATCGGCGCGAGCCTCATGACCAAGGACACCCTTACCGCACGCATCGAGTACGTCAAGGCCCACCCAGAGGTTGAAATAGCCGTTGAAGGCGTACTCGAAAAGCTCCCTGATGGTTTTGGATTTCTTCGCTCGCAAAACTACGATTATATTTCAAGTCCCGATGACATTTACGTGTCACCTTCGCAAATCCGACGCTTCGGGCTTAAGACTGGCGACACCCTCAGCGGCGTCATACGCAAGCCTAAGGAGGGTGAAAAATATTTTGCCATGCTCAAAGTCAACGCGGTCAATGGCAAAGATCCGCTTGCGATGATCGACCGTATACCCTTTGAGCGACTTTCACCCCTCCATCCTGAGAGTAAATTTAAGCTTGAATATGATCCGGCGGTCATTTCCACGCGCATCATGGATATGTTTACACCCGTGGGCAAGGGTCAGCGCGGACTCATTGTTGCGCAGCCAAAAGTTGGTAAAACCGTCCTTTTAAAGGAGATCGCCAAGGCTCTCATCGCCAACCACCGCGAGGCGCACCTCATCATCCTCCTCGTCGATGAACGCCCTGAGGAAGTTGCCGACATGAGGCGCGCCGTCAAGGGAACGTCGGCTGAGGTTATTAGCTCGACGTTCGACGAATCTGCTGAACGCCATGTTCAAGTCGCCGAGATCGTCCTTGAAAAGGCTAAGCGCCTCGTCGAGTGCGGCGAGGATGTCGTCATTCTCCTTGATTCGCTCACACGTCTTGCACGCGCCTACAACACCGTGGCGCCCGCCTCAGGAAAGGTTCTGACGGGCGGCATCGATGCCAACGCCCTCCAGCGCCCCAAGAGGTTCTTCGGCGCCGCGCGTAATATCGAAGGCGGCGGCTCGCTCACCATCATGGCAACGGCACTCATTGACACCGGATCGCGCATGGACGAAGTCATTTACGAGGAGTTTAAAGGTACGGGTAACCTCGAAATTCATATGACGCGCAAGCTTTCAAACCGGCGCACCTATCCTGCCTTCGATCTCCTTATTTCAGGAACACGTCGCGACGATCTTCTCATTCCCGAGGATGAACTTAACAAGGTGTGGGTCCTCCAGAAACTTCTTGCCACCATGAGCACCATTGAGGGCATGGAGTTTCTTATCGACAAACTTAAGAAGTTCAAAACCAATCACGAGTTTCTTGAATCGATCAACAAAAAGGCCGTCCAGTACGCAGCTTCGTGATTAGTTTCTCCGATGCTAACCACCGCTCCTTCCGGCGAATCCTGCGATTCACCGGTGGTCAGACGGTCGAAAATGCCGTAGACTTATGGGCAGTGTTTGACTGAAAGTTTGGTATAACTGGAATTGTTTCCGTGGTGTATGACATGAAGAGATTTTCCCTCCTATTCTTTTGTGCTGTTCTTCCGCTCTTTGGTGCCGCGCGTTCTGACGTGCTGCACACACAGAAAATTAAAGAGATCGTTCATGCAGTTGATGAGAGCGCCAACGTCGGCATTGCTGTTCGCGACCTCAGCGACCAGGGTTTCGCGTACGAACGCCATGCCCGCAGGCTCTTTACGCCAGCGAGTATCACGAAACTTTTTATCGCCACGGCCGTTCTCTCTACCCTCGGGAACGATTTTTGTTTTGAAACGTCATGCGCGGTCGATGGGCAGTGTCGCGATGGATGCCTGATTGGTAACGCGTACATAAAAGCGTCAGGAGATCCGAGTCTCACTACGGATGATCTTGAAAGTCTCATTCTTCAGCTTAAGAACGCGGGGGTGAATGAGATTCGTGGTCGCGTCTGCATCGATGCGTCGGTTTTTTGTGACGATGGTGAGTGCGCAGGTTTCTGTACCGACGACAAGGGTGCGTCGTGGGCGGCTCCTGTAAGTGGCCTCATTCTCAACGGCAACGTCGAAACGACGCCTGAGGGAAAAACGCGCGCATGCGAAAATCCTCATGATCGCGCACGTCGCGTCCTCGACGAGCTTTTGGCGCGTTACGCTATAACGTCGAGCGAACCGACAGCTTTTGGCATCGCGCCCGTGACAGAGCAGCAGCACCTCATTGCTCGCCACATGTCAGCACCGCTCACGTTTTTGATTGCTCACATGCTTAAAACTTCCGATAATCTCTACGCCAACGCATTTTTCAAGACCCTCGGGGCTCGGGCATCGTGCACTGCCGGTTCATGGAACAATGGCAAGGTTGCACTGATGACATTTTTACAGGAGGACGTCCGGCTTGACACGCGTCGAATACGCATTGAAGATGGGGCCGGGCTTTCGCGTTACAATCTTGCAAGCCCTGATCAGGTCGTCAATCTCCTGTCCTGGGTACATCAACGGCCGGAACTTTATACTAACTTCGTCACGTGCCTTGCCACAGCCGGCGTCGATGGAACCCTTGAAAAACGCATGAAGGAGTGCACCGGCCTCGTTCATGCAAAGACCGGATCCCTTAGTGGCGTATCAGCACTGGCCGGGTACCTGTGCCTCCATAATCGCGCTCCCGTGGCATTTGCCATTATGCTCAATAATTTTATTCCCGTTCTTCCAGCGCGTGCCGTCGATTATAAGACGGGAATCGAGGACAAACTTTGTGCGTATTTCATCGAGTCCCTGCGCATGACAACCGGTGACCAAGCGCTCACATAGATAACGTTGGGGCGTCTGACAGAGCTCTTTGAAAAGCATTGCGATTCGTGCTAGCAAGGTCGCCGAAAATGTCGTAGGATTGTTTTCGTTATGTGACCGGTGCCTTAGGTGGTGCAAACGAAACGTGAGCGAGGGAAGGGCAATGGAGATAACGATGGGAAGCTTTGCAGGGACGCTGTGTTCAAGAGCACACTCGGTCCTTAGTTTTAACGAGCTTTTCCTCGTGTTTCTGATCTTGGGTGCTGAGGCAAACGGGATTCCGACATCGACACCTGGTACGACCAGACCTGTGGCTCTTGTGTGTCCGCTGTGCAGGATCTCGTCACAAGGCCATGAAGAGTCGCTGGCTCAGGACTACGTACGTGCCATAGTTCACGATGAGCACGACTACGAAGCCCACTTTAATCTTGCCGCCGATCTTGCCAAAGCTAGCGAGCTCGATGCTGCAGCACGGCACTATCGTCAGGTCATCACGTTGTGTCCATCGCTTGCTAGTGCGCACTTTAATTACGGCCTCGTTCTCCTTGTGCGCAAAGAACCAGCAAAGGCTCACAATGAGTTTCTTGAAACACTGCGCTGCGATCCTGAGCATGACAAGGCACGCCTCAGGGTCATGACGTACCTCAAAGAGAAAGACCGGCACAGCGAGCTTGTCGAGCTCTGCCAAACTTTCCTCAAGCGTCATCCTGATGATGCTGGGATTCGCCACTATCTTGCCTACGCCTACTACGAACTCTCGCGTACTGAAGACGCACTTGTTGAATACCGCAAAGCGGTGGCGCTTGATCCCAAGAATGGGCAGCTTATGCTTGACCATGCAAACCTCCTCAATCTCACACGCGGTCCAGAGCTTGCTCAAGAATTTTACCAAGCACTCGAGGAAGAGGGAATCAAGGGCATCGGCTTGACGTACAATATTGCGTACACCCACAAAAAGCTTGGCAACAATAAAACGGCGATACAGATGCTCGAGGACATCGTTGCACAGCATCCAAAGTACGCAGCAGCGCACTTTGCACTTGCCACCGCTTACTTGGCCTGTGGCGATTATGAACGCGGATGGAGAGATTACGAATGGCGTTGGCAGCAAGATGTACATGCCCAACGCTCCTACGACGGACCGCTGTGGGACGGGTCGTCGCGCCTTGATGGCAAAACCATTCTCCTTCACGGTGAACAGGGGCTTGGCGATATGATCCAGTTCGTTCGCTACGCAGCCATTGTCAAAAATATGGGCGCGACAGTCATTGTCGCCGTTGCCAATCCCCTCGTCAAGCTTCTGAGCCGCTGCACCTTCATCGACAAGGTCGTGAGTTTTAATGAGCAACCTCCCCACTTTGATGCGCACGCCCCCCTCATGTCGATCCCCCTCATCACCCACGCATTCGACGAAGCATCCATACCGCGCGCCACCCCCTATCTTTGTGCCGATCCAGAGCTCGTTGAATACTGGCGTGCACAACTTTCGGGCGACACGAATTTCAAGATCGGCATTTGCTGGCAGGGCAATCCCAATTATGCCCTCTACGTCCTGCGCCTCATAGTGGCCGCAAAGTCGGTAAGGGCCGGCATCTTTGCACGCCTGACAAACCTTGAGGGCGTCAGCGTTTACGTTCTTCAAAGATACGATGCACACGAGGCCAACGAACTGGACGGCACACCGTGCAAATTTTTCGACACAAGTTTTGATAATGATCACGGTCGTTTCATGGATACGGCGGCCGTTATGAAAAACCTCGACCTCGTTGTCACCATCGATACTTCGCTCGCACACCTTGCCGGAGGGCTTGGTGTGCCTGTGTGGGTCATGTTACCAAAAGTAGCAGATTGGAGGTGGCTCGAAGGACGCTCTGATACCCCGTGGTATCCAAGCATGCGTCTTTTTAGACAAGAGGTAGCGGACAACTGGGAGCTTGTCTTCGACGAGGTCATTGCAGAACTCAAGCCGCTTGTTGAGCACCACAAACTCCGTGTGGGAGCGGCATCCGACGATGCGCGTTCAAACTAAAGAACGGCACGCACGAGTTCCTCGAGTGTGATGATACCAGCCTGAACTTTTTTAACGCCGTCGTTAATGAGAGTCTTCATGCCGTCGGTATGGACTCTCTGCATAATGGCATCAAGGTGAGGTCTGCGCATCACAAGAGATCTCAGCCCCTCGGTCATCGTCAAAAGTTCAAAAATACCTATTTGTCCCTTGTAACCGAGGTTGAGGCATTGAGGACATCCGAATGCCCGATAAAGTTCGTTGGTGTCGTCGGCACCGAAGGCCTTAAGAAGAGTGCGCTCTTCGGGTGTCGGAATGGCAGACACGCGGCACGATGGGCATATCGTTCGCGCAAGCCTTTGTGCGAGAACGCCTGTTACGGCGGCGTTGACGAGAAACGGTTCGATGCCCATGTCGATGAGCCTCATGATCACTGTGGGCGCATCGTTGGTGTGGATTGTGCTTAGGACAACGTGTCCGGTAAGGGCCGCTTCTATAGAGACCTGAGCGGTCTGCCGGTCGCGTATTTCCCCTATCATGACGATATTGGGGTCCTGACGCAGGAGCGACCGAAGCCCACGCTCGAAGGTAAATCCAGCTTCAGGACGTATTTGTGCCTGCGTAATCCCCTCGATGCTGTACTCCACAGGATCTTCAAGCGTTACGATGTTCTTTTCGCGACAGTTGAGATACGAAAGAGCCGCGTAAAGTGTCGTCGTTTTACCCGATCCCGTGGGACCTGAGGCAAGAAAGAACCCGCTTGAACGGGTTATGAGTTTTTTAAACGATTCGCTCATGCGAACATCGAGACCGAGGTTATCGAGCGTGAGCATGTGCCGAGCACGATCGAGGATGCGGATGACGACCTTTTCGCCATGAATCGAAGGAAATGTTGAAACGCGCAAATCGATCTCGTTGCCATCGATGGTAACTTTGAATTTTCCATCGTGAGGGACGCGTCGTTCGGCAATATCGATGTGTGCAAGGACCTTGATGCGCGAGACGACCTCGGACATGATCGCGCTGTCAATCGTGTCCTTGTCGTAGAGAACTCCGTCGATGCGCCAGCGCACACGAAGACCGCTTGATGTTGCCTCTACGTGAATGTCAGACGCACGGCTGGCAATGGCCTGGCGTACGAGGTCATCAACAAGCGCTATAACTGGTACTTCATGCTCCATTACATGTGCCCGCGGTCAATCGATAATATCTTCGCTTGAAAAAGGAAGCTCTTCGTTGTCTCCGTCAAGAAGCGATTCATGACGGAAATCCCTATCCTCAGCACGCTCAGCCCGCAGATCGAGGTCCTGAGGAACCTCGGTAACTGCTCGGTCATAGAATTCGGTGATGGCATCGGTGATGTCATTGCGTAGGCCGATGCGGAAGACTACGTCATAAGAAACATAGCGGCCGATGATGGCTAACAACTGCGGGTCGTCTGGCTCGCTTGCAACAACTGTCATAATGTCATCGGCAACGTCCATAGGAATAAACGCGTGGCGATGGAGGACGTCTTTGGGGAACTTGTGGAGCAGGAATGGCTGAAAGAAATAGCCAACGACGTCGACCGGTGGAACTTTGTAGTACCGCCCGAGGGCCTTGAGGAGATTTTCGTGGTCAACAATCCCCTCCTCGAGCACAAACTCATCAAACGATTCCTTCGAAGAACCCTTAAATGCTTTCTGAAGGTCGAGCGCCTCCTTTTCCTCTATGAGATTATTTTTTACGAGAATCGCCGTGAGTTCGCGAGAGAATGAATCTCTTCTTTTCATGATCGATCCCTATGGCACAACTCAAGCAAGGCGAATGCCGACAATAAACCCGACGAGAAAACTCAGAACGAGGATCACATTGTCCTTGATCCACTGCCATACAAGAGTGGCGGCCCCCGCGTCAGTGACGTTAGGCAGGCCCATGAGATCCTTGACGCGATCGGCATTAACCGAAAGGTCAACGATCCCAAACTGACCAAGCGCAACGATAGCAATGATTATGAGAACGGTTATGAGAACAACGGCGCTGAAACGCTTGAGCATGTAGCCGACGAGGAACCCGAACCCAAGATACATGCCCATCTCAACAGCCCGGGCTGTTGAAAATTTGAGTCGCTCGAGATGAAGTGAAGTCTTCACCTTATCAAACCAGCCCGCCGCAACCCCATCATGCCCGTGTGTGCCGACCATCGTCCTCTCCCACTTTCTAAAGACCTCTCCACCCTACCCTCGTCAATCATAGCCCCCGGAACATGAGCGTGCAAGAAAATAGACGTCGTGCACCCAAAAATGACGCGCACGACGCCCATCGAATATGCTGTGCTTGAGCGAAGGCCACCGGGGCATGATTTACACAGAAGCTGCTCCAGCACACCAACGCTTAAAACAAAACCCTACCTAATTGCTCCCAAATTCACGCGCAGCAGCTCTCAAAGCATCTTCATTAAGGCGGTTATTAGCGTCGCGGAGACCAACAACACGTGCAAGTTCGTCTCTGTCATTACAAATATAGCGGGCCCTTAGATACTGCAAGACCTCTACATGCCGTGCCAAATCACCGAATTGTAATCGTTGAACGGCGGCATGGCCTCCGGGAATGCGCTGAGTAGCCCAATTTACACGAGTACGCTGTCCTGATGTGCGACACCACGCAAAACACTCACCAGCGATGAGCGAGCAGGTGTCGACCACTAGGCTCGAAAGGCAACACCCGACGATACTGCAATACAGGGCGGCGAACCGGTCATTCGTTCGCGGTCCGCTCCCGTAATACCCGCGAACTTTTGTGATTACGGCAGCCCATAACCCAATTTTCGTCATCCATTTTGGCACGCGTGCCTTTGTAGCGAAAAGACCACGATGGTAGGCCTTGGCAACTTCATAATCCGCCCGCGCATGTGCGTAGGCCCTGACGTTACTGTAGCTGCCGTCGCCACCATCATCACCACCGTCAGCAGGAATTGATCGCGCAGGTCCGCCGGGCATCGTTTGCTCAGCACCGGCAGCAGCGCTCCTGCCTACGCCGTCTGGAATACGCGTGAGTCCCGTTGCACCCGTTGCACCCGTTGCACCCGTTGCACCCGTTGCACTACCTGCCCCTTGTGCATCGTCGTCTTGTGTGTCGTCGCCACCACCACGTACGGGGGCCAACCTTCCGGTCGGCTGGGACGGCCTCTTCTGCCCTCCTGCTTGCCCAACGGTACCATGAGCTTCCTGGTGCTGGCCCTGTGGGGCTTCCACTTCGTCTTCGTCGCCGTTGGCCATTACGGGCAAGAAGCAACCTGCCGCCACACACAATGCACTCATTGTTATCGCCAACATAACATTTTTCATGGCAACCTCTTGAAAGCTAACTTCCGACATTGCGGTTTTCCCTACGGCAGCACGCGATACTCATTGAAAAAGCAGCGCACGTCTATGCACCGCGCACTCCTAGCAGCCCGCGTTCTGCCTCCTCTCGGGCAGCAGCATCTCTTGTTGCAATCACCGCAGCTCGGTTGAGCTGGCCGGCATTCGCAACGCCTACGACACGAGCAAGTTCATCGTCATTATCACAGATTTCCCATGCCCTTCGTAACGTCACAACTTTATGGGACCGTGTATGCGCCAGATAAAGTTGTATCGGACTAAGTGCTGTTCGAGCAGCTTCCTGTCGCGCAAGCGCGGTGGCAACA
The DNA here is from genome assembly GCA_963754845.1 of uncultured bacterium. Classification (GTDB taxonomy): domain Bacteria; phylum Babelota; class Babeliae; order Babelales; family Vermiphilaceae; genus JAKASV01. Next base: position 34,685 of record CAVWHE010000005.1, read on the forward strand.
CGCCTACGTACAAAAGTATGGTTTACAATTGTAGCACAAGTGGAACACAGAACTGAAGACGCCAAGCACCAGGCCACTCCGCATGCCGATGCCTTGCAGAATCTACCTACCGTCCGCGCACCTGCGCGGTAATACTTGACGGCTGATAGAGTTGCTAAACCATAAAAACCTGCTCTCGCCATCCGTGCAATAGGATTTGTCCAGCGCGTAACAACTGCGGAGTAATAACACGTGCCTGCAGTTGCTTCTGCACGAGCCTGAACAAAGATCCTATCAAACAGGTCATCACCACCGTCGGCAGGTGCCGGTGCGGTGGCGACACGTGCCGTGTGAGTTGCCCCGGCATCGGCAGATCGTGCGCCCTCATGGCCACGAGCACCGGGGGCACCGACGGAGGAAGCGCTAGTTCCAACACCTTCTGTTTGCCGGAGTTCTTCGCGAGCGTTCTCCATCGCCACTACATTGAGACAGTACGTCATTAAAAACACCGTGGTAGCTATCACCACAAGAAAAAAACGTCGCATTAAGCATCCTCCCTGAACATGGCGGCACACGTCTGTGCTGCTGCCACCTCATAACTAAGAGCATCGACGCTAAGTCGCTGCAACAAAAAAGTTAACGGCACCTTAAGACTCTCCACAGTACGGTGTGCCCGCGCACAACACAACAACCAGCGCACAATTCTGACAAAAAGCTTGGGTGCTGTCAAAAGGTCCCCCTTGGTACCAAGGTGCAGCACATTTGGTAAATATTTCACCCCTTTGCTAGACTGTGACGGCAAGCATATAAATACTTCATAAACGCGGGACGAGCAAACGATGGCACCAAAAGCTGGCAAACGTGGTGGCGATGTGGTCTTTGGGATTCACACGATCATCGAACTTCTTAAGGCAAAGCGGCGCAAGCTTTTTACGATTTACACGACGCGTCCTGAGCCGAAAGCATGGCCGCAAATCGCACGTCTCCTGCCTTCACGTCCTGTCATCCCTATTCAGTACGTTGCTCGCGAAGTTCTCCACAAACTTGCCGGCACAACCGACCACCAGGGCATTGTTGCCTACGCGCAGCCTTTTGCCATACGCAAAAAATTCTTCGAAGCCAAGCGTCATCCGCTTCTTCTCATGGTTGACGGTATTCAGGACACGTACAACCTCGGTGCAATCCTGCGTTCGGTCTACTGTACGGGGTTTTCCGGTGTCATCATATGCCAGCGCCATGCGACGTCTATAACGGGCGCCGTTCTCAAGGCATCTGCGGGGCTTGCCGAGTATCTCGACGTTTACTGTGCACCGTCACCGGCCGACGCGGTGAGGCACCTCAAGGAAGCTGGTTACACGATCTATCTCACATTCTTTGATGGGCACAACGCCGCGACGTATGCCTACGAAAAACCCTTGTGTGTCGTCATCGGTGGCGAGGCAACGGGCATTTCGCGCGACATCGCCGGCTCCGGCGCCCACGTAAGTCTACCGCAGCGCACACCCGATATTTCGTACAATGCATCGGTCGCCGCCGGTATTATGCTCTTCGTTGTTGCGACGCGCACGGGTGCGCTTGAGCGTTAAGAAGTTTTTCAGGACTATCTTCAAAATAAATGACGTGATCGTTCGCTCGTGCCATCTGAAGTTGCTCGCGAGCAACTTTTTCTTTGAAAAATGCATCGCTGTTCCACTGAAATATTTCCTCTTCTAGTAGGGCAATTTCACGCCTGAGGTACACGATGTCACGTTCAAGCGCATGATTTTCGCACTCGAGGCACTTCACGTCAAGAAGGCCCTGATGGCCAAAAACGTAGTAGACGGCAAAAACCACGATCTGACCGAGTAAAAAAAGGCGTGAGACAAGTTTTTTGGGGTGGCGCATTTCTCTACAGCTCTCCTGGAACGTTCAACGCATGGCATGGATCTTTAAAAACATCCTCTTTATCATACCAACAGAATTCTTCACGTGCTGGCAAGAAAATTGCTAATGTGAGTGGTAGTCATCGTCGACACCGTAAAAATGCCTAAAAAAGGAGGAAGGCCGTGAAGCGAGGTATGCGCCTATCCCTGGGAGTTTTTTTCTGCGTGTGCGTGTGCGCGCGCGATCACGAAGGACGGGGCAAGCTGCCGTCCACGGAGGTCGCCGCCCATGATGAGCGTGAAAGTGGCTCCCAAAGAGTGTGCACGGAAAAAGATTTTGACATGAAGGTTTATAACACAAGCGCAACGTTTGCCAACGTGCTTCATCTCATCAAAGAGAAACACTACCGCATTCCAGAAGAATTCGAAGAATGCATGTACGGTGCCCTTGATACGCTTTTGAGCACCATCGATCCTCATTCGGGATTTTTGGCGCCAAAGAGCTACAAAAACATTTTGACGACCATGAACGGCGAGTTTTGTGGCATCGGCGTTGTCATAGACACCACACGTCAAACAAAGGATCCGACCCTGGCCATCGTCGATACAATAGCCAATGGACCGGCCGAAAAGGCGGGTGTGAGGCCCTTTGACAAAATTGTCGAAATAGACGGGCACGTCGTTGAAGGTATGTCGACGGAGGAGGCAACGGCACGGCTTCGTGGCAAACCGGCAACAACTGTCGTCGTCAAAGTGATCCGCGACCAGAAGATAAGCAAAGGCGACATGCTTACCTTCACCATCAAACGTGATATCATCAAGGAGCAAAATTCGCGGTGCTTCCTCCTCAACGACCAAAATATGTGTTACGTTGCATTTAATATATTCACCGAAACCTCTGTTGGGCAACTTGAAAAACTCATCAGTGAGGCTAACAAGAAAAAATACAAGGGCATTATTCTTGACCTGCGTAATAATTCCGGGGGTCTTCTGTTGGCAGCTGTTGATATAGCCGGTCTTTTCGTTGACAAAGGAAGCCTCGTTGTGGTGACCAAAGATCGGGACGGGCATGAAATTGAGCGCCATGTAACCAAACATCGTCCTATTGCGTGCGCGACGCCCTTCATCGTCATTTTGATCAATAATTACACCGCGTCGGCTGCCGAAATACTCGCCGGGTGCCTCACGCTCGATTCAAACATGCGTACGAATCCTGACAAACCCATCGTCATCCTCATTGGGGAAAAGACTTTCGGCAAGGGATCGGTGCAGGAAATTATACCTCTTTGTAATGAATGCGCGGCCAAGATAACGACATCGCTGTATTATCTTGCCGATGGAACGTCTCTTCAAGCGCGCGGCATAGAGCCTGACGTTGCCGTCGACCGCACGTGCCAGCTCCCCGAACAGGTAGCGTGGTTCAATGCCAACTATGGACGTGAATGTGCCCTTGCCAATCACATTAAACCGCTGGACTACACAAGCGCAACCGAGCACGAACGCGTTCAAAAAAACACGGCACGCGCCGGTGGCAGGGACGACGGCGGGAACGTTGTGAAAGCCGATGTACACAAAGATGGCGACAAAGACACGCAAGCGCCAGAAGGAGCCAAAGAGTCATCAGAAAACGAAGTTAAGGGTTTCCTCGTGCGGAGCAAAGAGATGCTCGCAACCGATAATCAGTTTTTGTCGGCCATCACGGTCGTCAACATGCTCACGACTGTGAGAGATTTGGCGCCCAAAAAAATCAACTGTCGCAGGGCTGCCGTTGAATTTCTTAAAGACAATTACCGCACGCATGAAAAGATCGAACTCACCGAACTCAAAATATAGAGGAGTTTCTTTGTGCTGAGAATGTCCATCATGACGGTGCCCGTCATAACGTGGTGGTGTGCGTTAACACCGGCGTACGCCATGGCACCGCGTACGCTCCATGATGCTGTTAATGGGGGCAACTTACTCTTTGTTCGCAGTTTCATCAAAGAATTGCATGCTGATGTCAACGAGCACAGTTGCCATTTCGGCCGAACGCCGCTTCATGTAGCTGTTGAACGCGGCAGACCCGAAATTGTACGCGAACTGCTTGCAACGCCCGGCATAAACATCAACGCATGCGATATAAATGGACAAACGCCCTTGCACTACGCTGTCGCAGGCGGTTGGCACGAGATTGTCGCCATGCTCCTTGCCGAACCTTCTATCGCTGCCAATCGACCGAGTCGAAGTGGACTTAGGACGCCCCTTGGTCTTGCACAGCTTCATGGCTTTGCATCCCTTGTCCAAAGGCTCAGGGAGCACCTTGCAACGCAGCAGTTTGATGGTGAATGTCCCTTGTGTGGTCGGAACGCGGACAATGTCGACTACGAAGATCGCACGACAACGGCGTGCTGTCAAAGGTTCATGTGTTGCCATGACCTTATAACCCTTATCGCTGCCAATGCTCCGTGTATGGAGTGTCATCATCGTAATGTCATGGAATCCTCACGTGAGGCAGGCACTCATCGCGCGCCTGGTAGCAGCCGTCGTCGCTACGTTGCGCCTATGAGCAGGGGTCCTGCAACGTACGGAGCAATTGGACATTTTCGTCACTGCCAAGGCGTGAGGTGTGCTTTTTGTCGCCCTCACGTACTAACTCCATGGCGCGCAGAATCGGCCCGTATTTTCATGTCATAGTACCCTGGTGTTTGGCAGGGCAATAACATCAAAAGCCTGCTCTGAAGAATGCCCTACGTGGGCAGCGGAATGAATGCCCTGCGCGGGGGGGGGCCCTGCGCCAGTGGTCTTGATGACGATAGTCGTCGCTCTATGTCCGCGCAAGAGGATGCTCTTCGATGAGTCCCTTGACGATGCTATTCAGACGTTTTTCAAGATCATATTTGAGCAAAAGACCTGTTTTTGCTCCAACGGATCCGATAACTGAGGCACTGTTGATCATGCCGGCTCGGAGGGAATCCTCAAGCGAATGTCCGTCGATGAGCCAGGCGACAAAGCCAGAACCAAAGGCGTCACCGGCACCGACGGTGCTCACCACGGGGACGGCAAGACTTGGGTGAAAAAGGATCCTTGAACCGTCGCACACGTAGACGCCATCTTTGCCATTCGTGACGGCAATGGTTTTGATGCCGCGCCCGTGGAGTTCCTCGAAAAAGACGTTGAGCGTAAAACAAAATCCTTCATGCATGAGAGGAGCGCGCAGAAGAGGTGGCAGCGTTGTCTTCGGCTCACACGGTGGTTCGCGAAGAATTTTGAGTTGAAGATCTTTGTTGTCGCGAACGAGTGCCGCCATACAACAGCGCGCTTCAAAGCCGTTAAGAATAAGCACGCTGATGTTGGGTATGCACTCACAGAGGCAATGCGCTCCGAGGGTCAACTGACTCGTTCCCGGGTTTGCAACAACGAGTTTGCCCTCATTCTTTGCGGCCTTTGAAAGGGGGACTGAAGAGACTCGCTGTTGGCCCCGTGAGTGACGTTATGTAAACAACATCGGTCCCTTCGATGGCACCAAAAGGAAGCTCGTCCTTCGTAAGTTCAACATTTGCACCGCGGTACACAAGAATAACGCGATCACCGCTTTGCGTGGGGATGATGTACGATGTCGCCGTCGCCACTCCGTCGGCGACGATGATGTGCGTTGTGTCAACGCCACTGTCGGCAAGCGACGCTACGATGTATGTTCCCTCTTCATCGTTGCCAATTTTGAAGAACGTGCTCACGTGGTGCCCAAGACGTTTAAATCCAACGGCGGTATTTGTTGCCCCACCACCCGTGTGATACTCAAGACCATCAAGCTCTACCTTTTTTCCATCTTCAAAGATAAGAAATGAGCGTTGCCCTTCATGAAGGTTCAGGGCGATCGTTTGGGCCTGTGGGTATGCCATGAAAACATCTTTGGTTGCACTTCCGATGGTGAGCACATTCTTCATGAATTCACCGTATTAATGTTGACGCGCTGCTTTAGGAGATCCTTGAGGAAGAAGTACGTGTTCTACCACCTCATTTGCGTGCTGAACCCACACAACAGCGATGCCCTTGATGAGCTCTTCCATGCCGCGTACATCGTGTTTATTTTTTACCGGCAGAATAACGTGCGTGACGCCGCTGCGCTTGGCCGCCAGTATCTTTTCCTTCACGCCTCCGATAGGCATGACGTGCCCGCTGAGATCAAGCTCCCCCGTCATGGCATAGTGTGCGCTCACGGGGCGACGTGTGCACGCTGAAAGAATTGAGGCGAGCATGGTGATTCCAGCTGATGAACCGTCCTTGGGTACCGCTGCCGCCGGAACGTGAATGTGAAGATCTTGGGTTGAAAAAAGTTCGTCGGGGATGCAAAATTCGTGCGCGTGGGCTCGAGCGTAGCTTAGCGCCGCCTGTGCGGATTCTTTCATGATGTCGCCCAAGTGCCCCGTCAGAAGAAGTTTTCCCTGGCCGGGCATGAGAACGGCCTCGACGCGCACCATTTCGCCACCGTATGATGTCCATGCCAAACCGTTGCTAATGCCGACCTCGTCTTTGCGTTCAACAACTTCATCAATAAATTTTCGCGGTCCCAGATAGTGTTCAAGATTGCTACGATCAAAAAATGCTATCGCGCCACCCTCAACGAGAGATCGTGCTGCTTTTGAACATAGTTTTTTGATGATGCGCTCGAGTTCGCGTACACCTGACTCACGCGTGTAATTGCTGATGAGGTCAGCAAGAACCTCGTCACTGATTTCAAGGGCTCCTTCTTTGAGACCGACGTTTGCCAGGCAGCGAGCTATGAGGTGCCGGCGTGCGATGGCTATCTTTTCATCGAAGGCATATCCGGAGAGTTCGATAATCTCCATGCGGTCACGCAAGGGGCTTGAGATCGTATCAGCCGTATTGGCCGTTGCGATAAACATGACTTTTGAAAGATCAAAGGGAATGCCCAGGTAATTATCGTAAAAACTTTTGTTTTGTTGTGGATCGAGGATCTCAAGCATGGCCGATGACGGATCGCCACGAAAATCGGACCCTATTTTATCAAGTTCATCGATAACAAGGACGGGGTTTGATGATCCAGCTCGCCGAATTGACTGAATGAAACGGCCGGGCATAGCGCCCACATACGTCCTGCGATGTCCCCGTATTTCAGCTTCGTCTTTGACGCCGCCGAGTGAAATGCGCGCGTATCTCCTGCCCAGGCACCGTGCAATTGACTGCCCAAGCGATGTCTTACCCGTTCCTGGAGGTCCGATAAAACAAAGAATCGGTGAAGCACTGTCATTTTTTAAATTACACACAGAAATAAAGTCCAAAATACGTTCTTTGACATCGCCAAGTCCGTAGTGATCTTCGTCGAGAATGTCTTTGGCGCGCACAATGTCGAGGTTGTCGCCCGTGTACGTTCCCCAGGGAAGGGCGATGATCCAGTCAAGATAGGCGCGTATAACACCGGCCTCCATAGAATCGGGCGCCATGCGTTCAAGTCTGCCAATCTGGCGATTGATTTCCGCGTGCGACTCTTCCGTCATAAGTATTTTTGAAAGGCGCTCGCGATAGAGGCCGACTTCGCGCTCGTCGTCCTCACCAAGTTCTGTTTTGATTGCCCGTATTTGTTCGCGCAAATAAAATTCCTTTTGGACCTTGTTCATCGATTCGCGCGCACGGTTTTTAATGACCTCCTCGATCTGGGCAACTTCAAGCTGTCGACCAAGTTGCTCGGCAACGCCGTCGAGAAAATCGCTCATAGAAGGAAGTTCAAGGAGTTTCTGCGCCTGTTCGACACCGAGGTTTATGTGGGAAAGAATAAAATCCACGATTTTTTCCGGTTCATTGATACGCGCGATGATCGTATAAAAATCGGGGCTTAGAAATTGTCCCGCAACGGCCATTTTTTCGGCGGCACTTCTGATGTTGTTGACCTGGGCAATAATTTTTGCGTCCTCCGGGTCATATGTCATAGGTATATGCTCGACGTCGGCCGTAATGCCGTCGTTACTCGCCGAAAGTGTATGTGCCCGTGCCCGCGAAAGACCCTGAACAAGAACTTTGACGCCCCCTTCGGCGACGTTGATAAGACGCATTATGGATGCAACGGTTCCTATCGAATAAAGATCTTCAGTTCCTATCGTCGTCTGCCCGTCGGGTCGTCCCCTCGTTGCAAGAAGGAGCACAACCTTCGATGAATCAAGCGCCGACCGAACGCCCCTGATAATCCTTTCATCAAGGATGAGCAGGGGTACGAGCATGTGTGGAAAAACAACGACGTCCATGGTTGGAACCACATGGAGCACATCACCCACCTGTCCGTGGTTGCTTCGCGCGTGTCCAGCCCTCATTCTACACCCCCGCCCTTAGCCTTGGTATCTCCCGTACGATATGTGTCCCTGATTCCTAGCTTAAGTAATGGAGGCCGCAAAAAACAACAATTACACGCGCGGCCGTCGTCACCATCGCACACGTGGATTTCATGGCTATCAATCCTCGCCAAAAACATGCGCGCCGCACCGGTGCTTTGTGCCGGTACGGCGCGCCACCAAATCTATCTGTCTACCAGATTCATTCGTGCGACGCTACACCATAATCACAGGGTAGTGGCGATGTTCGCCAGACGGCAACGTCGGCATTTGTGCCACCCGTGCTTGCTGATCCGGCAGCGAGGTACACGCAACCGTCGGAACATGGACACCACGCAACGGTATTGACGGCGGTGTCGAGGTTGGCGCCAGCGATGGCTTTCAGCTCCTGCTCGTGCGGCACCCTCTCATAGATGATAACGTTGGCAGACGAAGTCTGAGTAGTATCGAGAGTTCCAACCGCCGCAAGATATGTGCACGGACAGCATGGATACCACGCGAGTGCGTTGATACTTGCAAGGCCATTGTCAGCCATCGTTGCGTGTGCGGACTCCTTGATTGTATTCTTGGATATGGCATAGACGACAATATTTTTGCCCACCGCCGAAAATGGTCGGCACCCGATGGCAAGGAGTGGTAGCCTCGAACATAGTCCGTCGCTGCAGCACCATGCCAGCGTGTTGATAAGTCCGTAGGCAAAGCATTGTTGGGCTACCAGAACCGGCTCTTTAAGCTGCGTTTGCGTCATACCAAAGCGGTACACAAAGATGACAGGGTTTGGGCACGATGCGCCACATTTAAGGAGAGGACAGCAGTCTTCGTTTCCTACCCCCGCTCCCCCTGGAGCGCAGCAAACACCAGAACAAAGAGGGTCCGAAATACACCATCCATAAGTTTGGCACTGTGCTGTGGTTGGGCGACAAGTGCAACAAGGACTGCCGGGTACACCCGCCATGCAGCATGTACCCACGTGGGCCTGGCAATAAACTGCTAAGGTGCACAGGTTGTCAACCCTTGAGCTACAACACGGTCCGCCCGGCCCACCGGGAGCGCAGCAAACGGTGCTGTTGGACGAGCAGTAGTCGCTTTGTTGACACAGGCACGTCAGATTTTGCTGACACGCTGCATATGAACAACACTCTGTGTTAGAACAATCAGGGTTTAACGGATCACACGGTGTTCCACCGAGTGCCAAAAGTGGCTCGTGATCTGGCCTGCAGCACCAGGAAAGTGAAACAATTGTTACAGGAGTTTGAAGGCTGTACGTTGGATCGACAAACGTGCAGGGCGTGCACGATCGAGGGCCGGCAAACGTGAGAATACGTGCTGTCGCTCGGTCTGGACCTGCGCCACCACCGATGGCAAGATAGGCGCGGTCTGCGATGTTTGGTTCGTACATACCGCATGGCTTGCAGAGCCACGCAACGGCGTACACCGGCGCTTGATTGGTGTAGCTGGCAACGCATGTAAGCGTAGCCTTGCCGTTCGCTCCCTCAAAAACGTAGACAAGAACATCGCCTGTTTTTTGCGCCAATGGATCCGTGAGGTTATTGCCGGCAATGGCCAGATAGTACGTTGTGCCTCCGTCGTAATACCAGTCGATGGCGTTGACGGGGTTTTTTGTGTTAATGTTGAGAAGATTATCAAAGTTGCCCGTCTTTTTATTGATTATATACACGCGCACCGTCGCCGCATCAGTTGGACTTGGGTCGCCCCCGATGGCAAGCGCACAGGGGACACTTTTGTGCCCGTCCTTCGCCGGACAACACCATGCGACGGCTTTAACATTGGCGCCGTGAGGTGCACTGTTCTGGAAGGCAAGGCCCAGCATTTCCGCGGAGGCCTTCAGGCAACTCGCACAATTAACATCGTCAAAAGCAGCATCGCTGCATAAACACATTCGTCCTACAACAACGCTGCCGACGAGAAAAAGCATACGTGCTGAAAAACTACCACAAAGCTTGTGACACATAGTTTTTGTTCTCCCTTCTGGCACGAATCGACCACTACACACCACCCGGCGACACACCACACCACCCTTAACCCCCTCGCCCGTCACTATGGCAAGAGCATGTGGCCGTTGTCAACAATTTTGTTGCAAACGTGGTGCGACTGCACGAGATGCCTTTATCCATGGGCCGCTACACCATAATCACAGAGTAGTGGCGATGTTCGCCAGACGGCAACGTCGGCATTTGTGCCACCCGTGCTTGCTGATCCGGCAGCGAGGTACACGCAACCGTCGGAACATGGACACCACGCAACGGTATTGACGGCGGTGTCAAGGTTGGCGCCAGCGATGGCTTTCAGCTCCTGCTCGTGCGGCACCACCCTCTCATAGATGATAACGTTGGTAGGAGAGACCGCAGTGTCAACCGGAGTTCCACCAGCGGCCAAATACCTGCACGGACAACGCGGATACCAGGCGACGCTCTTGACGCTCTTAAGTCCGTTATCAGCAGCCGTCGCACTGGCAAATTCCTTGAGAAAAAGCTCGCTTGTGAGCGCGTAGAGGATGACATTTTTGCCACCCTCGCTTGCCGGCGTGCATCCAATCGCAAGTACGGGGACCTTCGAGCATCCGCCCTCACCGCAGCACCAGGAAAGCGCGTTGATCATCCCCGGGCAGCACCGTTGAGTGACGGCGCTCATCCGCCCAAGGCCCGTCGGCGCCGAACCGAAGGCGTAGACAAAGATGGCGGTAAGTGCACACGAAGGTGGACAACATGTGCCAGAGATACACGTCTGCCCTGCCGGACAACCACAAACGGTGCCACAAGCTTGAGCATTCGGACAACAGCTGCCATGAACACACGTCTCATTTGCCGAACAACAAACGGCTGCCACCACAGCACTCCCCTGCCGGACAACCACAAACGGTGCCACAAGCTTGAGCATTCGGACAACAGTGCCATGAACACACGTCTCATCTGCCGAACAACAAACGGTGCCACAGCACCTCCCTTCCGGACAACCACAAACGGTGCCACAATCTTGAGCATTCGGACAACAGCTGCCATGAACACACGTCTCACCTTCCGAACAATCCCCCCCCTCTTCGCAGCCACGATACACCTTTCCTGCTGCACAACATGTGATGTCGCAAGACGAGGTACTGTAGTATACCCGACTTCTCTCGGCTACGCACCTCGGTCCTTCCGGCCCTCCGTGATCGCAGCACGTGCCGATATTGAGCACGCGGGCGTCTGTGTAGGGGCAGAGGCACGTCGGCTGTGCCTGGCACGCTGGATTGGAGCAATCGGAGCTGTTGCCGTTGCACGTTGCGCCACCTGCTGCCAAGAGTGGCATGCGGCCTGGCGTGCAGCACCAGGAAAGTGAAACAATGGTCACGGGTGTTTGCATCGTGTACGTTGGGTCAACGAATGTGTGGGGTGTTGAAGAACCGGGCCCGGCAAATGTCAATACGCGTGCCGTTATTTTGTTGGTTCCTGCTGCAGCGCCACCGATGGCAAGATAGGCGCGGTCTGCGATGTTTGGTTCGTACATACCGCATGGCTTGCAGAGCCACGCAAGAGCCAAGACCGGCGCTCCATGGCGGTAACCGGCAACACAGGTTGTCGTGAAAGTGTTTCCTGAGCCTTCAAGAGCGTAAACGAGAACGTCCCACGCCGTTGTTTGCGTTGTTGAATCTACGAGAAGACCAGAGCCGGCAACGGCCAGATAGTACGTGGTGCCAGAACTGCAACACCAGGCTACGGCATTGACGTGGCCTCCTGTGTTAAGACTGAGAAGTTTAACGAAACTGCCCGTCTTTTTATTGATTATATACACGCGCACCGTCGCCGCATCAGTTGGACTTGGGTCGCCCCCGATGGCAAGGGTGCACACACCGCCGGCATCGTCACCACCGCACCCTGGCGATGGGCAGCACCATGCGGTGGCTTTAACGTCGGCGCCGTGAGGTTCTTGTGCGTACACAAGAAGACTACCGTCGCCTCCGCACGTGTTCATGTTCACGCCACGAGCGTGGCCGGAAAACTCAGCGCCAGACCGCACTCCACTGGCTCCCTGTGCTGCAGGACAGCAGTGGTTGCCGTACCACACGTAGGTCGGCCAGTCAACGAAGAAAATCTTTTCAGAAGGAACCACCGCTGCTAGCGCTGCATAAAAAGATGTTTCACCGCCACGGGAATACTCCCACGTAGGACACAGTTTGTTGTAACGACGGGGGATAACGCCGATGCCGGTGTCTATATTGCACCCGCTTATGACGGGCCTTTGCCATAAAAGCTCACCGTATTTCCCGTTGAGAAAAAGCTTTCTTCGGAAAATGTACGCGGCATCTTTGTCGCGGCATACTGTGCGCACGACGTCGATGGCCGACGGCAGATACGTATTGTCGTCATCACAGTGCATGACAAAATCACCGGCAAGGTCGTTGTACTTGTTTCTGATGCCGTGGCCCCAAAAACCGAGATTTTTTTCTTCAAATATAACGCGCGTGGTGCATGCAAACGTGCTCGTGACGTCCCTGACCTTCTCAAAGACCCCATCGATATCTTTGCCATCAAAAACTATCGTCAGATAATCCTGTTTTTTGACCTGATCTTTGAGACTGTCAAGCATCGCAAAAAGTGCCGAACGTCCAATCGTCGCAACCAAAAAATGAATCGAAATCCCCGTATCATTGAGCGTGTCGGTATCGACCGTGGTCGTTATCTGGTTCTTAAGCCCCTCGATTATACGAATTTTCTCCGGCCGCGTAGCGACGGAAATAAGACCAGCGAACATGATCGTCATGTACCACATTTTAACGTCGGGCATCGCGAACTCCTTCTTTTTTTAACTCCCTCAACGTCAGACTCTCCGCCTTTCACTATGGCAAGGCCGGCACATCGTGGTCAACAAAGTCGTTGAACGGAATCGTTATTGGTGGTGTGAACATCCTTGTGACACGGGGGCATAACAAGGAAATTGCATCAAAAGAAATGCCCTGCGACGGGGAGTGAATGCCCTGCGCGGGCGGCGGAATTAATGCCCTATGCGGGCGGCACCAAAGGGAGGGTTGCACGCCCAACCCCCCTTGGATCCCCAAAGGCAATAACAGCAAGAGTCCTCTCTGAATGCACTATGATGGGGAGAACGCCCTATGCGGGCGACGGAATTAATGCCCTATGCGGGCGGCACCAAAGGGAGGGTTGCACGCCCAACCCCCCTTGGATCCCCAAAGGCAATAACAGCAAGAGTCCTCTCTGAAGAATGCCCTACGCGGGCATGCACCAAAGGGAGGGTTGCACGCCCAAC
>CAVWHE010000006.1:0-80594 GCA_963754845.1 uncultured bacterium
CACGACTTAATGGCTTGCCTTGCAGGGCAAGACAAACCATACGTCGGTCATGGGACGCGCTACCGGAATGATACCAAGGCACATTCATAGAAGGCAGACCTCTTGCATAAAAGCGGCTAACACCGATGCAGAACATCAGCGATTGCCGGAAAATATTTTTCCACGATCTGGTTGCTTTGGATTATTTTCGCGTGAATTTTCATAGAATTGCTGGCAACCTGCGCGCGCTCACCGCGCGCCATTCAGGTATACCTCCGGTAGCGCGTCCCATGGCCGACGTATGGTTTGTCTTGCCTTGCAAGGCAAGCCATTAAGTCGTGTCATGGATATACGCGCGGGATTGGTCTGTGCGCGCCTCGCGCTTCCGGTAGCGCGTCCCATGACCGACGTATGGTTTGTCTTGCCCTGCAAGGCAAGCCATTAAGTCGTGTCGTGGATAACCGCGCGGGAGAGGATCCAACAGGCTGTTGGCGCCCTTGGGTGTCCAGAGGGGGGTTGGGCGTGCAACCCTCCCTTTGGTGCCGCCCGCATAGGGCATTAATTCCGCCGCCCGCATAGGGCGTTCTCCCCATCATAGTGCATTCAGAGAGGACTCTTGCTGTTATTGCCTTTGGGGATCCAAGGGGGGTTGGGCGTGCAACCCTCCCTTTGGTCTGTGCGCGCCTCGCGCTTCCGGTAGCGCGTCCCATGACCGACGTATGGTTTGTCTTGCCCTGCAAGGCAAGCCATTAAGTCGTGTCGTGGATAACCGCGCGGGAGAGGATCCAACAGGCTGTTGGCGCCCTTGGGTGTCCAGAGGGGGGTTGGGCGTGCAACCCTCCCTTTGGTGCCGCCCGCATAGGGCATTAATTCCGCCGCCCGCATAGGGCGTTCTCCCCATCATAGTGCATTCAGAGAGGACTCTTGCTGTTATTGCCTTTGGGGATCCAAGGGGGGTTGGGCGTGCAACCCTCCCTTTGGTCTGTGCGCGCCTCGCGCTTCCGGTAGCGCGTCCCATGACCGACGTATGGTTTGTCTTGCCCTGCAAGGCAAGCCATTAAGTCGTGTCGTGGATAACCGCGCGGGAGAGGATCCAACAGGCTGTTGGCGCCCTTGGGTGTCCAGAGGGGGGTTGGGCGTGCAACCCTCCCTTTGGCGCATGCCCGCGTAGGGCATTCTATTCAGAGAGGACTCTTGCTGTTATTGCCTTTGGGTGTCCAGAGGGGGGTTGGGCGTGCAACCCTCCCTTTGGTGCCGCCCGCATAGGGCGTTCTCCCCATCATAGTGCATTCAGAGAGGACTCTTGCTGTTATTGCCTTTGGGTGTCCAGAGGGGGGTTGGGCGTGCAACCCTCCCTTTGGTGCCGCCCGCATAGGGCATTAATTCCGTCGCCCGCATAGGGCATTAATTCCGCCGCCCGCATAGGGCATTAATTCCGCCGCCCGCATAGGGCGTTCTCCCTGTCGCAGGGCATTCAAAACAAGCTTTTGGTGTTATTGTCTGGGGATCCAAGGGGAGTTGGACAACCATCCACTGGCGCTCCCCCCGTCGCAGGGCATTCTTGTAACTACATGACTTTTAATGCAATTGCCCTGGGGATCCAAGGAACATTTAACGTGTGACCACTACGACCACAACGACATCACCGCGCTGCAACTACCCCCGTGGCAGCATGTGCAGAGAACCATGTATTGTTTTTTGTGATAATAAAACGTTAGTCTGGAGCCGTGAGGTTGTGGATAACGGGGGGAGGCGGTGCTATGGCTTCGGGAAAGCTCTCTGCGAGCGGCAGTCTTTGCGCACTGCTCTCAATCGTTGGTGTTCTCGCGCTTGTTTTTGTAGTGCCGCAGATTTATGTCCGATGGGGCGGGGAAAAGCGTGACGAAAATCGCGGCGGTCTTGGCAACTTCAAACTCGGCTTTGAAAATATCGCTCACGATTTTTTACAAGCCCTGACGCCGCGTGGATCATTACCATACAACGTTGCCCTTGTTACCAACCGCCTCAAGGTTGGCCGTGTGGGAACGCGCAACATCGATATTCTTCTCCAAAAGGGTCTGGATGTTAAAAAGGTTTTTGTGCCCCAGGGCTGTCATGGTTCTACCCAGGCTCCGTTCCCTCTTGACGCTGTTACGCGCGTGCCCATAATCAACTTTCAGGATCGACGTCTTACCATTGACGACTTCAAGGACGTTGATGTCATTTTCTGCGACCTCCAAGATACCGGCGTGCGACATTCAAGTTCTTTGGCGACCCTCGTGAACATCATGGAGCACGCGGCCAAGCTTGACAAAACAATCGTTGTCCTTGACCGTCCCAATCCCCTGGGCGACGCTGTTGAAGGTGCTTTTGGCGTAACCGAACTTTCGCAACCATTTTTTTCGGCCATTCTTCCCGTTCGCTACGGCATGACCATCGGTGAACTTTCCCAGTATTGCAACAAACACATACTTAAAAAGTCAGCGGCACTCTATGTCGTTCCCATGGACAACTATAACCGCCACCGCTACTGGCAGGCATCGTTCATCGGCGCTCTTTCGAACAATATACGCTCCCTTGAATCATGTCATGGTTATAGTTTTTTAGGACTCCTTGGTGAAGTCGCCCCCTTTGACGTCGGCCTCGGAACCGACAAGGCATTTCAGTGTATTTTACTTCCTGAAAAAGTTGCCTTCTCAAAAAAACAGTGGCTCAAGCTCAAGACTGAACTCAAGGCTCTTGGCATTGAAAGTGCGCATTATCGTTACTTCAGTCATCGCAAAAAGCAATTTTGCCGCGGACTTCGCCTTTCAATTGCCGATATCGGCAACTTTTCACTTTTCAAGGCCCTCATAAGTACACTCAAATTTTTTAAGCGTGAAGGCGTTGCTCTCACCTTTTGCGAGGGTTTCTCAAAAATGCCGGGCATGAATAAAATCAAGGAAATCGTCGAAGGCTCTATGAAGGAGGAGGACCTTGAAGCTGAATTTAAATGTGCACTTGAGCGTTTCTGCACGCTTGCGTCAAGTTCTTTCATCTACAAGCCTTATCCTAAGCCGGTCGTTGTTTGATCTTCGCGATTATACACGAGGTTCGGCAAGGTGGGTGGTCGTTATTGAATTTTCAAGGGTCATTTTTGTCGTTGCAGTGTGCACGTGGGGAGTCGGTACTCTCGGTGCTCATGGACAAAGTTGCGTTCTGGGCATCGAGACGATGACAGATGCTTTCGTAAAGTCGCTTGCAGGCCTGCGCATCGGTTTTGTGAGTAACCAAACTGGCAAGGACACGCGCGGAAGGCGGAGCATTGATATCGTGCGTGAACACGGCCTGACCGTTTCATGTATCTTTGCCCCTGAACATGGTTTTGAAGGAACGATGGCGGCAGAAACCGAAGTGTGTACATCGCGCGATGACGCCACCGGCCTTCCCATTATTGGCCTTCACCGCCCAGGTGGCGAACTTTCCTTCAAGAGAGGCTGCGCGAAGGAATTTGCCTCGCACGTTGATGCTTTTATGATCGACCTCCAGGACTGCGGCATGAGGCACTTCACTTACATTTCAACGCTCTACACCATCCTCGATTGGGCTGCGCATCACGCACAAAGGGTCATTGTTCTTGACAGACCCAACCCCTTGGGTGATTGCATGGAGGGGCCTCTCGTTGAGTCTTCATGCTCGTCGTTTGTTTCCATCGCTCCCGTACCGCTGCGCCACGGGATGACCATGGGTGAACTTGCTCTTTATTTCAACGCGCACGTGCTTCTAAAACCCGCCGAGCTCAACGTCGTCACCATGCACTCATACGATCGGTCGAAGGGCTTGTGCGGCACATTTTTAGCACGTCTTTCGCCTCATCTGACGAGTCTTCAGGCATGCTACGGATACAGTTTTTTAGGGGTTATCGGCGAGATTCGTCCTTTTGACGTTGGTCTTCACATGGATCTCCCCTTTCAGGCAATTATTCTGCCATCGGCCGAACCGACACCGGGCGCCGACCGGAAGCGCCAGGAGGAAACATGGCGCGCATTGGCCAAATTTTTGCAGCGCTTTGGCATAGAAACGAAGCCTTGTTGTGTATTTGATGAAAAGAAAAAACTGTTTCGTCCCGGCCTTATCATAACGTCGTTTGCCGATATTACCAAAGTCCCCTCCTTTGGCATCTTTCTTGCTCTTATCGGCCATGCCCGCAAACTTGGCCTTGAACCAGTTTTTTCCGACCGCACCGATCGAGCCCTCGGAACGCGCAAGGTTCATGCCTACGTCAACGGAGACATAAGTTACCATGAGCTCGCCACAGTCATTAATGATGATCTCAAAAAGTTCTGGCATAAAGCACGCTCGTGTTTTCTTTATGAACCGGCGCCGCGCATTGTAACACTTGACATCGGTCTTCAGCCTCAAAAACCGTTATTGCGGGACCATCAACGCGTCCCCAGTACTCCGGTACATCCGGTATACCCGTCATGCCCCCGAGCAACGCGTTAAAAACATTCGTGATTATGAGAACGGCGAAAAATTGATCTGAGCGAGCCTCTTGCCGCCGAACTTTTCGATATTCTGCGACAGGGCTGCCACTATTCGTGTGAATTCTTCCCTTTTTTCAAAATCCTCATATGAATTTTTTGTTTTTTTGGGCCACTCGAGGCGTTGGTAGGCAATGTCGAGGGCGTCGATGTTTTTGTTATTTTTTACAAAGGGATTGGCACCGTTGTGGCACAGCGCGCCCACGACATCGGCGTATCCCAGTTCAACGGCTATGTGAAGGGCCGTATTTTGAAGAATGTTGGAAGCGTTGATATCGACGCCGCATGCGGCGATAGGGCCTATGAGTGCGGCCCTATTGTAGAAACTCGCACAGTGAAGCGGTGTTCCGAAGGAATCGTCCACCCGTGCAAGATCTGGAAACCTTTTGAGCAGGAACGTAACAAGCTCTCCCTCGCCAACAAAGATTGCAAGCTGCACTGTCCTTGACGTGGGATTGATCCCTTTTTCGATGAGCTTTTTGACGAGTTCAGGATATCGGTAACGGGCTGCCAGATCTATGGTTGGCCCGCAAGAGGTCATCGCAGGTATCTCCTTGCCTTCGTCGGCCGCGCGTGCCACGTCGGCGATGAGAGCCTGCTCTTTGAGGGACAGTTCCGGCCGTTGTTGATACTGATGCGACCAATCTGTGGACGGAAGTACATTGGTATAGGCTACAAAAACCAGGCACAGCACCGCCCTGGCGCCGCCTCTGTGAGTACGACGGTACATAGACTCTCCTTTATTTTTGTGGCACTTGCTTGGGCAGCGTGAGCCACCACAGAATCCTTTTTTTGCCGGCAACCCCCTCTTTACGTGTTAAGCATAGAAATTTGCGCAACTAGCACGCAACAATTATGCTCGGATGGCCAAAAATTATTGTTTGTGAGGGTTTTTTGGCAAGCGTGGTGCAAAGATATTGAATAGTGCGGTCTTTAGCGATATATTCTCATGGCTATCTGGATGTGTTATGCACCGCGCAACTATATTCTCCGTGTGAGATTATGGGCTTTCGTTATCTTAAATATTTTGACTGGATGAGTTTTTTTCTCGTCCTTATTATCTCCGTCGTTGGGCTCATGTTCGTATTCAGCGCCACGTACAAGCCCGAGTGCCCGTGCTCGATCTTTTTTAAAAAACAGGTCTTTGGTGTCATATCAGGGCTTGTCATTTACCTTGCGTGCTGCATCGTTGATTATCGCAAAGCTATTTTTTGGGGCTACGTCGGATACCTCATCGTTATAGGGCTCCTCGTTTTCACCCTCGCCAAGGGACACGTTGGCATGGGAGGCCAGCGATGGATCGATCTTGGATTCACCCGCGTGCAACCATCTGAGCTTGTTAAAATTTTTTTCCCTGCATTTGCTACGTACTATTTTTATGCCCGCTGTGATCGCCCTCGCCAGAGCTGGCACGATCTCCTCGTGCCCATCCTCATTCCTCTTGCTCTGAGCACCGTTCTTGTGTTCAAGCAACCCGACCTAGGAACAGCGGTTGTCCTTGCCGGTGCGGCACTTACGACATTGTGGCTTGCCGGTGCCGACAAAAGGATTTTTGTGTACGGCGCCCTCGTGGGCATCATCGCAATGCCAATTTTCTGGCATGTGCTCAAACCTTACCAGCGGACGCGTGTCACCGCCTTTTTAGGACAAGGAACACCCATAAAAGAACGCTACCAGATCGAGCAAGCAAAGGTTGCCATAGGCTCGGGAGGCATAGTCGGCAAGGGATTTTTGTGCGGCACGCAAAACAAGCTGCAATTTGTTCCTGAAGGACGCACGGATTTTATTTTCTCGGTCCTCTGTGAAGAGATGGGCTTCATGGGAGCCTTCACGGTACTTATTCTTTATGCGGCACTTTTTTTGAGACTCTTCTGGGTTGTTCAAACAATAAAACCACGCGAGCCCAAAATATTTGCTCTTGGCCTCATTATCCCCGTCGTTTTTTCGGCGTTCATCAACATAGGCATGGTTTTGGGCCTATTACCAAGTGTCGGCGTTCCCCTGCCACTCATGACATGCGGCATAAGCCAAACGTGGACGACGTGCGCCGGGCTCGGGGCCTTCGCCGGCATAGCGATGCGTCGTTGCTACATCAATGGCTAACTCTTACAATTCACGAAGGGTCATCAGGAACCGATGATTCAAGCAATGTCTCAAAATTTGACGACGCATGTCCAGATAACATCGGCGGTGTTTCGCGGGAGTTGAATTTTCGGAAAAGATCGTGGTACTTCGTGACATCGGCCCGCGAATGCCTGAGCTCTCCAGGGCGTTCAGGGGCAAAGATAACGGGAGCATCGTAGTGAGGGAACCTTTTTTTGAGAAGATCAACAAGCTCAAGAAGAGACGTTTCCTGACCGCTAGCTATGTTGAATATACGTCCGGCAACGTCGCGGGCACATCCAAGAATGAGATTTGCATGAACAACGTCACCGACGTGGATGAAGTCACGCGTTTGAAGGCCGTCGCCAAAAATCGTCAAAGGTTCATTATGCTCCATCTTGTTTGAAAAGAGGGCAACGACGGGTGCGCACGAGTTGTTGGTGTTTTGTCCTGGTCCGAAGACGTTAAAATAGCGTAGGATGACTGTCTCAAGGCCATAAACACGTGCATATTGTAAACACAGCTGTTCGGCCATGACTTTGCTGAAACCATAGGGGGAGACCGGCTGTGTTGTAACTTCTTCGTTGCACGTATGATTGACATTGCCGTAAACGGCGGCTGACGACGAAAAAACGACGCGCGCAACCTTATTATGACGTGCGGCCTCAAGGATATTGAAAGTTCCTGTAACGTTAACGTCGTGGTAAAGGTCTGGTTTTTCGAGCGATTCGGCTACATAAATGCGCGCCGCCATATGAAACACGCTCGCATGCCCACGGAGAGCTTCTTGACATACGCAGCGATCTTCGATGCTGGCGCGGATAAGTCGTACATGGCTGGCAACAGGAGCGATATTTTCAAGCGAACCGTTTGAAAGGTCATCGACAACGGTAACGTGGGCCCCCAGCGCGACAAGTTTGCGCACGAGGTGCGAGCCGATGAAGCCGCACCCTCCCGTCACAAGGACGTGGCTTTTGTCGTAATGAGTCTTAGGCATGACATGTTCCTTTCCTTTTTTTAAGGATATTTATAATGGTATGCGCGGTTTGGAACCCATCGGTGATGGCGTCGTGCATACTCGAATATTTCCATGCCCCATAGCGCCCCACCGAGTGGATCGATTTTTGCTCTATGTCGCGCAGGAGTGCGGCGATGTTCTTTTCACGCCACATATCGTAGATGACGTAGGCATGATCAAGAATGAGGACCTTTTCAGTAACAATATCGCATGCCCTAAGATTAAAAAGGGCCATGACGTGACTTCTTGCCGCATCTGCGCAATGTTCAACGAACGAAGGGCATATTTTTTTGAGAGTTGCCACCTCAACGGACAACGAACTACACCCGGCTTTGACCATGGTGTTGCCGAGTTCATGAGGAAAGCCTATGCGAAAAAACGGGTAGTGCTTTTCGGGGTAATAAACCCAGTGCTTATCGATAAGGCTTGGTCGTGCAACACCAAAATTGATGTTGATGACCGCGTTACACACAAGGGACTGCGCAGCGCGACCGTACGCCTTTGACCGCCGCGCCATGAACGTTAGAAGCGTGCTGAGCGGCATAGTGGAAACAAGAAACTCATAGGCCTCCGTACTGCCATCTTCAAGGACAACTTTTTTATGCGCTACATCGATGTCCGTGACTGAAACGCCCGTGCGTATTCGCGTTGCTCGTGTTTGTGCAAGAGCTCGTGGCAAGCGGTCGATGCCTCCCTCGCGCGGATAAAGAAAATGAGCATTGTAACCAACCGACTGGTACATTCGTGGCAACAGCGCTCCCTCGAGTATGTCCTGAAGAGAAGTCTTTGGAACGAGAGAGAGCCAGCCCGTTCGTACCCTGTGTGCGGGAAAATCAAAAAGTTTTCGCTGGTACGGAATAAAAAAATGTTTGGCAAATCCCGATCCGAACGTACTCCTGGCCCACGTTGTAAAATTTGTTCTCACCCCCGTGCTCTTGCGGCGATTAACGAATCCTACGATGCATTCAGTAACCGTGCTTGCAGGAAGACCGTAAAGGTTGCTCTGATAGGGGTAAGGCGTGTAAATACCTTCGGAATAAACGTAGGCGCGCCGCGCATGAACTTTCCAGTTTTCAAAGGCATCGATGCCGCCGAGGAAACTGCTGTGATCATTGTGACAACTGTGCAGGAGATGACCGGTGAAATCAAAGGTAAATCCATCTACGCGAACTGAACGACACAGTCCGCCGACCTCTTTCTCTTTTTCGAAAATAACGTAATCGGCACAACCTTCACATTCAAGATAGTGCGCCGTCGCCAGTCCTGTGATGCCGGCCCCGATGATAACAACACGCGCCATACGTCAACCCGTTTTTTTCTGTGCGCCACGCGGCTGCACGATATCTTCATGTATAAAACGAATGTGTGAAAAAGTCGACCACCTTTTTTCAACAGCGCCACCAGAGAAACTCGCGCACGACACAAGGCACACGCAGCAAAGACCAGGTGCAACGTCACCCGCGAATCTTTGGAGGCAGGGGATGATACGTTGCACCTGGAAACTTTCGGTATCGCACACAGCGCACACGACACCATCAATGATCTTTAGGAACGCTGACACCCCTCAAAGCTCGCCTTGTAGAGCGCGATTTCTGGCTTACATTCGTGCGACATAGGATCCTCGGAAATTCGTGGCTGTGCGCCAACCAAGAGATACGAGCATCCAGATCTATTGGGGGCACACCAACTAAGCGACGACACAGTCGTATCAAAGCGTGCCATGGTCACAACATCCTGGTACAAGCCATCGGCGCCTTTGCGGTAGACAACAATGTTTCCAGGACACACCCCGGCATCGCTCATGCTTCCGCCAACGGTAACATACTCGCACGGACAGCCCGCGCGGGAAACAAAACCGAGGGCAAGTATGCTCGATCCCTGCGGCCGGTCGTCACTAAAAGTGGCCGGGAGAAGGTTTGATGATGACTGAGCCATGAGTTTTCCGTTGGCAAGGAGGAGTTTATACATCGTGCCCATAAGCTTGGCATCACGCGCTCCTCCTTCGCCTTGACACATACCGGCAACAAAAATGAAGGGACAATTCGTACAACACCAGCGAAGGACATCGATGCATGCACAAGGAACCCGCTGACTATCAAGAAGGGCATACTCGCCGCTTGGACAGCCGAGGGCCAACAAGCGGAGATTGAAACCACCCTCGCACGACGCGGCTTGTTCGCCGGCGGCGGCAAGGAGAGGGAACGCTCCACCTTCTTGCTCACACCAACCGACGCTATGGATTGGAGCGCCATGCATGAAGCTTCCCGTCACTGCAAGTCTTGGGGTCGCATCCATGTCAAATTGGAGAATACGTATTTCGGCGCTGTCTCTCTCTGGCGTATCGCCTCCGACAGCCAACATCCTCCTTTGAGGGGCTTGATAATCATGGCACCCACGGCATAACCACGCGACGGAATTGACCGTTGCGCCATGAGACCACGTGCCTACGAATTTAAGGTAACACCCGCCATGACGGTCTGACCCTGCATATTCAGGAACATCCTCGAGAACAAAGACCTCAACTTCATCCCCTGCGTCATCACGCGTGCCGCCGACAGCAAGATAGGCCACACCATCGATGCAGCACCAATCGACGCTTCGCACAATACCGCCATGCTTTGCGGCCGCTACAAAAACAAGTCCATCACCAACAAGTTCGTATACGCGGATATTGGCTCCGTCAGCCATACCACCTGCCACAGCCGCCAATGTCTTTCTTTGGTACCGCACACCACACTCACAAAGCCATGCAACAGAGTAGACGGGTGCTCCAATAAACTTTTGATCGACACAAAAGAGCTTGTTTTTCTCAAGCCCGTGACACGGCATCGCATCGGTAAACAGCACCGATCGAGTGACAAATCTTTGCCCTTCAGGCGGCGTTGGTGAGACGTGTGATGCACCACCAGCCCACATGAAAATAGGCTGCACAAACAAAGCAAGCATCACAATCGAAACAAGTGACGTAGAAGTTTTCATACGCATCTCCCCTACAAAAAGCCACAGGACAGTACGGACGACCTCAACACTACTTTCTTGTATTACACGCAGAGCCGTGCGAAGTCAATATGGTCAAGCAATAAACACGGTGTGTAAAAGTGTCCGACAGCCTTTTGCTGGGCAGCATCCCGTACACCGCAAACTTTCGTAGAAAAATTTTAGGAAAAAAAGAACGCCACCGCGACAACCAACGGCCGTCACGACGGCGAAGGAAATGAAGACGATGGCGGGGCTGACGAGACTCGAACTCGCGACCTTCCGCGTGACAGGCGGACGCTCTAACCAACTGAGCTACAGCCCCTTCAACTCTGAGGTGCCGAATACACGTGGCTCCTCGGGCAGGACTCGAACCTGCGACCCAACGATTAACAGTCGTTTGCTCTACCACTGAGCTACCGAGGAACGCCCCGACAACTAATCGACACATGGTGGGCGGTGCAGGATTCGAACCTGCGACCCCCAGTTTGTAAGACTGATGCTCTACCAGCTGAGCTAACCGCCCCTTACAAAGACCCAAAACTACGTCCCTAGAATACTAATGTAATCACTTATGAAAGTCAAAAACAACAAAATGCGAAAAATGCGAAGCGCCCGCGTATGCTTTGGGCGAGCGCTTCATAGTGTGCATTAACACAGTTTTGATGATGACCGATTGTGGTGCGAGCGGCTATTTTTGGCAGACTGTTGAGACCATATACGACCCGTTATTGGGCAGTTCCATAGAGATTTTCTACTACTGCTTCTCAAATAATATAATAGTTATTTATAATATTCATTCTCAAAAAACGACAAGACACCTTCGAAGCTCTGCCCAGAGGCAGAGGCATAAGTCCCATCATCAGCCTTTAGTATTGCCCACGCCTTTGTAAAATACGGCGCAAAACCTCCTAGCCAGTACTTCTGACACTCCGGATTACAGCCTTCAACTCCAATGGCATTGCCAACAACCGTCTCGGCTACTTTGTCTGCAGACAACCAGGCGTAGACATCTGAAACTCCAAAATTCGGCCGTACGAACGTACCTGTAAACGGATCAGTTACGACCGTACCTGTAAACGGATCAGTGTAGTAGAGAGAAGCGAAGCCTAGCCTCACCTTTTCTTCAATTATAGTTCCTCTAATAAATTCTACTGGCAAGAAATAAAAAACAGCGCTTTTACTGCTTTTACTTTCAACAGCTGCAGTTACAGGGAAACCTGAGTAGATCTTAGCCTTAACCAGGTCCTTAACCGTTATCCAATTCTTCTCTGTAAATGGGATCCAGTGATGGTAACTCGGATTTTTAGCCTGATCAGCATTATTAGCCGTGCACTCGTGCTGCAACAAAATACTCCAGCTCTTATTACCTTTATTGTACGACATAGGTATGATGTAATCAGTGGCGAGGGCAGCTTTGTAAATACCGCCAACGGCCGAAATAAACACAAACGCCATAATCATCACTCGCAACGAATGTTTCGTGAAAATACCCATGAGAAACCCTCCACTTTTTTAAAGAAACACACCAAAAAGAACTCTGACTATTTTTAAGTTTAGATTTTTCCACCGGCAGAAAGCAAGAGTTTATAAATTTTTTTCAGTACTTCCCAGTATGATGAACCCCGAAAATCAGATCAGTGTATTTGAGAAAAAAGCAGGTTAAAATGAGCATACGTTAGCAGGTCAGCGATGGCACTTGACAAGTAGGCAATGAATGGAACGATGCTTTGGAGGACAAGAAGTCAAGATAAGTGGGGACGGGAAGGAACGTTATGTTGCTTGCGGCCTTGACCAACAGAGCTTGTTCCCTGCTGGGTGGTGTCTACGATTGGGGGTGGTGATTACTTTCTCACGTTTAAGCACATTTTTGATCTTGACAACGGGGTTCACCATAGCAAAATGGTTTTGCATGCAATAAGGTGGTACCATGAAATTGTACGTATGCTGCACGGTTTTTCTTGTTGCGATGAGTATAGTAGGTTGCCAAGTCCGGTCTACCCAGATCGACTATGATGTTGTCGTCGTCGGAGCCGGCTTAACCGGACTGACGCTGGCAGAACGATGTGCAACTGTCTTGCACAAAAAAGTGCTTATCATAGAAAAACGGGATCATATAGGCGGCAATTGTCATGATTGCTACGATAGTGCTGGAATATTAGTTCCAGCGTATGGCCCCCACTTCTTTCATACCAGTGATGAAAGGGTCTGGCAGTACGTTAATCAGTGGAGTGAGTGGGTCCCTTACGAGTTCCGAGCTTTAAGCTTTGTTGATGGTAGCCTTGTGCCCATCCCTGTCAATATAACAACGGTCAACAGACTCTTTAATACCCACCTACAGTCGGATGATGAGATGCGCGCGTGGCTTACTGAACATACCGAAAGAATAGACGTCCCGCGTAACGGCGAAGAAGCGGCACTGGCACGCGTGGGAAGAGAGCTCTACGAAAAGATGTTCAAGTATTACACCAAAAAGCAGTGGGGCAAATGGCCTGCGGAGCTTGATGCCTCTGTTCTTAACCGTATTCCTGTACGCACGAATTTTGATGATAGATATTTTAGTGATACCCACCAAGCAATGCCTCGAGATGGGTACCACGTACTCTTTAATAACATGGTTTGCCAACCTGGGATTACCGTAATGCTCAACACGGATTATTTTACGAGTTCGTACAGCACGAAGAGCTATGATGCCATTTTTTTCACGGGTTGCACTGACGAATTCTTCAAGAGCCTTGGGTACGGACAACTCGAGTACCGCAGCATCAGGTGCAAATATGAGTCATTGGATCGGGAATTTTTCCAACCCTGTGCGGTAGTGAATTACCCTAATACTGAGCTTTTTACTAGGATTACTGAGCCCAAACACGCCACGCATCAGAAGGACGCACGAACAACAATCATAAAGGAATACCCAAGTTCCAGCGGAGAGCCCTATTATCCGGTGTTGACTGAAACCAACAAAAATCTTTATGAAAGATATGAGAAGCTTGCAAAAAATGAGAAAAAAAACAACATCTACTTTGTCGGACGCCTCGCCCAATATAAATACTTCAACATGGATCAGGCAATTAAGAACGCACTCGAACTTTTTGACGAGTTTATGAGTATAGTAGCGTCATCACACAACACAAAGGCAGCGGGCTCATAGTATAGTGTATGATGAACTCCGTTGTCGAGCCCGAAGAACGAGCCTCAATCATGACTCACGCAGGTGCTGCTCAACAAAGGATTAGGACTATTTTTAAGTCTAGATTTTTCCACCGACAGAAAGCAAGAGTTTATAAATTTTTTTGAAAATACATGAAAGTACTTTGCTTGTGAGCAGTCTTCGTGGTATACATCCAACTAGGATTGTCATTGTTTCGCCCCCTTTTGAAGGAGACGTTCTCATGAACTCAGCGTTGGGTATGGTCTACAGAATCGCCGTTGCCATAACCGTCATCGCTTCACTCAATCTTGGTCTTGTACCTCTCATGCACTACAACCCGCTTCAAGAGGTGCTCGGAAAGATAGGCCTTGAAAGTTTGTTTATGCCCGCTCATTACATCATTGGTATTGCTGGCCTCATCGTGCTTTTCATGATGATTGCCTTTGCCGGCCGCTGCCACTGTTGTCAATAGCGGTTACATGGCTCGGGCTACGCCGGCTTGGTTGTTGCATCGACTCAAAGTACAAGTTCAGTAAACGCTCTCAGTGGATCCGTTCGTGCCGCCTGAGGAGCTGACCATGACGGGTAGGTGCAGACGGCACCGGCCGGCGTTATCCACGTGCGTTGACCACTTGTCACGTTGAGCGCCGCTATGCGACTTTCGCTGGCATTGCCAACCGAGTATACAAGATAGTTTCCGCACGCTGACCACGAACATTCGTCCTTGTTGCCAGCGTCGAAGGTCATTTGCTCGTCGACCTTTGAGTCAACGTGGCGAACAAAGATTTGCATGGTTCCTTTGACCTTCCTCAGGTACGCGATGGCGTGTGTCTTGCTTGAGTAGCTCGGACAAAGGCCATGGCTGACAATTTCGCGGAGTGCTCCCGTTTGCGTGTTGCACGAATAAATGGCCGGAATGCCACTTTTGAAGTCTGAACAAAAATAGACCAACAACCCGTCGGCGGCCATGGTCGGCGACACGTTAGTTCCCTTGTTATGCGTGAGACGTTTAAAAACACCGGGAGCGCAGTAGTAAAGTTGCGAACTTCCGTTGCCGCGCGAAGCGCAGTAAACATACTTGGTTCCGTCCTGGGATGACGACACTTGCATGTTAAGGCCATCGAAATCAGAAACGACGTGCCGCCGTCCGTGGTGATCGATGTAGGAAAGGCGGACGTTGGTATTCGTGCACTCAGAATAAAAAAGGAGATTACATATACCCCAGCGCGGCGCAATGACAACAGTTGGCACCATGACGATCTCATTGCTGCCGTCGTAATCGGCCACGCAGAGGTACTTAAGGGGCCGTTTTTTTCCCAGGCGCACGACCTGGCGGCAATAAGCTATTTTCGTTGAAAAAAAGCCTTCCTGCCCGGTGAGGATGGGCCACAGGGAATCGGCAATTTCGTGAGCCAACATGTGCACACCGCATCCACGTTTGGCGATGGACTTTCCCTTGATCATGGTAGGCTGCACCGTATCGTAGAGGCGCCACAGGACGGCGAGTCCATCCTTGGATTCTTCGACAAAAAGAGCCAGATGCCGACCGTGCTGAGCATAATGAGCCAAAACGTTCTTTGTCGGCTCCTTCTCAAGAGCGACGAGAGATATTTTGCATTGCCCACTCCACGAAAGGTCGCGGGCAAGAGAGAGTGCGAGGCCCTGGACGTCTTCTGCTGCGGCAGGCGAGCCTATAGCACCGATTACAAGAGGAATTTTGGCATGTTCCTGTGCGTGAACACAGATAGCATTGTCGGAGGCTCCCATGGCACTCCACGCGAGGATGGCCAAAGAAGTTGTGATAAAGACTTCTTTAACGTTCATAGCAAAGTTACCCTTCGATTAAAAGCACGACCTTGAGCTGCCAGCCGCTATTGTTTGAATGCAATGACAAATTCCCTGCCGCACGCCCAGCGCGGCAATACCAGGGCACGTGCCGCCGCACGGGCGGCCATGTCGTAAATGAGCACCCCCGAGGACTCCTCTATGGTGCACGCCACTACTGAACCATCACCACCGATGCGAACCTTGACTCCGCACGTCAACCCCTTGGCAAGTCCATGCGGTGGTTTCCAGCGCGTTTCAAGTTCACATTCGATGGTTGAAACTATGCGGAGAGCCTCGGCGCTCGTATATTCACTTTCATAGTCTTGCCCATCATCAGGATAAGCTTCTTCGCCGGCTGCATCTTCACCTGCTTCACCCGAAGAAGCGTCACTGCTGTTTCCATAGCCGCGCTCGTTGCCTGACGATTGCGAAGATGCCGCTTCGCTTTGTGGTGGCACCGCCGATTGCCCGACGCAAGTTTCTTCAGAATCGTGCGCTGTGGCGCCACGGGCTTCGGCGGCATCGTGATCATCCACGTGGTCGCCATCGGGCTCGATGTGGTGAGGAGCACCACCAGCGCGCTTGTCCTTTGCCCGTGTGCCCTGCGATTTTGACTTTTTGTCCACCGGCGGGGGCGGATGTTGAGCGACGGGTTCGGGACTTAAAGACTCGACGTTTTTCTCGTATGCAGCCGCCCGGGTGTTGACATTCGTCGGGGACTCTGCATGTGCGACTTTACGCAGTGCTGGTTTTTCTACGGAGTGCTCACGGGAGTGCTCGCGCGTTGTCGACGGCGTTTTCTTGATCGCGGGAGCCTTCTTGGATGCGCTTGCCTTACCAACGGGTTTGTCAACTAACATTGTTTGCCCAGCAACAAGACGCGCACGCTGTGGTGGCGAATTTGAAGCGTTTGATGGTTGATCGGCGGCTGCTTTTTGAGCGCCGCGAGCGCGTGCCGCACACAATCCCTTCGATGCACCGCTCTTTGACGTACGAGCTCCTTTTCCCGTCACCGCTCCGGCAGCGGTGGCGTTCCGACGTGTCGCCGCAACGCCACCGTTCTGCACACTTCGTTGGCGTCCGCGCACATGTCCCGGCCTGAACATGATGCTCCTGTGAGTTGCCCCCGTGCCTATTTCAAGATGGAAGGGGGCCGCGCCGCCGCGGTAAACAACGAATAAAAAAAAACCAACCACACAGTGGGCGACAGTCGAAATTGTTGTCAGTTCACAAAAGAAAAGGTATTTGTTACGCGGGTTTCGTAGCCAAGGCAACATGTGCTATTCCCTCGATGCACTTCATCTGGTCCACGATTTCCGTAACAAAGCCATAGTGGACCGATCGATCGGCGTTGATGTAAACAGTTTTGTCGCGTCCAGATGCAACCATGTGCCGCAATTGTGTCATAAGAGCGCCGTTGGCGACGGGTGCGCCATTAAGATAGACGCGCTCATCTTTGTCGACATAAACAACCATATCCTGCGTCGAACCACCATCTTCCTTGATACGTCCCCGCGGCAAGTTAACTTTAATGGCGTTGTGGACCATAGGTGTCGTGACCATGAAAATTATAAGAAGCGTCAAGGCCGTGTCAATAAGGGGGACAAGCGTTATTTCAGGCATGCTTGGCAGCGGGCGGACGCGGTGGCGTTTGCCGGTGTTCATGATCATCACTCCTTCGCGCAGATGCCTTGCATAATCATAACCACCTGATCAGCACACACATAAAGTTGTCGCTCGACCGATCTGATGCGGTTGGCAACGTGATGATACATGACGAGGGCAGGTATTGCCACGATGAGCCCTGCAAGCGTTGTGATGAGCGCCTCAGCAATACCGGGAGCAACTGTCGCAATATCCGCTGTCTGCAATTCACCGATTCTGACGAAGGCATGAATGAGGCCCCAGACAGTGCCAAAAAGTCCCAAAAGCGGTGAGACAGCTGCCGATATCGACAGAACCGGTACATACGCCTCCTCAGTTTGTACAAGCTCAACGACGGTATGATCAATATTCTGACTGAGCTGTGCGCATGCCTGCTCTGTGAGTCCCCTACGGTTTGCCAGGCCGTCCTTTGCAACCATGCCCTTGAACATAACGAGACCCTTTGAAATAAGGTAGCCCGGTAGCGTTTGGACACAGCGGTCGGCGACCACGAGAAGCCCTTCAAGGCCCGTCGTTTGTTTGAGCGCGGCACTTACGTCGCGCAACTGTTTATGCTTGAGGCGGTACATGATGATTTTATAGAGAAAAATCGTCCAACATGCGATGGACATGGTGAGTAAGAGAAGAAGGACGCCTTTTGTAACAACGTCTGACTGCTTTACTAAAAACCACAGCGAATTACCAAAAAGTTGATCCATTGAAGCAAACCTCTCGTGCTTATGCCATAACCTGCGCATCAAATCTTAGAGCAATTCTCAAAAAAATTAAGCTTCCTTTTGTTTAACACGTCATCCATGTACTTGAGCATCGCGCTTAGCGTGCAGGCGTGCAATGCCTTCGTCGATGGCAGAAATCTTTTTCTGAAAGTACTCGACGCGCTCGCGCGCTATTTTTTCTTCATGGAGGACGGCAGTTTCAACATCAAGTGCCACACCGAACACGAGTGCGTACGTTGTCGCATGCCATGACGCCGAACGCAGGCGCGTGTCGCGATGATGGAGCGTCAACATCCAGTCGTCGAGTGCGCGCGCCGTCGTCATAACTGCATACGCGTCATAGAACGCCTGAAAAAGTACCTGATTGGCTTCAACGGGACTCGAAGAAACCGTCCACACGATTGCCCCCTCTTCCCTGCCCGACACGTAAAGCCCTTGCGAGACGCGGGGGTGAATTTTGTAAAACTCTTCGTTGCGGACAAACGCACGCACGTCAACACCAAACTTTGGCGGTGCATTCTGGCGACGATCGCCTGTGACGGAAATAGTCGCATCACGGGCAAAAAAATTTATGAAATCTTTTTCAACAACTCCACCAGGTCCTCTCCCGTAACTCGATATTCTCACGACCTCAGCGGTGTCGTCTGATGTTCCTGCCACCACGTACAACGAAAGCGGTAGTGTATCGAAGAATCGATTCACAAGGGTTATAAGACCGTCCTGCGTATAAGGAGTGGGAGCTGCGCGCAGGGAAATTTCGCGTCTGAGAGCATAATTTTGCCAACGCCGTCTGTCTTCGTGATCGCCCCGGATGAGGATAACGTGGTCAGGATTGACGTAGAGAAGACGCGCAACCACAACGAGAGTTTCAAGAGCATACGCCGATCTTGACTCAATGTTGCCGTTGACGATTATGAAATAACCGTCCTTCACAATTCTGAGGTGTTTGTCAATTATACCATCCTTTTCGAGTTTAAGCAGGTCGCGTGCAAACGAATGGAAAGCTCCCTGTAATTCGCCAAAAATGACAAATTTTGTTCCAGGAACCGCATCAGTTTTTATAATAAAACGTCCTCCGCGGCCGCGGTCTTCCTGGTGCCTCACAACCTCTTTAAGGAGGGGCTCAACAACCTTGGGATCCCAGAGGGGCTTTACGAGCCCTAGTTTTGCAAAAAACGTATAAAAAAGGTGTGATTGTTGGCGTTCGTGGTATGACGAAAAATCAGGATTTTCCCAGTCGTTATTGTCGGGTTTTGGGTTTTCCTGAGTGCTCCGTGCGTAACGTTCGATCGCGCCCAGCGTATCAAAAATGTCTGGCACGTGGCCGGCTGCCGGTCCAACGTAGCATGCGATCCACGACAGCAGACAGTGGCACGCGTAAAAGCAAGCACTTTGTGTTTTCATGGCAATTTTTATGCCCACGGCATTGCCGCAAAAAATCTTCACAACGTTCCTAAACATTGTGCAAAAAATAGTACCACGAACAAAGGAATCCAACATGGAGAAAGGTGTAGACGAGACCTTTGAGCACAATAATGAACGGCTTAAGCTCAGCGAGTCGTATGAGAAAAATGGCAAGGGAAAAAATAATGAGCGTAGCCGTCAAAAAGAAAATAAAGACCTTGTCAGACAAAACAAAATAGCCAACTTTGGGCGACATGCCCTCGATGACAAAACGGTAACCCAGAAGCGCCGTCACGCCGGCTGAAGCCAGCCCAAAAACGATCGTTGGATACCTTCGTGGATCAAGCGCCAAGGAAAAGAGACTTAAAAAGTAAATCATAAAGAGTGGCAAAAGTATGAGCATTGCATTGCGGAACCCAATGCGCCGCATACGCATTGAAAAAACCGCGCAGGGCCGGCTGATATTTCTTTTGGTTTCGTATTCATCGATAACGATCTCTCGCCAACCAGTTCTTATCGAAGTGCCAAGAAGAAGCCACCCAATACGCTTTGAGAGTGCCGGCGAAAGCTCAAAGAACGGCGAATACGACCTAAAGATCATTTCACTGGGCACGGCTTTGTTATTGACAAGGACGAGGTCGATGCGGTGCGCATCGAAGGGAAAGAAGGCATAATCCATATCCGATTTAAAGCGCACACGGACGGTATAATGTGCAAAAAAGCGACCATCTACAACTTGAACACTCGGTTTTGATTGATGGATAATCTCGCCCTTTTCAAAGGAAAAGTTGCCAACGGTGCTCAGAGAAATAAGGGCGGGATCAAAACCAAACCAGAGCCCACCATCAAAGGTAAAATCACTGTTAACAAAATCGAAGGTGGGGAAATTTGTGATGTACAAGCCGACGCTTACCCGTATCGGCACCCCTGCCCATTCCTTCACCATGCCAGGCGTCATCGGTGTCAGGAGAATTTCTTTTTCGGTTCCCACGAGTCGCGTGCAAGGACGATACGCTATGAGAACGGCAACAAGTGAGACTATGAGCATACCGATGACTTGGGGCACCGGGTGAGTAATGCGACCAAGAAGTCTCACCGGGAAAGCATCGCACGCTGATACCATAAAAATCGAGCCCCTTCACTCTGTGCGCAACCGAAAAGTGCCCTGCCGACTGCGCCGATTTCATTCACACGCTATATTCCTGCCAGGGACCTTTGCCAGGATCAATCCATATCTTATTAATGAGCCAGCGCCGCCCACTATTGAAAGACAAAGTGATTCCGCCCAGGTCGACATCGACACAGGCTTCGGCTGCCTTAATTATTTTTTCGTTAGTCACCTTGCCATCAATACCTTGTATGAACCTCGTAAAGATCCGTGCACTTATGTAGGCTTGGAATGCAAGAGGATCCACAGCTATGCCGTTGCGCTCAGCAAACTTTCTAAAATCCTGCGCTATGGGCAGCGGTGATTCTGCAGGATTGGCAACGAGGCTTATAACAGAATACCTTATGCCACGATCCTTACAGTATTGTTTGAGATCGTTGGTATTGGTGAATCCGGACCCACCGACAAGGGGACACCGTACAAAAAAATCGTCGCCAAGTTCACGTATAACCTCCTTGGCAGCAGTTTGCGTGCCAAAGATAACGAGAACGTCGGGCGATTCGTTTTTAATTTTTTGCGCATGTACGGAAAAATTGACGTCGGCCGATGTGTAGGGAATATCGACGCACGTGACTGTTCCTTCCTTGGCCGCCTCTCTTTTGAATCCGTCGGTGTTGTAGGCAACGGCATCAAGGTAAAAAAGGGCGGCTTTGCGTGGTCCGTAGTTGTGTACAACAAATCTATACATGAAGGCCCCTTCCTCGAAGCCCGAAACGCCGAAGTTGATAATATTTGTTTGCAAACGCTCTCTATAGGATGGTGATTCACTTATGGGAAACAGAACAATAAGATCGCCCCTCATGACCAGATCAAGGTACCGCTGAAGCGTGGGGCTACCGACGGGAGTGAGAATAATGTTTGTGTGATACGTACTCCTGAGCTCTTGAACATTGCGGCGCGCCTGTTCGGGGACGTAACCATCATCAAGAACACGAAGCCTCACCGTACGCGCTCCCAGGACGTTGTCCCTATCAAGCTCACTAAAGTACGTTTCAAGAGTGGTTTTGATGAGAATCCCCTCAGCCCGAAGGTGCCGTGTGTAATCGAGAGTGCTTCCGACAAAAATAACCTCCCGACCCTCTCTGTCGACCTTTGCCGCCTCTTTCGATACTGCAACACCCTCTTTTAATGGCAGTTGTGCTGGAGCGTGGCTCTTCGTACCTTTGTCCTCGGGAGCCACCGACATCTGATGCTCCGAAGAGTCGCTCAATGAATACTCGTACCAGGGGCCCGATCCTGGATCAATCCAAAATTTATTGATAAGGCGCCGCGTTGCAGGATCAAACGTCAGCGTGATCCCCCCGAGGTCGACTCCTTTGAGCTTTTCGGCGGCCTCTACAAGTGTTCTGCCTGTCACCGGTCCCTTGATCATACCCACAAGATGGGTAAACATTCGAGCGCTTATGTACGTTTGAAAGGCAACTGGTCCTTGGTCAATACCATGGTTGAGGGCAAACTCCTCAAAGTCTTGCGCAATCGGCAGATGGCACGTCTCATGGTCGGGAACGGTACTTACAAATGCGCACGCAATGCCGCGGTCTTTGCAATATTTTTTGAAATAATTGACGTTGAGGAACGAAACAGCGCTCATGAGAGACCGTCCGGTCACAAAAGCGATGCCAAGTTCCCGTAAAAGTTCCATTGCCGGTGTAACATCACAAAAAAGCATGAGGATGCCGGGATCTTCTTCTTTAATTTTTTGTACCTGCGCCGCAAAATTTACATCCGTTGGAACGTAGGAAACAGTCGCGTACGTCGCCGGATCCCGGTCCTTGAGCTTATGTTTTATTCCATCAAGGAGTCTGGGCGTCGTTGCCTCGAAGAAGACCACAATTTTATTGCGTTGTCCGTGAAGATCAGTGGCAAAATTATACATCGCCGCCCCCGACTCGAGGCTCGATATGCCAAAATTAACTATATTTTTAAAATTTTTTGCCCTAAAGATAGGTGATTCGCACAAGGGAAAAAGCACGGTAACACTGCCGCTTTTGACAAAATCAACGTAACGTGCGAGCGTAGGACTTCCAAGCGGTGTCAGAACTATATCAGTTTGATAGGACGAAACAAGCTCCTGAACATTGGCGCGTGCACGCTCAGGATCGTACCCGTCGTCGAGAACGCGGAGCTTAACCTTCTTGCCGTGCGACAACCGTGGATCCTTGTTGAAGTCATCAAAGTACGCCTCCAGCGTAACCTTAATGAAGGTTCCCATGATCTTTTCACTTTTAGTGAAATCGAGTGTACATCCTACGTTAATGACCTCCTGCGTAGTTTCTCGATGTTTCGGCTGCCCAGGCTTTCTTGGAGTCGCGCTGATGCCGCTATCGGATCCACGGCCGACATCAATCTTGACGGTTTTTCCCTGTCCGAAATTAATCCACAACACGCTTGAAAGTCTGTGATGATAGTTATCAAAATCCAGGAGCATTCCACCAAAGTCAAAGGTGCGCATGCTTTCAAAAGACTTAATGAGCGCCCCTTTCGTGATAGGCCCGGGTATGCGCTTAACGGCCTCGATGAAAATGCGTGCACAGAGATACGTGGAAAGCGACAATTGGTTGATGTCGACTCCCGCCTCTTCCATATCTTTTCGATATTCCTGAATGATGGGAAGATTGCTGTAATGCGGATCAGGCAGAGCGATACTCGAGATTAATTTTCCACCCCGCTCTTCAATAACCTTCCTCACGCTGTCAACGCTAAAAATGGACGGGGCAAAGAACACTTTTCCGCGGACGAGCGAATCCGGCAGTTCGCGGAGGAAGGCGCGCGTAGGAACGTCAGGTGATAAAATGCCAACGCAGTCAAAATCGAGGTTTCGCACGGCGTCAAGTTGTTTCTCAAAGTTTACATCATTTTTTTCGTGGGTAATTTTTGTTACGGGAATATTTTTCTTCTCAAAGTAAAGGGAAATTGGGTTGGTCAGTTCTTCGACGGTACCCCCCTGAGCAAAAAGGACGACAGAGCGCGGATTTTCATGCTCGATAACATAGGGCACAAGGAGGCTAAGATCCTCTAAAAACGAAGGTCCAAAGTAAATGGCATAATCAATTTCGGGCGAACGTAGTCGGGGGTCGGCCGTGAGGGGAAAAAGAACGACAAGCTTGTGCTCCTTAACCAGCTTCAGACACGTCGCGAAAGCCTGGGGAGCAAAAGGCATGAATATTACGTCTGTGTTATATTTTGTCAGCAGAGTTTGCACGTTTGCCACTGCATTTTCAGCGCTGTATTGATCATCAAGAACGCGCCAGTTGATCGTCGTATTCGGTAATGTTCCCACTTTACGTGCCTTGTCAAAAACAAATTCCGTAACCTTGCTGATTACCGTGCCGTAATTTTGGGCACCACGTGTGAGATCGACACTTGTTCCAAGAGATACGACGCGCTTTTCGGCAGTTACGCGCCCTTCAAGAGAAACTTTCGGATGCTGAAGTGTCTTGGTTCCGCGATCTTTGATAACTCTTTCTACTTCTTCGTGACACGCGGCGAGGGACTTCTGGGCCGTGTCAAGTTTTTCCTCAAGAACACTTCTTTCTGCCGTGGCGACGTCAATCTGTTCCAGCGTAACGTCGTGCGAACTTTCTGGTTCGCCAGTTGCAAAGTTGAAAGATGCTCGCGGTACGAGGGGACCATGCCTCCGGATATCTCTGCTGTAGAGCGTCAACGTCCACAAGCGTACACGAGCAGCCGTGTCAATAACGACAAAGGCCTCAGTCAAGAAACGGCACGCCACGCGATTAAAACCCACGGGACCCGATTCAAGTCTCCAGACTGTCGTTGCCCGCGTTGGATGAGCTACGCGCGCCCCGCTCGCCCGATGTGCCTGGCGGGTCGAGCAGCGCTCCCCCGTGACGCGAACGACGACGGGCTCGGCTGCCGCCGCGCTTTTCGGTGCCCCTCTTTCTTCGCCATTAACAGGGACAATAGTACTATGCTGATCGCCGAAGGAGTCGACGTGCCGTGCTTCGTCAAATTCATAGCTATCAAGAGCTCCGTTGTCGACCTTAACAAGGTCAATGGCATGCTCGTTGCCAGTCACGGCACAGTAAAGAGCAAGGGGGAAAGTCTCTAAAAAGCGATCAATGATCTCGGAAACCACCGGCACATTAAGGCCACATGCCGTGCCTGCAATCTCAGTCCCCAGAGTGTTCTTTTTCCACGCTCCCTTTGCCTCCTCGTCGCCCATGATCGCCACAACATTGCTGGGATTTTCTTCCATGAGACGCGCACCAAGAAGAAGCGTATCAATGCCGTATGCCGAACCGACAAAAGTGTTGCCATTGAAAACTATGTAGACGTTTTTTTGGATTATTTTGAAATCTTTGTCAATGATTTTTTGTGTAATGAGAATATCAAGGTACCGTACGAGGGACTGAAAGGCTCCATGAAGGCCGGTGATGATGATGAGGCGCGCCCCAGGAACAGGCCGCAGCACGTAAACATGCTCATTTTCATGGCCAGCGGAAACACGTTTTTCAGTGAGCTTTGCGAGCCTTTTTTCAATAACCGATGGACTCCATAAGCGCGGAGAAAGACCGATAAATTCAAGCATACGTTCACGGAAATGCGGAGCTCGCCGAACGTACACGTTGCTGAAGTCCGGAGCGGTCCAGTCATCGCCGGCCGACCAGGGATGTTCATCAAGAGACTCCGCATAGACCTTCACGTCATCAAACGAGCCCCAGAGGGACACGGTTGACAAAGGCGCGACCTCCACCACCTCCGTGCGGCAGGATACGGCGGCGGCGAGCACGGCAACCACGAAAATCGTGGGTGGCTGGCCACGTCGTGGCTGGCCACGTCGTGGTGGAACACATAGGGGGGGCGAAAAAGCTATGTTTAATGCTCTTCATCATGCTACCGACGCTTTTACAAAAACTGCTAGGTTGCGGAGGCATAAAAGCATGCGCACCGCTGCACCTGCGCAACATCATCCGCTTGCCCACTTCACCGTCAAGTCTTGTATATGCCCACATGAAAAAGCAACAAAAAAATGGGCGGAGCCAAGAGGGCCCTCTGCGGGAGCGCCAGGGGATTGTCCAACTCCCCTTGGATCCACAAAGGCAATAACAGCAAGAGTCCTCTCTGAAGAACGCCCTGCGACAGGGGGAAGGCCCTATGCGGGAGGCACCAACAGCCTGTTGGATCCTATTTTAAGAGAACCTCTGTGGGAGTGAATGCCCTATGACTGGGGGAAGGCCCTGCGCGGGCGGCGGAATTAATGCCCTACGCGGGCATGCGCCAAAGGGAGGGTTGCGCCGCCCAACCTCCCTCTGGACTCCCAAGGGCGCCAACAGCCTGTTGGATCCTCTCCCGCGCGGTTATCCACGACACGACTTAATGGCTTGCCTTGCAGGGCAAGACAAACCATACGTCGGTCATGGGACGCGCTACCGGAAGCGCGAGGCGCGCACAGACCAAGGGGTGGTCAACTCCCCTTGGATCCCCAAAGGCAATAACAGCAAGAGTCTCTCTGAAGAATGCCCTGCGACAGGGAGAACGCCCTATGCGGGCGGCGGAATTAATGCCCTATGCGGGCGGCACCAAAGGGAGGGTTGCACCACCCAACTCCCCTTGGATCCCAAAGGCAATAACAGCAAGAGTCCTCTCTGAATGCACTATGATGGGGAGAACGCCCTATGCGGGCGGCGGAATTAATGCCCTACGCGGGCATGCGCCAAAGGGAGGGTTGCGCCGCCCAACCTCCCTCTGGACTCCCAAGGGCGCCAACAGCCTGTTGGATCCTCTCCCGCGCGGTTATCCACGACACGACTTAATGGCTTGCCTTGCAGGGCAAGACAAACCATACGTCGGTCATGGGACGCGCTACCGGAAGCGCGAGGCGCGCACAGACCAAGGGGTGGTCAACTCCCCTTGGATCCCCAAAGGCAATAACACCAAAAGCTTGTTTTGAATGCCCTGCGACAGGGAGAACGCCCTATGGCGGGCGGCGGAATTAATGCCCTATGCGGGCGGCACCAAAGGGAGGGTTGCGCCGCCCAACCTCCCTCTGGACTCCCAAGGGCGCCAACAGCCTGTTGGATCCTCTCCCGCGCGGTTATCCACGACACGACTTAATGGCTTGCCTTGCAGGGCAAGACAAACCATACGTCGGTCATGGGACGCGCTACCGGAAGCGCGAGGCGCGCACAGACCAATCCCGCGCGTATATCCATGACACGACTTAATGGCTTGCCTTGCAAGGCAAGACAAACCATACGTCGGCCATGGGACGCGCTACCGGAGGTATACCTGAATGGCGCGCGGTGAGCGCGCGCAGGTTGCCAGCAATTCTATGAAAATTCACGCGAAAATAATCCAAAGCAACCAGATCGTGGAAAAATATTTTCCGGCAATCGCTGATGTTCTGCACCGGTGTTAGCCGCTTTTATGCAAGAGGTCTGCCTTCTATGAATGTGCCTTGGTATCATTCCGGTAGCGCGTCCCATGACCGACGTATGGTTTGTCTTGCCCTGCAAGGCAAGCCATTAAGTCGTGTCGTGGATAACCGCGCGGGAGAGGATCCAACAGGCTGTTGGCGCCCTTGGGAGTCCAGAGGGAGGTTGGGCGGCGCAACCCTCCCTTTGGTGCCGCCCGCATAGGGCGTTCTCCCTGTCGCAGGGCATTCAAAACAAGCTTTTGGTGTTATTGCCTGGGGTCTCCAAGGGGAGTTGACCACCCCTTGGTCTGTGCGCGCCTCGCGCTTCCGGTAGCGCGTCCCATGACCGACGTATGGTTTGTCTTGCCCTGCAAGGCAAGCCATTAAGTCGTGTCGTGGATAACCGCGCGGGAGAGGATCCAACAGGCTGTTGGCGCCCTTGGGAGTCCAGAGGGAGGTTGGGCGGCGCAACCCTCCCTTTGGTGCCGCCCGCATAGGGCGTTCTCCCTGTCGCAGGGCATTCAAAACAAGCTTTTGGTGTTATTGCCTGGGGTCTCCAAGGGGAGTTGACCACCCCTTGGTCTGTGCGCGCCTCGCGCTTCCGGTAGCGCGTCCCATGACCGACGTATGGTTTGTCTTGCCCTGCAAGGCAAGCCATTAAGTCGTGTCGTGGATAACCGCGCGGGAGAGGATCCAACAGGCTGTTGGCGCCCTTGGGAGTCCAGAGGGAGGTTGGGCGGCGCAACCCTCCCTTTGGCGCATGCCCGCGCAGGGCATTAATTCCGCCGCCCGCGCAGGGCCTTCCCCCAGTCATAGGGCATTCACTCCCACAGAGGTTTTCTTAAAATAGGATCCAACAGGCTGTTGGTGCCGCCCGCATAGGGCGTTCTCCCTGTCGCAGGGCATTCAAAACAAGCTTTTGGTGTTATTGTCTGGGGATCCAAGGGGAGTTCGGACAATCCCCTGGCGCTCCCCGTCATAGTGCATGTTAGCGATAAGGAACATTTAATGTGTGACCACTATACAGTACAACGCAACGCTGCTTGCCAAACGGCAACATCAGGGTACGCACTGCCCGCGCTCGCCGATCCTGCTGCGCAGTACACGCAATCACCTGAACACGCGCACCAGTCGACGGCGTTAACAGCACTATTAAACTGCGCCCCTGCGATGGCCTTCAAAACGTGCTCATGCGGGGCCCGTTCATAGATGATAACGTTGGCCTGCTGTCCGAGCGCG
Organism: uncultured bacterium; assembly: GCA_963754845.1. GTDB lineage: Bacteria > Babelota > Babeliae > Babelales > Vermiphilaceae > JAKASV01. The sequence continues at coordinate 28,128 of CAVWHE010000006.1, forward strand.
TTGTCTAAAATTCCGGCAGCGGCCAGATATTTACACGGACAGCTCGGGTACCAAGCGACGCTCTTGATGCTTTTAAGACCATTTGCAGCCATCGTTGCACTTGCAAACTCTTTGAGCCCAAGATCATTGGCCAGAGCGTAAAGAACGACGTTTTTCCCCTGCGTATTTGCCGGCGTGCAACCAACGGCAAGAATGGGCATATTCGGGCACGTGGCACCGGGACAGCACCAGGAAAGCATGTTGACAGCCCCGGAACAGCACCGTTGGGCAATCGGGCTCGGTTGCCCGATATCGGAGGCCGCTGCATCGGTAAAGGCGTACACAAAGATGACGGGATTGGCGCACACGGGGACCCGTTTAACACGGCACGGCGCAGAACCAGAACGGTCGCCATCGACCGACCTGCCGGTGCTCGTTGTAGCGACAGGTGAAACATTTTGAAAAAAGTGTTGGCAACACGGCCACGTTGAGCCGTTGGAACAACATAGAGTTTGATTGGACTGGCAGTAGGCCATATTGGCACAGTTGCAGCACGGTCCGCCCGGCCCTGACGGCGTGCAGCACGCCGCGCTGTTGGTCGTGCAGTAATCGTTATGTGAACAAAGACACGCAAGAGTCTCCTGACACGCAGGATTGCTGCAGTTGGGAGTTTCAGGGTCGCACGGCGTGCCGCCGGCTGCTAATAAGGGCGGGTATCCCGCTCTGCAGCACCACGACAGCGCCATAACCGTGACGGGGGTCTGAAGAGAGTACGTCGGATCGTCAGAAATGCAGGACTCGGAGTTGTTATAAGGGGGGCCGTAAAAGGAGAGAACGCGCGCTGTTGCTCCGTCAGTTCCTGCTGTTCCCCCGATGGCCAGGCAAGCGAGGTCAATGGCATCGTCGGTGATATCGGGGACGTACGCACCGCACGACCTACAAAGCCACGCGAGAGAATACAGAGGAGCTCCGTGAGTATAGCCGGTAACGCAGTCAAAAGCGAGATCGCCCCCTAGCGTATCAAGCACATATACGAGCACATCGCCCGTGGCACCGCTGCCGAACGACCCGTCGGTAAGGTTGGAACCGGCAACGGCAAGATAGTACAGGTCATCGCCAGCGTAACACCAGGCAAGGGCGTTGACAGTATTTCCCGTAGCAATTGTCAGCGCCACATCCAAGCTCCCGGTATCTGTATCGATCGTATAAATACGCACCGTTGCCCCATCGATGGGACTTTGAACACCACCGATAGCGAGCGCACAAAAACTCATACCGGTATCGTCGAAAAAAGCGTTGGCCGGGCAACACCAGGCGACAGCATTCACGTCGGCACCGTGTATCTCATTGTATTTATAAAGGAGGCTCCCTGAATGGCCGCAGGAACGTGAAAGCAGCTTTGGAGCAGCGCTGTCCAACGGAGTGCCGGCCCAAAAATACGTTGGTACAAGAGAGAGCAAAACTATCGCGTAACAAAAACCGACACCTAAAGACGCTGAAACCGAACCGTGCTTTCTGAAAACCATAACGTTGCCCTCTTTTTGAGGCGGTGGCAATCACGTGCTTCTTTTTCAAAAACAACAATCGCCGCACTCCGTTTTACGCTTCTCCATATGAGCTTGCGTGCCCAGACATGCCAAAAGAACCACCATCATCAGGATATGGCTTCCGGCCTTACCTTTATCAACGTAGTTTTGAAGTGCCATGGCATGGATCCCTTTTTTTGCACGTCATCGTTAATTTTGGAACCTCGCGTATCTGCACTGTTATCACGATATCACAACGCCCAAGCACACCGAAACACTTAACTTTTAAGCGATGGGATTTTTGGCTTAAACAACGAGAATTTTTTAGCGTGGCTTTGGTACAAGGTCTTTAAGTGCCTCGTCGGCGAGCTCTTTCAATTCATCCTCACGTGCCTGTTCATAGGTGAGTCTCTTGAGATCTTTACCGGATGAGTCACGAAAGACAATGCGTGTTTCAGGAACACGAAGATGGTTACCCGACCACTGAGTTTTTTGAAGCGACATAACGATCCTGTGGCGCGTCATGAGCTCGGCCACGCATGGAAAATTCGACTGCGAGCGTATGAGACAATCAAAGTGCGTAAGGACAAGCATATCGGTAAGGATGCTTCTTTGGTCTTGTTTGTTATTGCGACTGTAATCCCACATAATTGTTGATCCTGGAACGCGCGTTTTAAACCTTTCAAGAAGGGCCGCTGGATCTTTGTCATCGGTGAAAATACAGATGTAGAGCGGCCGTTCGCCGATAAGGCGCACGAACCTGCGCAACTGATCGACGTAAAACTGTTCTGGGGGAAATTTCATGGGCCATCCACCGTCGGCTCCAGAGCGGTGAGCTTCAAAAAATTGCTCCGAATATTGCGTCGACCCTAGGGCCGGATCGCCACCGGAACCTTTGCGCACGTGAACAGCAACCGAAATGCGACCTTGAGGGATGACGGGAGCAGGTACGGCAACGATAGGCTGCAGCATAGCTCGGTATTTTTTCGTAAATGACGGGCTCACGTACAACGGCGTCACAAATACCTTGTCCGCACGAGGTGGCAATGGCAAGTATCGAAGATTCGAAGGCATCAACGGGGGGTATTTCCCTTATGACAATTTTATGCGCATAGCCTCTTTCAAAGCCCGCGGGGCGCGGTTTCTCATACTTCGATAGCGCAAAGTAATCATGCCCACGAAAGGGCTTGAAAAAAAACGGGATGTCATACTTGAGTGAAATATATTTTGCTACGCAGTAGAACAAAAGTTGGTCCCCGAGACGGCCTCCTCCTTCGTGTGTAATGGCGATGTTTCTTTGTGCCACTGGCTCGCGGACACCGCACGAGCTGTGGACAACCATCACAAACATACCAGAAATGATGACAACACAGACCAGAGTGGCACCAATCCTTCGCATGTTTTCTTGTTTCATAAATAGGATCTCCTTATTTTTGTTTTTTGACGGCCTTACTTGGCGTACGCGGCTTTCAGCACGATCCTCCTGTGTCGTGAGCATCAGCCATGAGTTCTATCCAAATTTCATTGAGAACTTTTTCTGGTATTTTCGCCCTGAAAAAAGCCATACGGGCGAACTGCGTGTCGGGGGGGCAAAATTGTTCGTTTTCGCTTTTTTGCAAGCGCCTGATCGGCGGGCACATACCGTAAAGTTCGCGGTGGCGCTCGAGGACATCGGCACGATACAGGTAATTAATAAATTCGTAGGCAAGATCGTCCTTGGTGCTTTTTCCTGCAAGAGCGAAAGAATCTATGACAACAAAACCCCCCTCGCGTGGAACGATAAAATCGATATAAGGATGGGTTTTTTTGATGCGCAAAACATCTGGTCCCGTGGCAACAACAACGGGACAACTCTGGCTTAAAAGGAGATTTTCGGCACCGCTTTCCGTGTACGCTTCGACCCACGCGCGTTGCTCAGAAAGTACTTTTTGTATCGCACGAATATGTTCTGAGCCAATTTCGTCTTGAGCTCCGAAGAGATAAAAACAGGCAAGGAGAACGGCCTCGCGGGCTGATTCGGGCATACCGACTGTCCAGGACACTTTGTTTTTGTCAAAAATAAGCCCCCACGAAGCCTCAGGAACCGGACCATTGCCATTGTTATTGAAAAAACGCGTGTCAATCCCGAGGCCGTAAACTGCCCAAAGGTAGGGAAGAGTGTATTTGTTGCCCCTATCAAAATAAAGGTCAAGGAGCTTGCCATCGAGTTCGTGCCAAAAACGGATTTTCGTTGTATCTATCCTTTTTATAAGGCCGTCATCAACGAGCGCCTGGACGATGTAGTCGGAGGGAATTATAATATCGTAGCCTGTGCCACCTGTCGCCTTGAGTTTGCTAAAAAGCTCTTCATTTGTTTCGTAGTAGCTCACATTGACCTTGATGCCCGTCTCTCGCTCAAAGGCTTGCAAGCACGTATTGTCAATGAGCATGGGCCATGTGAAAACGTTGATGCTTCGCGAGCCTTTAAAAAGCTGAATTACGTGAGAGAATCCCACAAAAACGAGGAGTACGCAGAGCCAAAAAACAAACATCAAACTACGTACAGCAACGGTAGTCCAGTGTGTGCAGAGCATACGTAGTCTCCGAAGGATTACAAACATTGTTCCCGGCGCTGATATCACCAAAACTTAGTGTATCGCGAACGTTTACCCCGTGAAAGAAAAACCTTTGCGCGTTTGCATGAATGCCATGAGAACAATAATAAAGCTCCCGAAACCAAGGAGGACAACCGAAAGAGCGTTGACCATAGGAGAGCCTCCCGCGCGTACGGCGGAAAAAATATAGAGGGGTAGCGTTTGCACCTGAGCCCCGGCGCAAAAAAACGCTATCAAGAAATCATCAAGCGATACGACAAAAATAAGAAGCGATGAGGCCACGAGCGAAGGAGTTAAAAGCGGGAGAATAATTTTGCCAAATGTTTGCAGGTGCGTTGCCCCCAGGTCAAGCGAAGCCTCGCTGAGGTGTTTTTCAAGTTCAGCATACCGTGCATTGATCGTGGGGACTGCATAACCGAGACCCAGGAGTGTGTGCCCGGCAATAAGGGTCGTGTAACCGAGTGGTACGTGAAGAAGCGAGAAAAAACCCAGAAGGCCAACGGCGACGATAACTTCCGGAACAAGGAGGGCCCCGTAAAAGAGTGCAAAAAAGCGACGAAATCTATCGGGGCTGTAACACACAAGAAAAGCCGCCATCGTTATGCTGAGAAAGACGCTTGAAAGTGCAACAATGAGTGAATCACGCAAGGCAAGCCATGCTTGGCGTGAGGCAAAAAGCTGCACGTACCAACGCAAGGAAAAGCCTCCCCACTCGTAGGCCACTGATGAGGAACTCAATGAAAAAACGACAAGAACGGCGATGGGAACGTAGAGAAAAATAAAAAAAAGGGCAACGAACATCGGCAGAGCTACGCGTGAGCACGATGTGCTTTTCATCTTTGCCTCTCCTTATGAGCCACGCGTTTTAACAACGCCCGCTTGCTTGCTTAAGTAACGGTATATAAAAAACGACGCGCATACGACAACACAGCTACTTATACACGTAAAAGCCGAGCCCAGGGCAAAATTGCGCACCGTCAGATAGTAATACGAAATGAGCGAGCCGACGAACATTTGTTTGCCTCCCCCCAGGAGCGCGGGGATAACAAATTCGCCAAAAACAGGGATAAAGACGAGAAAAAAACCCGTACGCACGCCCGGCGAAGAAAGAGGCATGATGACGTGAAGCCACGTTGCCCACCACCGCGCCCCGAGATCAAGTGACGCCTCAATGAGCCGCTCGTCGAGCTTTTCGAAAATTGCATAGAGCGGCAAAATCATGAAGGGAACGTAGCAGTATACCATGCCCACGTACACGGCCCACGGCGTGTTGAGTATGTGGACGGGGCTTCCGACAATACCGAGTTTCAAAAGAATGGTATTGAGAAGACCCGCGCGACCAAGCATAAAGAACCATGCGTAGGCCTGTATGAGAAGGTTGACGCTAAAAGGGAGCATGACGAGAAAAAGGAGGACATTTTTCCAACGCCGGGCACGGCGCGCAATGAAATAGGCGACAGGGTATCCCACGACAAGACATACCGTCGCCGTGGAAAATGCCAAAAAGAGCGACCGGCGTATGATGGCCAGGTAAGGCCAATCGATAAAGTTCACGTAATTGCCGAGACTCATGATGGAAAATGCCGATGTCGATGATGTCGTCACACAAAAACTTTGCGCAATAACCGTGGTGAGGGGAACGTAAAAAAAGAGGACGATCCAGGCAACCGCCGGCATGGAAACAAAAAACGCCACGTCCTTGCGCACTAAAAACTTGAACATCTGCGCCCCTACACATCTCTATTGTTCGAGTATGACCACGTTTTCCTTCTGCCAGTACATAGTGACTTCATCGTCGTAGTCGATGACTTCCTGGGGAAAGTGCTCCTCATTTTGCTCAAAAACACGCACGACGGCTCCTCCACGAATTTGAACATTGTAGCGAGTCGAGCTGCCGTGGTACACGATGGTTTTTACGCTGCCACACACGTGATTGGAAAAACCCGTCAGAGGCTTTTTGCTGATATCTATTTTTTCAGGACGCAGGCTCATGAGTACAGTGGCACCATGGTGTGCCCACGATTTATCAGGTGGAACAACAACACGACACAGTCCCAGCCCATCGATGGCAATGGTTGATTCGCCATCTTCAAGATTAAGAATGCCCTTGAAGATATTGGTTGTGCCGACAAATTTTGCAACAAAGGACGACGTAGGAAATTCGTAAATTTCCTTGGGCGTCCCGACCTGTTCAACGTCTCCATCGTAGTTCATAATTGCCATCGAATCGGCAACCGTGAGGGCCTCGAGTTGGTCGTGAGTTATGTATACGAACGTCGAACCAAGGACATCCTGAAGTTCTATGAGCTCAACGAGCATGCGTTCGCGGAGCTTCATATCAAGCGCAGCAAGCGGCTCGTCAAGCAGAAGAACGTCTGGTTTATTAATGACGGCACGCGCCAGAGCAACACGCTGCTGTTGGCCACCTGAAAGTTGTTGAATCGAGCGCGTGATCATTTTTTCAAGGTGGACCATGACGAGAGCGTCGTGCACACGCTCGGCGACGACATCTTCGGCGAAGCCTTTGACGCGAAGTCCATACGCAACATTGTCAAATACGTTGAGATGAGGGAAAAGAGCGTAGTTTTGAAAGACTGTATTGACGCGCCGTTCGTTGATCGGCATGGCCGTAATGTCCTGATTGCCCAAGAAAATGCGCCCGGCATCGACGGATTCAAAGCCGGCAATGAGGCGCAGCAACGTCGTCTTGCCACTTCCGCTCGGGCCTAAAATGGCAAAGAACTTGCCACCGGGTATGGTCAACGTGAGATCATCGAAAACAACGGCATCGGCAAAGCGTTTCCTGACGTGCTCAAGTCTAATGCTCCTCGTGTCCATCTCCACGCGTCCCTGCAAAGAAAATGGGAACTACAACATCCGACATTGAACATGGTATCACGACGGCAATGATGAGAAAAATAAAAACAAAGCCGATGTCATGGTACCACGTGATAAAACCGTGCGAGACAAGGTAGAAGGCTGCCGCTAGCGAGCTCACGAGCGTGTGGATGCTGTGGGAAAAAACCGAATACATGGGTTGCATCGACGTGCGATGCCTGCTCATGATAAAACCATTGGCAATGCCAACGCCAAGAAACGGCACAACCTTGGTTATATCGGTGACAAAGCAAATGTGAAGCCTCATGGGAACGCCCAAAAGTCTGCCACCAATGTAGGGTAAAAGTACATCCGACATGACGCAAAACGTTATGGGGCATACAACGGCCAGAAGAAGCGCCTGCCACACATTGCGCGAAAAGCGAAAGAACGTTATAACGGTCCCCGTTGCAGCAAAAACGATGTGCATAAAGTGAAAACTATGAAAGAGAATAGTGGCACCATCGCAGAGAGCTGCTTCATTGCGGTCGGCAACGAAGAAAAAACTTGCAAAACTCAGGATGACAAGAGCAAAAGCGACAGAAAAAATGGCATAGGGAACATGAGCCACCACCTCTTTGATGATGACGTGCGAGTCACAGCAATGTCGATGTCCACAGTGGTCGTTCATGCCTTCCATGCTCCCGTAACCATGATACTGAACGCTGACGAGCGCCGATGCGTGCGACAACGCACAGCAACAATAGCGTTTTTTTGCCCGTAAATCAAAAGAATCGTGCAGAGCCCACAATGATGCGCTCTGCACATAATCCTCTACGCCGCAAGAACAATTGTGAGGTACGTATAAGCCGGTAGCTCACGATGTTTTTTCAAGCCCGCCGTACTTTGTAACAATCAGGCTGGGGTTGCCAACGAGTCGCTCGGCATGATAACGCCAAAATTTTTACTGCGACCCTTCACTATTTCGAAGGGCCGATTTAGTGCCCCCGCAACATCAGTGAAAAGCTTATAATCTCCTTTGCGATTAACATCATCGAAAATCATGATGCAATTAGTTTTAAAAAGCGCCAGATTGGTATAGAAGCCATAGCGGGAATTTTCGTTAATACCGACCGGACCGTCGATCAAAATAAGATCGTACTGGTGGGGAAGTTGAGTTTTGAGGACGTTAACATCGTACCAACCGTTAACTAGGAGAGCGTAAATGTAATGTGAGTCAAACCGATTGAGCCACTTTTTGTCATGCTCTACGGAATAAACGGTATAGTGTTTGACAAGCTCGCCAGTTGCCCATCCACTTCCCAATTCAAGCACTGTTTTTCCGTCAGGCAGGACGCTCAAGATGTAGTCAAAAAGTTGCCTCTCAACCGCCCAGCCTCCAAAATCGCGTTCGATGTCCTCGCTGTTCGCGTCCATAAGTTCACCGGCGGCCTCACATGCTGCGGTTGTAAGCATCAAAAAAAAGAAGCCAAAGATAATGCTTTTCATCTCACATCACTCCCATTTAGGTTTTCCAATATCAGCCTTTGTGCGCTTTCTTTTACGCACTCATAGTTTCGTCGGCACAGTCAAGTATGAAGTGCAACACTTTAAAATTTCGAGTTGAAACGTTGTTTTGGTGGTAAAAAAGGTCATCTGCATCCTGCCGCTCCTTTCTGTTTCACATCAATTCCCGCGTGTATTTCGCGGGGCGTATAAAACCCCAAACAGGCGAGTGGAATATTGTTTATGAGGTCAGCAACCTCGTCAAGCCGCTCCTGTGTTATATGTGCTTCATCGACCTTAAAGGGTAAGAAGCGCCGGATACGCTTGTGTACATTTTCAACGGACCCTTTTTGCCATGGGGCTCCCGGATCGCAAAAGTACGTTGATATACCCAAGTTTTTTGTTATCTGCCCATGGAGGGTGAACTCTGAACCGTTATCGAACGTTATGCTCTTGACACCGAGAGTCTTGGCGAGATTTTCCATGGAGTCTATAATCATTTGTGATCTTTTTGAACAATTCTTCGTGAGCATGATCATTCTGCTTTTTCTGTCTATAAGAGTGAGTACGTTGCTTGACAGACTCCCAGAATTAAAGAAAAGATCGCCCTCAAGATGTCCGAGCTGGTCGCGTTTTTCGATATCCTTTGGTCTGTCATGGATCGAAACACGGTCGGGTATACTCGTTAATGGCTTTCGCGCTCTCAACACGCCTCGCTTCGGTCGCTTTTGCGGCAAGAACGTATAGAGTCCTCGCTCAATGCCGTCACTGCTGTAAATCCACGCATAGACCGCCTCTTTGGTTATAGCTTCATTGGCTTTCTCCATCGACCAACGTCCAGCGATTGTTCCAGGAGACCAACCTTGCTTGAGCTTTCCCTCGACATACTCGGTAAATCCCTTGATACGTACTGCTTTGTAGCCGTGATGCGCCTTTCGTTTATCCGTGAGCTCCTTCCTGGGCGCGCTGCGGATAATGATAAAAACCTTGCTCGTTGCTATTTCTTCTCAACTCCCTACTGATCGTTGATGGCGCTCTTTCCAGACTTCGAGCTATGAAGCGAGCTGATTGGCCGCTGTTGTGAACTTAAAAAATCTTTGCTCTTTCTGCCTGCGAAATTTGTGTATACTTTCTCATGCAACACCTTTTTCCTGTTGGATTTTTTGCATATAAAATAATTATATAACAGGATAGGTGTTGCACTTCAACTTAGTCTATGCACACCACCGTATGATGCCAACGATCGTGGCCGCCAGAACCACCAATGGCATACACCATCAAGACCCATATTATGGCTTTGTCAAAATGCTTGTCAAGACAATTGCGTTTGCCCTCTTGCGCAACGGCAGAAAATGGAGTAGCTATGATGTACAGGAGCATCGAAAACGTCAGCGTGATGGGGTAAACAACTGAGGCAAAAGCGTGCCGTACGTTTGTGAAAGAGTCAGAGACATTGCCGCGCAGCTCAAAAAGGCAGGATTCGGATGCACGCAGGAATGTGCACAGCACGCGTGGTGGCTTCTGGAATCACTCACGGGTAAAAGTCTCACCGAACTTATGATTGCCACGCCACCCGTACTTACTGAAAAACATAACGAGACTCTCGACACCTGGTTAAAAAAAATTGTTCACGAACACATGCCGCCTCAGTACCTCTGGGATGGCATTCCTTTTGCCGGTGTTACCATTAGCATCGCCCCCCCCGTGCTTATACCGCGACCTGAAACCGAGTGGTGGGTTGCCGGACTCATCGATGAGGCCAGAGCCTTAAAAGCACGCCACCTCCGCATTCTTGATATGTTTACCGGAAGCGGTTGTATTGCGATAGCCTTCGCGAAGGCCATTGCCCATGCCCGCGTGTATGCCAGCGATATTGATGAAACGGCCCTGCGCTGTGCACGTGCCAACAATGAACGCAACGGGACATCGGCAACCTTCAGCACATCTGACATTTTTGCGGCACTTTCGGGTGGAGAACACTACGACATAATCGTTGGCAACCCTCCCTACGTCGCACCCGATGAGTGGAATTCCCTTGCTGCGAGTGTACGGTGCTGGGAGGACAAACGTGCCCTCGTTGCCGACGACGACGGCTATGCCCTCATAAAAACTTTCGTCGCGCAGGCACGGTCATTTTTGCGCTCGGAGGACCCATCGACGCGCACATTCCGACATAACCTTGTGTTTGAAATAGGACACAAGCAGGGTGCGCACGTCAGAGAAATCCTGGAAAAACATGGTTATTGCGATGTTATCATCGAAAAAGACGTGAGGGGAAAGGATCGCGTCGCACGCTCGCGGTTGGCGTAGACCGCTCGTTCGCGAATCATAGGTGCAGTTCTCATGAGGATTTTTAGATCGGCGGTAAGGAATTTTGTTGCCCTTGCTTTCGGACCGCGTGAACTTGCGTGGGCGTGCGTACAGCGACCAGCTGACGCTGAGAAATTCACGCTTGTAGCAAGCGGACGATGCACGTGTGATGATGGGGAAGTCGGTGACGGCATTATTTTCAATCCGACGCGTATAGACAAACTCACGCACTCATGTTTGGCGCGACTGCCACACCACAACCGCCACCTGCGTATAAGTCTATCGCCGCCGTCAGTCACGGAATTCATTGTCACGACCATGGGCGAGCCTCCACGTCGCGAGGATCTTGGCGACGAACGTCGTGCGCTCATGGTGTGGCAAGCAACAAGTATTGGCAAAAGCGATGCTGCCCATACCGTGTTCTACGTGGGAGCGATACGTCGCGAGCATCTTTTTCAGTATGAGCTCCTGGCACTGCGTCAGCCCTGCCGTCTCGATTGCATAACAACGCGAGCAAGTACGCTCTTGTGCGCTCATGCGCGTGCTAGTGGTGTTGGCAACCATGAAATGTACGCTCTATCATGTTTGGAGGATCTTGAACGATTGGCGACGGCTGAGCTTGTTGCGACGCTCTGCGACGGTGTTCCTGATGATGCGGACCAGAAGATTATGGTCGAACTCATAGGGTTGTGTTGCACACGAGGCTGACTATGAAGCTCATTAATTTTGTCGAGACCGTTCCCGAGGAATATGAGCGCGAGTATACGCTGTGGCTCATCGTATCGATCTTCATGATCACCGTCGTTTGTGTGATCATGAGTGTGATTGAGGTCCGTCAGCTTGGACGATGGCGTACGGCACATGCCGAAAATCAAAGTCGCCTGCAGGCGACGGCGACCTGTGAGCGTGAAGCTGAACACGTAAAAAAGGTTGATGCTCGCCACGCAGAGCTTAAGGAAAAGGTTGCAACCATAAGTGCATATGCCCGCAAAAATTCGCAGGCCGTCTCCCGCCTCAAGGGATTCCACGCCGCGTGTTCAACCGGCACTCGCCTTGCGTCACTTATGCTTGCACATGAGCAGGCAACCGTTGTTATCATATGCACTACACTTGAGGACGTGCACCGCTACAGCACATCCCTTGCACACGACGCCGACACTTTCGGCACTGTTGCCCTAACGTCGATCACGTGTGCCGCTGGCAAGGGTATTACGGCGACCTTCACGTCAAAAAGCTGATTTTGCACACATCGTATATGAACCATTGCAATTGCGTGACTAGACGCGCTAACATCGGGACAGGATTTATGTGGACTCATGTGCAAGCGCGGCGGAACGGCAATGGTAATAGCGGTACTTGTGATGCCTTTGGTTTCACTGCCTCTTTCATCCCTTGGCAGTGGAGATTCTTTTGCTACCAGTCGCCGTTCACCATTTTCCGTTGCCGAGGCTCTCAAAAGTGCCTACGAAAACAGGCCCGATTTCAAAAAAACGCACTTTGATATCCGCGCCCTCGAGCGGTCCCAGCGTGTTGCACTTGCCGACTATCTTCCTCATATATCGTTCAAGGCCGGGGCTGGTACAGCCTCTCCGCTAAGCTTTTTTGCACCCAAGCGCTTTGCCCAGATTGAATTTTCGCAACTACTCTATAATCCGGCAGGTCCGATCCAGAGATTTCGCATCGCACGACAGGATACACGCGTTGCCCAGTGGCAACGTAAAATCCTCGAGTACAATATTCGCGTCAACGTTGAAAGGGACGTGCTTGATCTATGGTACTCCCAGCAACGACGATGGCTCATCCTCGATTACTACATCGTCTCAAAAATGGTCTATTCTCAGGATGTTCATGAGTTTAACCTCGGCCTTTCTAACCTGAGCGCGTTCCTTCAAAAAAGGTCTGATTTTGCCAGCGCCCAGTCTCGCGCACGCCAATATTTGGAGGAAATCAGAGTTTCAAGCGAAAACCTTGAGAGGAGCGCGGCGATAACCATAAGCCCACTCACGCCGATTGATAAACAGTCTGTGAACGACCTCATTGCCGAAGCGCTACGCTCAGCGGTTACCCACACAGCACCGGAATATTTTCAGGAAGCGGTCCTTAACCGTCGGGAACTTGATGCTATCGACGAGACCATTACAAAAGAGTCGTATTGGCAAAAATTTTACTGCAAGAGTTACTTTCCCAAAATCGCTCTTTACACAATGCTTGTCAAGTACACGTATAAGGGAAACATAGCAGCGACAATCGAAGCGAGCGTGGCAACCGGATGGAACACCGGTCTCAGTATCAGCTGGCAGTTTGACGGCCTCGCCAATGTCTTTAATGCAAGTGCCGCCGATGAGCGCGCTTTTGCCGCCATGATGGAGCGCATCGACATGATAGCAAAGATAAAAAAAGACGTGTTCATCAACCATGCCGAGCTCCGCAAGTTTTTCAAAGATTATGTATCTGCTATCATTGACTATCGACGAGCATCCAACGAGATCAAGCTCAAGAGAAAACAGTACGAAGTTGGCCTTCTTTCCCTTGTAGAAAAAAGGCAGGCTGACGTTGTTTGGTACAAAGCCAGTTATGATTTTTTAACAACCAAAATTAACGTTGCCAAACAATACAGAACTTTGCTCCATAGTTGCGGATATCCAGAAGCGTTGCCCACGACGGCACATAGGCGTGTATGAACATAGTCAAAATGTTGGTGATACTTGGGGGCATCGCCACGGGGACCGCAGCAGCTGCCGGCATATACAAAGCGTTTTTTGTAAAAAAAGAGAAGCGACTTTTTGCGACAGAGAAACCGCAGCGTAGAAACATAACGCAGGCTGTTCGGGCGACGGGGTACCTTGAGACGGAAGATCTCCTTAAAATTGGCAGCATCGTGCCTGGTATCATCAAAAAGCTCTGCGTCGAAGAAAACGAGTACGTAAAAAAAGGTGATGTGCTTGCAATCATTGACGACGGCAAGGATGATACGGAGGTTCGTGAGACAGAAGGTGCCCTCGAAGAGGCACAGGCAGCCCTCGTGTACACGACCGTGCACTATCAACGGCAAAAAACCCTCTTTGATGTCGGACAACTTTCCAAGGACAATTTTGACAAAGTCGTGAGCGATTACGACACAGCCAAGGCGCATGTAAAATCAAAACAAGCCGCATACGAATGCGCTAAACTGACTTTCACAAACAAAACCATCCGCTCGCCTCAGGACGGCCTCATTATTGAAAAAATTTCAACCGAGGGGGAAACGGTTACTCTGGCATCGCCGGCGACGATCATCTACACGCTAGCAAAAGACATACGCACCATGGACGTCAAACTTGAAATTGATGAAAATCGTGTCGGTCAAATCAAAAAAGGTCTCGTTGCTACTCTCACCTTCGATACGTACCCCTACAAAAAATTCTCGGGCACCATCGCCGACATTAGCAATGCGCCCATCAAAAAACAGACGGCCGTCAATTATCACGCGACGTTTACCATCGACAACAAGGAGCTTCTCCTGCGGCCCGGCATGACGGTTAATGCACACATCGTCGTGGCGGAAAAGGACAATGTCATAACCGTTCCCGGAGGAATATTCGCCATCAACGACATTATTCTTGAAGAGGTTGCCAAAGCGTCGAAGTATCTCTTCAAGCCCATGACACGCCAGGCAAAGAAGGAACTTGAGAAAAAGGGCGCCTTCAAAACCGTGTGGCTTGTTGAGGACAAGGCATTCGTTGAAAAGCCCGTTGAACTCGGCATCAACGACAACGCATTTTTCGAAATAGTATCGGGGCTTACGGCAGACGAGGATATCATCGTCGACGTGGAGGAGCCAGACACGATGCAACAACTGTACAGCAAGATATTCAGCAAGGGCCTTTAGTGTGAAAAAGATCATTCTTCTGAAAACCTCTTTGAAAGCCATTGCGCGCCACCCGGCACGATCATTTTTGACTATTTTGGGTGTCATGGTTGGTGCCTCGGCCATCGTCGTTACCTTTTCAATAGGACGTGGAGCAGAAGATAAAATTAGGGCCCAGGTTGCCGAGATGGGCGAAGGAACGATCCTCATTTTGCCCGGAAATGTCATAACGCCCGGCGGCACACGCTCAAGTCTTGCTCAGCCGGCACGACTCACTATCCAGGACCTGGAAGCGCTTCATGCCCAAATCGATGGCATACGTGAAATATCGCGCGGAACGCTCGGGTACCTTCTCATGGAACGCGGCACGAGAGCCGTCAAGGAGCAAGTCATTGGTGCCGACGCCAACATCCTTAAAATATTTTGCGCAAACAAAATAAAATACGGGGTTGCATTTACCCAAGAGCACGTCACTACGCGTGCCAACGTTGTCATCATCGGATCAACGATTGCCGAAAAACTCTTTGGTGCCGAATGCGCCCTTGATAAAACCATACGCATCGGTGGGTTTCCCTTTGTCGTTATTGCGGCCATACGACCACAAGCTCACTACTTTGGCACCGATGATCCCAACGCGCGCGTCTTCGTACCATTTACCACGGCAAAAAAATACTTCAAACAACTAGAAGAAGTTGACGATGATCTTGGGTACATAGGATTCAGCCTTTATCATGGCGTTCCGGCAGCGCGTGTCGTACGTACGGCAAAACGCGTACTTCGCTTCCGGCACACGATAGCGCCGGCAGACGAGGACGATTTTATCGTGCTCAACCAAGAGTCGATAGCGCAAACGGCCTCGGCAGCGGGCACTATCGTCAAGCTTTTTGGGCTCATCGCAGCGTCAATTTCGCTTATTGTCGGTGGCGTTGGTGTTATGAACATCATGCTCGTGTGCGTCCAGGAGCGCAAACAGGAAATCGGGCTTCGTATCGCCGTGGGCGCAACGAGGGCCCTCGTTCAACTGCAGTTTATTCTTGAATCGGCAATACTTTGCGGCATAGGAGGCATCTTGGGCACCGCACTCGGCCTCCTCGGACAATGGGCCATTGTTACTTTTACCATTCTACCGAGCACCACCGAAATCACGCCTCTTGTCATGTCGCTCCTGGCAACCATTGCCATCGGCATTTTTTTTGGCTACTACCCGGCACGAAGGGCATCGCTTCTTGATCCTATCAGCGCACTCATGGGACGGTGACGCATGCAACTAACCGTCATTGTAAAAAGCTCCCTGAGAACGATTTTTCACCATACGGGACGTTCGCTTTTGACGGTACTAGGTATTATGATTGGCATTGCGGCGATTATCATAACATTTGCTATTGGTCGCGGCGCCGAAGAGCGCGTGAAAGGCCAGATTATGTGGATGGGCGAAGGGGCCTGCTACATCGTTTCCGGCAATGTTATCACCCGCGGAGCTGCTCGCGCCGCCCTCTTCAAACCCGTACGATTAACCGTCGACGACATGGACGCCATTGTTCGTCAGGTAGCCGGGATCAAGGAGATATCGCGGAGCACATACACGCTTGAATTGATCGAGTACGAAGGACAGGCGACACGCGATCGCGTACTGGGCACTGATGCCAACATTCTCAAGATCAACAGAAATAAGCTCCGCCAGGGAACAACGTTCACACAGCAGCACGTGCTCAACAGGGCAAATGTTGCTATCATTGGACACAAGACCGCCGAAAAACTTTTCAGCAGCGCGTCGCCACTTGAAAAAACCATTCGCATCAGTGGCTACCCTTTTGTCGTCATCGGCGTCATTGAGCACCAGGAGCATTTTTTTGGTCCTGACGATCCCAATGCACGCGTTTTTGTGCCCTTCACCGTCGCCAAAAAATATTTCAGCAAAAAAAATGAATCAGAGGACGATCTCAATGCCATAGCTTTTAATTTTGATGCGAAAGTCCCGTCAGACGCTCCCTTGAGAAAAATACGACGCATCCTACGCTCTCGCCACGGCCTGAACGAAGGAGAGGAGGATGATTTCACCATCTTTGATCAGGAGTCGATCAAGAAGACCGCCGAGGACGCCATGAGAGTAATCAAGCTTCTTGGCCTCATCGCAGCATCCATTTCCCTCATTGTCGGTGGCATCGGGGTCATGAACATTATGCTCGTTTCCGTGCAAGAACGCCGGCAGGAAATAGGCCTTCGTCTTGCCCTCGGGGCCACGCAGACGCTCGTGCGTCTGCAATTTCTTTGCGAAGCGGTCATTGTGTGCGTGCTCGGCGGCCTCATCGGCACACTTATGGGCCCGGTACTACTTTTTATTCTTACGTGCATGACGAAGCTACCGAGTACCATCGAAGTGACGCCTCTTGTTGTTTCCCTTGCCGTTACCATTATAACAGGCGTATTCTTTGGCTATTATCCAGCACGATCAGCGGCGTTACTGAGCCCTCTTGATGCCCTCCTTGAACGGTGATGTATGGCACTTTTGTACATGCGCAACATTACTAAAACGTTCGTCACAGGCGGAGTTCCCCTGACCGTCCTCAAGGACGTCAACCTCACCATCGAGCGCGGCGAACTTCTTGCTATCACGGGACCTTCTGGCTCGGGCAAATCGACGCTCATGCATCTCATAGGATGTCTTGATACAGCAACATCAGGTACGTATACACTCGACAACAAAAATATTTCGGCATTATCGATGCGCGAGCTTGCACGCATTCGCAACGAACACATAGGTTTTGTTTTTCAAAAGTTTTTTCTCCTTTCTGATATGTGCGCCCTTGATAACGTGGCCCTCCCGCAGCTCTATGCCGGCGCAAGTGAAAAAGAAGCTCATGAAAAGGCGCGCATCCAGCTTGAGCGTTTGGGGCTCGGCCAACGCCTCACGTACTATCCCAATCAGCTTTCAGGAGGTCAGCAACAGCGCGTTGCCATCGCCCGAGCTCTCGTTAACGACCCCGACATCATCTTGGCTGACGAACCAACTGGCAACCTTGACTCGGCAACAGGAGCGACAATTGTTAATACATTTCTTGATCTCAACGAACATCAGAATGTAACCATCATCATAGTGACACACGATCCTGGACTTGCTCACAAAACCAAACGCATCATCAGCCTCTTTGACGGCTCCATTGTTGAAGATACAAAATTTCCAAAAGCAGCGATGCCAGACGAGCCGTGAACGAGCGTAGTATTTTTAACCTACATCGGGCAACCCTTGACCACGACTACGCCAAACAACGCGGGCTTGTTTTTATGGAAGGAGTAAGCAGCGATGGTCGCAAAGAGATTGGTGAAGGAACCAGCCCCGGACCTATGACGTGTGTGTTCTACTTGTAGGGCATTGTTCAGAGGTCTATTATTGCAATCTGCAACCATTGGTATTTTAGATGATTTTTTTGTATAATTCTACACTTAGTGGCTAATTATTATTTGAGACTATTTGCAGAAGGATCTATTGGTGAATTACATACTTAGACGTGTTTTGTTGTGTACCATAATTTTCACGTGTTCGCCGTCTTTTTATGCTATGGAGCCAGGTGGTGAGACACCGCTTTGCGCAGCAGTTCGAGATGGCAACAAGGAAACGGTTGTTCAATTGCTTAATGACGGAGCTAACATAAAAGCGACAGATAACGATGGTAACCACCCTCTCCACTGGGCTTGCGCGTACGGCCATACGGAAATCGTTGAACTACTTCTTGACAGGGGGGCTAACATAGAAGCAGCAGATGGTTATGGGCGCCATGCTCTTCACCTGGCTTGCGAGTACGGCCATACGGAAACCGTCGAACTGCTTCTTGACAGGGGGGCTAACAGAGAAGCGACAAGGGCGAATGGTGCACGACCCCTCCACGGGGCATGCTGGGCGGGCAACGCGGAAATCGTTGAACTACTTCTTGCCAGGGGGGCTAACAGAGAAGCGACAGGTAGGAATGGTGCACGACCCCTCCACTGGGCATGCTGGGCGGGCAACGCGGAAATCGCTGGACTACTTCTTGCCAGAGGTGCTGACATAGAAGCGACAGGTAGGAATGGTGCACGACCCCTCCACTGGGCGTGCGGGAAAGGCCATCCTCTCCATATGGCGTGCGGGAAAGGCCATACGGAAATCGTCGAACTACTTCTTGCCAGGGGAGCTAACATAGAAGCAGCAGATAACGATGGGTGCTCTGCTCTTCACATGGCTTGCGCGTACGGCCATACGGAAACCGTCGAACTGCTTCTTGACAGGGGGGCTGACATAGAAGCAGCAGATAACGATGGTAACCGCCCTCTCCACTGTGCCTCCAAGGTAGGGGCGGAAGATATTGTTGACCTTCTCCTGCTCTATGGAGCTCATGAGGATGCCCGCGACAATGAAGGAAGAACTGCTGCCGACCTTACTTTATATCTTGAGAAATATATCCTCATTCGCGACCGCGTCACGCGCATGCGCACGTTTTTACAGCATCTGGCCAAAGCCAATCTGGAAGAAGCAAAGAGTGCATTCAGGGATCTCGGTCAGCCTGGCACACATTACAATCTTCATGGCAGGGATGGCAGGACACCACTGCATTATGCCGTACGTAACGCCGGCAGATGCGAGAGCATCAGCAACAGCTGGGTAAAGCTTGTTAGCGCTCTTATTGATCGAGCGGTCGATGTTAATGTCCGCGATTGTGATGGCAATACGCCGCTTCATTACGCCGTGTTTAATGAAAATGCTCTCCTTACCCGTTTTCTCGTTGCACGCGGTGCACGCGTTGATGTGCAAAACCGTGAAGGTATTTCACCTATGTCGGCAAATGCAAGTTTTTTCATGAATTATGTCTTCGGCTCAGCACGTGCCATTAAAGATGTTGAAAGTTCGAGCTCCTTGAGTGGTGCCGGTGCTCACCAAAAATAAGTAAAGTTTGGGGGCGGTGGGTGAGATCGGAGGCTCTGAAACCGCCCTTATTTCCTTGGCTATCCATGTGAGAAGATGCAGAACATAGCTTCATAGCGCAGGGTGCTTTTGTTCATTCATTCACCGCAACTCACGCAAACTCGATAATCTTTGGCATCACGTTATAGTCGAGCTTTGCTTGATTTTTCCCTTATAATTTGATGCCAAGATTTATCGAGTTCGCGTTCATTACTTATGACCGAAAAAAGCGGTCAATGAAGCGCATCTTCTCTTCGTCGCACTTTTTCATGGAGGCGTTCGTTCGGCAGGGCCCGAGAATCGCGGTAAGCTCTTCATTTGAACGGGCAAGATTGGCAAGGAATTGTGAATCCTGCAGCTGCATCCACGAGTATAACGATGAAGCGAAAGCTCGTTTTTCTTGGTCGTGCTCACACGCGGAATCAAATTTGGCTAGAGCATGGGCGGCCGAAGAAAAATGGCTCCTATGAGCACATTCGGTGGCGCGGAGCCCAGGACATATATCCTTCGCTGTCCACGCGTAGAGTGAGCGTAAAAATGCACCACGTGCCTGATGACACACCTGCGGCCCCGGTTCTTCAAGGAGAGACGGGATGATGGTGTTCGCAAGAAGCCGCGACGTGCTGTAGTTTGTTCCACACACATCGCGCGCCAAAAAATCAAGCCATTGCGGTTGTACGAGCCTGCTATACATTGCTGAAAGCAAATGTTTGTAGGCGCTTGAAACGGCATCGCAGGACGTGCCGTGGTGCACACACAAAAGAATCCACGACACAAGCTCGGCTGCTCCGAGGGGAAGCATGTTTCCAGCCTCAAGTTCGGTGCCAAGACATTCGCATATGAGGTCAAAAAAATGATTGAGGGAATCTTGGCGTTCCGTCGATGCCCTACTTTTAACGAGTGTAGCAAGGAGCGACGAGATCCTTGCGGAGCTTGTCGCACAATCTTTTATTACTGAAACATGAGGCGCCAAGGTGTGGCATAGTGTATCGATAAGGTTCCGCCGTGCTCCCTCCTCGCTTGATGGCAACGGAGAAGAAAGAATGATTTCTACGAGCTCTGCAGCTTCGCTTTTTTCCTCATGGATGCGCTCTGTCAGCGCCTTTATTGCCGCGCCACCTGCTGCTGCTTCGTAGAGGCTTTTCATGAGTTTTGTGGAGCACAAGCGCGGCTGCCGTACTTCGATGAGAGCACGGATGCGTGCAACGGGTTCTGAGAGTACAAACGACGCGGCCATGTGCACATCCTCGGGCCATCGCTCGAGAAGGTTCTGCACGAAGTGGTCACCATGAGCGTCGTCCTGGCCCTGCTGGCCGCTCCATGTGCGCAAACGGTTCACGAGCTTTTCGATGATTACGTGGGCCTGCCCGTGTGAGAGGTTTTTGAGTAACTCTGGTCGTGGCGTCCAGAAGCAGACGTCACGTGACGCCGATCGACCATCGAGGACGAGCTTGAGGGCGCACAGCAACCCCAGGGACGTAGTTTGGCGTTCAAAGATGTTTCTCGTCAGCGAACCACAATCGCTGACCGCACCCAAAAATGCCATCATGCTTCCCTCATCACTGGCCACATGTTTGCTCGCCGAGCACACAATCCTCGCCAGAACTTCGCCGCCATCGGCTGCCATAATGCCGCCACTGACTTCAGCATTTTTCCATGCCACTGCTATGCCAAGAGCAGCTGCCATGAAGTCGCCTTCTGTGGCCAAGGGCAGCGCGTAAAGCGCGAGGCCACCGTTGGTATCGCGAAAAGCTGGAAGCCGAAAAAGACTCGTATACGAGGTTGGCAAGGAGGCAGAGAGGCACGCGTGGGCAAAGGAAAGCGGCGCTTCTCTTCTGCCTATGCCAACCATGAGCGCGTCAAGGAAATCGTTGGCATCGTCCTGCCGTTGAGGGGTAAGTGAAAAATGAAGGTTTGAAAATTTCCACGAAAGCGTCGGGGCGGCGACGCCGTTTCTTGAAAACGTAAGATCAACTTCATTATCGGTAAAAAAGCACGCGGCCTCAGGACCCGTCAAAGGATGTCGGGGAGCGATCTCCATGTCAATATCGACGCCAGGTTTTTTGAGCTTATGAGCAAGATCGTCAAGCGAGGTAACTCCCGGACACAGGGTTGAAAGAACTTTCATGATATTATCAAAGCCCGGACGTATGTTGCACACGCATACTTTGCCGCCCCGCGACTCGCTGTAGGCCACGCCGGGAAGTTCTGAGACAACGTGTGCCCAGTCACCGTGTGCTTGAGGTGTATCTATGCCCTCGGCGGTGGGACGGCGCTCGTAAAAATCTGTAACTGGCGCGACAAAGCCTACGTCGCGGAGTATCTGCGGGCAAAATTTCTTGGTCCCTGAATCGTAGCAAATGGTATTAATAAGGTTGCGCAGCGACGTTTCTCCGCAATCGGGAAACCCCTTGCCTTTGTAAGGGGCATCGCACACCATGTCGACCGTGGGTGGCAATATCACATCGTAGATTTCAAAACCTCCGCGTGCAAATGTTAGTTCATCAAGAGGCCATGAGGCGATATACTCAGGCAACGCAAGGGCAGCTTCTTTAAGATCTTCGTAGTCGGCGAACGTGAAAGGTCGCTCTTCAAGGTCAGATGGCCACGTGTAAAGGTGGGAAGGTTCGATGCCAAGGCCGTGTGCGACGGCATCCATGTACGCACGTACGTCGGCGATGGTATGCCCCTTCTTCCATAAAAATGCTGCAAGCATACCGGGAACGAGGTCGCGCGAAGAGCGTCCGTCGAAACCAGCCTGTGAGGCACGCGCCAAAATTTTACTAAAACGCTCAATGCGTGGGTCGCCGGCATCAAGAAGCCTCTGTGCCGTTGCTATCTTTGCCGTCAAACTATCGCGGCGTGCATCAAGCACGCGTAGTTCCTCCTTGAGTCTCTGGCCCTTCAGAGCGTATTCACGTCGCACCTGCTTACGGCTCACCGTGGACTGGTCGCCGAACGCACGTAGTTCGATGGTTTGCGGCTCTCGTTCGCGAAGCATACGATTCGTCGACGTCAACGCCTGGCTGAGCTCAGCATGGTTACGCTCAAGGTCGCCGAGCTCTCTTGCCAGCGTATCAAGAGATTTTTGCGTATGCTCGGCGATACCAAACTTTACTGCCGACGCAAGCTCGTCACGTATAATGCCATGTACATTTTTGTAAACGAGTGCGGCGAGAGTTCCGGCAGTAGCGCAGCTAAAATGGGCTGCAGCTTTGCTTGTATGGCTTGTTGCATCAAGAGAGCCGTCGGTTGCGACATGAAAAAGTTCTCCAGCAAGTTCGCCAAGTGGATCATCAGCCGGGGCATGAAGACTGACATTTTTTATGAAATTGCTTGAAAGAATAGCAGCACCCGTTGCGGGACTCAGGAGTTCCTGACAATCGTCCACAACGATGAAGCTATCCTTGGCATCGGGTGTTGCGCCCGAATGCGGTACTTTTATGCTCGTGGCGATGCCAGTGGCCAGTCCGCGCAAAGCCGTGAGGTGTATACCAGCACGCACCGCCGCCCCAACCATGATGATGGCGAAGGAGACGATGCTTGCACATAGATTTAGACGCTGAGGATACCTCATGAGAGAGAACTCCTTTTTTGTGTGCTCTTAGGCCCTGTTGACTTTTTATCGGAGCCATATGCAAGTCCCCACAAAAAGCAGAAAGGCCCGGTAATTGCGCAGCTTTTTATCGAAACGAGAAAAAATGCGTCTGTACTGCTTAATCTTTGAAAAGAAACACTCGATGACAGACCTCTCCTTGTAGACGTGTTTGTCGTATTCCACAACTTGCGTTCGATTACTTTTGCCTGGGATTACCGGGCAACAATTTTGAGCCCTTATTTGCCTGCGAAAAGGGTCCGAGTCATACCCCATGTCACCGATGATATGCGATTCAGAATCTCCCTTAATAAGCTCCTCTCCTTGGGTGATGTCGGCAACTTGGCCTGGTGTAATAATGAATTTAAGAGGATTTCCGAGAGCATCAACCTTAGCATGGACCTTTGTAGTGAAGCCCCCCTTGCTTCGCCCAAGACCCTCTTCTGCTTGTTTGCCGTGGCCAGCTGCGCACGGATGTGCTCTGACTATTGTTGCGTCAACAGACAGATACTCCTGGTCAGGGTCGTGTATACAAAAGGCAAAAAGTTTCTCCCATACGCCCTTTTTGCTCCAGGCATCGAATCTTTTGTATACACTGTTCCACGCGCCGTATCGTTCTGGCAACTCCCTCCATTGCGCTCCAGTTCGCATAATCCAGTACACTGCCTCAACGAAGTTCCTGAGCCTTTCTTCGCTGACGACGTAAATTTTGGCGTCTTCTTTCAGGAAGGCAAACATTTTTTCCCACGCATCACTTGTGATATACTTTCCCTGCATGATAGCTCCTGTTCGAGTGTTCCATTTTTTTGGATTGGAGTTATCATGCAAAAAAATCAGCGTTTTGAAAAGTCAACAGGGCCTAGTAATTGAGGCTTTGACAGAAAAAATCAACAGGCTCGCAATAGGCTCGCAACAGGCTCGAGCAGACAACATTAAAAAACTGAAGTATGTTTTAAAAGAACAACCATCTTCTATAAATTCTGGCACGTAAAATTCTTTCTGTCAAAATCACGATGCAAAAATTGGCAATAATTAATCGATAATTGTTTCCTTTGAAATACTTTTTGCGTAAACTTATTGACAAATTTCAAATTAATTCTGTAGGATTAGTCTTGTCCCGCATGTGCACAACGCGATGGGTGCGTGCGTCGCATGTGGCGCGTGCTCGCCGGGCATCGTTGGCGGGGTGGGTTGCTTTTTGTGTAGTTATTGTGTCTTATCGTTGTAAGTATTGAGGGGAGGTTTTCACATGAAGAAAAAATTAGTTTTAGCCGCGTGTGTGGTCTCTTTGAACGTCGGGGCGTCTTTGTTCGGTGGGGGCGGAGGATATCAGGAAGGATACCAAGAAGGATACCGGGAAGGATACCGGGAAGGATACCAGAGGGGATACCAGAAGAAACAAAAGCGGGAGGCACTTTCGAAGGAAGATGCCATGCAAAGGCTGCATCGTATGTGGCAAGCACTGCCAATGGAAACGACGCTTCCCATGATCCCGCATGATATCTTTGGACGTATCGTTAGGAATAGGGGCACAGGCACTATTGCCAGGCAAGAAAACGAGCCAGGTGAAGTTACAGTTAACGTAGAAAACACACTGCCAACGATGGTATACGTCGTTGCCTATCCTTTCACTCCACCGAACGAGCAGGGTCTTGTTACTCCAGCCGGTTCAACAGGGTCTGAAGTTGGAGTGATTTTTCTCAATCAGCCGCTTAGTGCAGCTCGCTTACCTAAGGCCGCAATGTTCGGTGCTCTTGGTTCGTCGAACCCAATGAAACTTCCCGTCGCTGATCTGCAAATTCGTGTTATGCCGGTAAAACCCGTAAATAACATAAAATTTCAGTTAAAAAGCAATCTCGGATTTCCCGAGTTGTTTGCTGACATACGTGCCACTTACCTCGAAAAAACCAAGAAGATCACCATAGAACAAGTAACCTCTTCTGATCTTGGGATTGTTTTCGGCCTTTCTCTCATTGGCGAGGACGATCAAAGCTTCGAATTTATTCCTTTAAAGAAATAAAAATGAACCAAGTCCTTCCACCGACTACTACGCCGACGCCTCCGTCGTCATGAGACTGAGCAGCCTCTTCGCGGTCTACTTCATTCGTCGTACAAAGTGGGCGCGCGCTGCGCGCCCTTGTGTTTGTGCGCTCGGCTTTTTTTGCTCGCCCTGCGCGTGCTTTTAACGAAGCACGCTCACGATGTCCTGACGGCACCGTCTGCAGGTGTAGCTCCGTGTGGTTGCTTATTCCAATTCATGGCAAGTTCAATGAGAAGACGGACGCCGGCGCCTGTTGCACCCGATCGATAGTAACTGACACCGGGAACATCAAATGCCGTGCCGGCTATATCAAGATGGGCCCAGGGAACTGAGCCGACAAAGTTTTGCAAAAAACACGCTGCCGTTATCGTTCCGGCCATGTATTTGCGGTTACCCGTGTTTTTGATGTCGGCGTACTCTGATTTTATCGCGGCTTTGTAATCCTCAGAAAGCGGTAAGCGCCATACGCGGTCACCGGAAACTCGTGATGCTTCAAGTATCCGCGCAACGAGGGCGTCATGCGCACTCAGGAGTCCGCTGTAAAAAGGGCCGAGGGCAACGACACAGGCGCCCGTGAGTGTTGCCACGTCAACGATGGCGTCGAGCGTGTAGTGCTTAACCGCATAAGCGAGGGCGTCGGCAAGAATGAGTCGTCCTTCGGCATCGGTATTGAGAACCTCGGCTGTCATGCCGTTGTAGAGGGTGATGATGTCACCAGGCTTGAGGGCCTTGCCACTCGGCAAGTTTTCAGTCAAGGGCACGATAGCAACGATGTTGACGTCGGGTTCAAGCGAACCAAGCGCGTCCATCGCTCCAACAACGGCGGCAGCGCCCGCCATATCGGATTTCATCGTCTCCATACCATCCGATGGCTTGATGCTGAGGCCACCTGAATCAAACGTAATGCCCTTGCCAACAAAGCCGATTGTGCGCGCGTTGGGATTTTTACTCGTGTATTCAAGAACGACGAGGTGACAATCGCGCTCAGACCCGCGCGATACACCGGCAAGGCCTCCCATACCCATGTGTCTTACTTCGTGCTCAACAAACGTCGTTATTTTAAAGCCGTGAAAAACGGCTATTTCACGAGCGCGTTCTGCAAGCCAGCTCGGCGTTGCATAATCCGCTGGCAGGTCGCTCCAATGGCGAGCGATGCGCACGCCACGCGCACAGAGAGATCCGTACGTGAGAGCAGGTTGCCCAGAATGTGGTTCACCGAAGCCGTCCACAAGCTTTACGGTAAGCTCCGGCACCTGCTTGCGACTGGCATCGGTGATAAAATCGTCGCAATGATAATACGCCATGTCGACAGCTATGACGGTTTGGCCTACGAGATAGTCTTGACTGACGCCGATGGCGTCAGGAATTGGCAGCTGCAGAACAAGCTCGTCAACCTTAAGCTCTGCGGCTCGGCGTACGATGGAGCCTATGGCGCGTCGATAGCGCTCAAAGACCTCAGCACCACCACCGCCTGTTGGCCCCAGGCCAGCGACAATAACGTTAATGAGGCCGCGGTCGGTAGCGAAGGGGGCAACGAGGTAATGACCACACTCGCAAACATAGGGATGGCCGTCGATAACCTTTGCAAGGCCGGGGGTGTGGTATCTTTCGAGGGTTCCAATCGTAATGCCGTCATGGTATTCAGGGCCCATGACAAAGGCGTAGCATCGGGCAGCGACATCGGCAAGGGGTGATTTTTCATAGACAAAACGTACAACGCTCATAATGTCCTCGCAAAGGCAAGTGGGTAACCACTCATCATCACACGCGCGCGCAGATCGACCTCACGCAGAAATTCGAGCACAACGCCCCGCCCATGTACCTGGTCACAGGAACGACGTCGCGCACTCGCTTCTTAGAGTACTCCAGCGAGCCAACTATACAAGGAGTGCGTGTGAGTCGCACACAACGGGGTGCATCTTGTATGCCGCGCTACCGCACACGTGTGACAGCATTGCTTCCACAAACGCCTCACACACACAGCCCGCCAGCCGACCTGGACGTCAGTCGATGCTTTTGGTATATTGTCCATATCACGTAAAGAATATAGCACAGTATTTCGACACTACCGTCATGCGAGGATAAGGTATGGAAGCCACGAAAATTACTGAAAGATATGCTATTTTTCAGTCAGGCGGCAAGCAGTACCAGGCAATCGAAGGAACAACGATTGCCTTGGAAAAGATCGAGGGCGAACCTGGCAACACTCTTGAATTTCGGGAAGTTCTGCTTCGCAAGCTCAGCAACGATGAGGTTGAAATTGGGCGGCCGCACGTGAGCACACCCATCAAGGCCTCGATTGTTAAACAAATGAAAGCGCCTAAAGTTATCTCTTTTCGTTTCAAACGCCGCAAAAAAGTTCAAGTAAAAAAGGGTCATCGGCAGCTCATGACCATCGTTCGCATTGAGGCAATTTGAAGTTCCTCACACAGATTCAAAAGGGAAATCGCGGGCAGCTGCAGTATGTGCGATGACCTCACATAATTTTTCTCTCTGAGGCTCCGTATGAATCACGAGTCTGCCGAGAGTTGCTGCGCACGCGTGGCGCAGGAAGTGCGCGACGTTGTTGGCGCCATCGGCATTGTTTTTGGTGACATAGGAACGAGTCCACTCTACGCCCTCGTCGCCATTTTTTCCCTTCTGCCAGTTTCTCTTGATAATGTCGTCGGAACCGTTTCTCTCATAATCTGGACACTCATTTTTGTTGTTTCGGTCCAGTATGCCTGGCTTGCCATGAGCCTCAGCAAGAAAGGCGAGGGCGGCACCGTTGTGCTTCGTGAGATCATAAAATCACTCCTGAGTTCGAAGACGGCCGTAACTTCCATAACGCTTATGTCCTTCGTGGGGATAGCGCTCTTTATGGGCGATGGCGTCATAACGCCAGCAATCAGCATCCTGGGGGCCGTTGAAGGTCTTCGTCTCATACCCATTTTTTCAACGCTCAGCACGGCAACCCTTGTTGCCATTGGCGCTGCCATCGCCGTTGCCCTTTTTTGCCTTCAGCGCCGCGGCGTCGAAGGCGTCTCAGGGATGTTCGGACCAATTATGGTCGTATGGTTTTGTGTCATAGGCGTCTCCGGCTTTGCCGAACTCATACATGAACCAAGCATACTTTTGGCCTTTAATCCCTACTACGGTATCAAGTGCCTCTTCACCAATGGACTGGCGACGTCGGCCTTCATCTTGTCAGGTATCATACTGTGTGCAACGGGGGGCGAGGCGCTCTACGCCGACATGGGTCACATGGGACGCAGGCCCATCAGGCAAGCCTGGGTCATCGTGCTCATATCACTCGTGCTTAACTACATGGGACAGGGAGCGTTTTTGCTCGCCCATCCGGAAGCCAACCTCATCTTTCACGAAATGTTTTATCACCAGGTTCCGTGGCTCTACGTACCCTTCCTCGGCCTCTGTGTTGTCGCCGCCGTTATAGCTTCGCAGGCCATGATCAGTGGCGTCTTTGCCGTGGTTTATCAGGGTATAACAACCGGCATGCTTCCACGTTTCAAAGTTGATTACACATCGCAACGTTTTCACGCCCAAGTCTACGTCGGTTTTATTAACTGGCTTCTTTTGGGCGCCGTCGTTTTCATGATGATCCGCTTTAAAAGTGTCGAAAACCTCGCAGCTGCTTACGGCATGGCAGTGAGCGGAACAATGCTCATAACGAGTACGTTCATCACTCTCATCTTTCGGCTTCGCCGACAACCGTACCGGCAGGCTTTGGCAACCGTGCTTATCGTGATTAACTTCGTTTTTGTATGTACGTCGCTCACAAAACTCACCCAGGGCGGAATCTATTCGCTCATTATTGCCCTTGTTCCACTGAGCATCATTGTCATCTACTACTTTGGCCGCAAAAAGATGCACCGCCTCGTCGAATCAGTGCCGCTGACGAAGTTTCTCGAAGTATACAAATCAGCATATGCGCGTGCAACCAAGATCGGCGGCACCGCTGTCTTTTTTATGCGTGATTCCCGCGCCGTGCAACCCTATCTTGTACAAACAATGGTCGACAACGGCATCATTTACGATGACAACATCATCGTCTCAGTTGTGCAAGACGACACGCCCTACGGCATCGGTGGGTCCTTCAAAGAGAAGCTCGCCGACGGGCTGCGCGTCTTTGAGATCCATTGCGGATACATGGAGGTACCCAACATTGAAAAGATACTTCACAACGCCGGTATTGACATCAAGGTCATCTTTTTCGGCCTCGACGAAATTGTGACACGCAACCCGGTGTGGCGAATTTTTTCGATTATTAAACGCCTCGCGCCGACCTTTGTGCGCTTTCACAAATTACCTCCCAATAAAATACACGGCGTCGTGACACTCATCAACATGTAAGCGGGCAGCCGCTTCAAATGTATCAACGGACGGGGAGCCTCTGCTGGACGATGCTTTCTTCGATGAGCGTGGCGACTTGCGTGTGACCTGCTCGTCTGGCAATCTGGAGTGGAGTCTGATTATAACGGTCGGTACTCGACACCAGTATCTTGGCATAGCCTTCAAGAAGGATGCTCACGATACTGGCAAATCCAAGACGAGCCGCCAGATGAAGGGCTGACGTACCGTCCTTGTCAACTATTGTTGGCAAGACCAATTCCTTTGCAAGAATGGCTCTCACAACCCGTGGTCCCTTCTCAAAAACGGCCTGATGGAGCGCCGGCCACTCGTCGTTGTCGCGCATATTGATTTCCGTATCGCGATCTTCGACAATTTTGCACGCTACGTCCCAGTTATGTTTTTCGATGGCGAGCATAAGTGCCGTCTTGCCCTCGCTGCTTTTGGCGTTGACGCAGACCCTTGCAAGCCACGGGTGCTCCTGCCGCAAAAGCTCGGTAACGGCGGCTAGTGAGTTATGAAAGGCAGCATAGTGAAGCGCTGATTGTTGGTACGTATCGACGGCATCGAGATCGATGTCAGGATGGTCCAAAAGAGCTCTAACGATGGCAGCCGTCTCCGGAGTTCGCGTTCCGCATACAAGATGAAGTGGCGTTTGTCCCACGTTGTTCTTCTTGTTAACGTCTATCCCGGGTGCTTCCAGAAGCGCACGCACGACGTCCAAAGACCTGAGGGCAAGACCACACTGCATGGCGGCAACATGGAGCGCCGTCATGCACTCCTCGCTCGTCATAACACCATTGACGTCGGCCTCGCCAGCGGCAATAAGCTGCCGAACGCGTCCACAATCCTTTTTTTCGACAGCGCTAAAAAACTCCTCTTGGGGTGTCATGGGAGCGGCAGCACATGCCGTGGAACACGTGACAAACAGAGTGAAAACGCAGGCCACAACAGATGGTAATAAACCGGGAAAACACGTGACATACTTTTTCATCGAAGACCTCGAAAAGCACATTGACCAAACAACAACAAAAAGCACACACGATACAACCGCCTATCACAAGACCGCCAACGCACCGGCTGACCGCGCACTGACCACAATCACCGAAGACCACCCGTACCATCAAAAAAGGCGATTGGTTGAGCCGGCTGCCGCGACTTTGAAGTACCCCCCGTGTAATTTTCACCGGAGCACGCATCTGATGACACATGCACGGGACCTGGCTGCACTGGCCTACTTTCGATACGGCATCGATGGCTTATTGCATAGTCCTTCTTCTGACACTCGCATGCATCTTCATCGACAGCGCGGCGCACGCGTTTGGGGCTGCGCACAGGTTTCTGTTGATCTTCTCCACCACTCGCACCGTCGCCTCCACCCATCTCGGCTAAGGTCCTTTTCCCGCCGGCAAGACCGTGCGAACACTCGTCGTCAGAAGTACCTGCCCATGACTGTGCTTGAGTACAGTCGTGGTTGGCACGAAACGCGAAACCACTGGAGACACTTTCCTCGCCAGGCATTATTTCTGGCTCAGCGTCACGCTGACTGCCTAATATGCTTTGATGCAAAAATGGCGGCCCATCAAGAGGTTGGTGGAGAAACGATTGCTTATAAAGCTCGGGAAATCTCTCTAAAAGCACCATATGCATGGCACGATTGATGCGCTCCGCACGATTGTCGGCGGCCGCGTCGGCTCTTCTGCTGGCGGCGTTGTCCTTGCGCGGCCCACCACCGGCCAGGATAGTACCGAAAGCTATTGTCATACACACAACAGCCACATACGATAGTTTAATGTTTAAGTGCGGTAATATTTGCTTCATGGCTTGTTGTCCCCTCGGTACGTAAACTTACTATGAACACATCGCCTGTGGTAGGTAAGTCCACCACAACGAGCAGCCACAAAGCCGCACAATTCACATTTAAGCGATCTCTGCTGTACGTGCATCCTGAGGACATGAGTTGCAAGGTCTGACGCGTACGCAGAGGCGTACGAACATTGATTGCATACATGCCGCTTAACACCTTGGTGAACCGACGAAACGTGTTGTGCAAGATGACCCTTGTACGCTGTTGTAAAGTTGCACTGAGTACACGCAAAGGGCCTTTCTCCCGTGTGGGTCCGCCTGTGTTCAAGAATTCTTCGGTTCTTGCTAGTCACATAGCCACACTCACTGCAGGCAAACATTCGGCCGGGCAGTGGTACATCGTGTCCCTCATGGGGGTTGCTCTTGACAGCACATGCAGACAAGTTTGCACCGAGATCGACCCCACCGTCCTGGCACCATGGTATAAAGCCAGCAGGAGCATCGTCACCATCGAGCCGACCAGTAGATTCTGACGAGGGTGTTGCTGCGGCAGCAGTAGTAGTATGTGCCGAGACGGCCGCGATGGTACTTCCAGGCAAGGCGTTTATATAACCATCACCAGTAGGCAGACGTAAAGGCCCAAGGGGATCTACACCATCGTCACTAACGAAGTCAAACATCGAGTTTCCAAATAAATTCCACGATTCATGAGCGCGCGGAGGTTCAAAGCTCGCATGTGCACCGTAAGCGGCACCGCACAAAAAACATACAAGAAACGACCTCAAAACTTTTTCGATTATCATCATGGCACAACTTCCTCGCCAAAAAACGTATTTCAAACATGCGCTAGCACCTACAACATCTCTCCAGGAGCTGTAGATACACAACGGTAACAAGCTTAACACATTTAGTGCAGCGAGAAAACAGGCGAGTAATTATTAACTAAAACTGTGATAATTTTTTCAAAAATAGTGTGCAAGACGTGATATGCACCACACATAGATGGCACGAAACCCCCCGCTAGAATTTGTTAGTGAGTACTGAAAGTTCAGCATATGGGTGCCGTGAAAAGCACGTTGTTCTCGGGGGCGCGACCGAGCTTCGTGCTAACTTGTGCGCGGGATGAAAACAAGCGGTACGCTTTTAAGGTCAAACGTCGCGCGCAGCACGTTGTCGAAAAATCCCAGCTGACCGTCGCCGAACCATCGTGGTTGGTTGACAATCATGAGGAGGGTCGGCGGAGCCGTTTTGACCTGTCGCACACGAAAGAGCTTGAGCAGCTGTGTCTTGTGGTACAGTGGCCGACGCGTGAGAGCCTCTTTGCACGCGAACGTGAGCTCATGATCGTTGAGTTTTTGTTCGTATCTTTTCCACACTTTTTCAACAAGGGGCATTATTTTGCCGATGTTTTTCCCTGTAGTGCATGAAATAGAAAGATGCTCGACCTTGTCGATGAGATGCGCGTATCCTTCAAGGTCGCGGGCAAGATCGGCCTGCGTCGATTGGTCGGCCAGGTCGTCCTTATTGAAAAGAATGATGAGCGCTTTGTGAAGGTCAGCAAAGGCGTGAAAGGCGAGCTTGAGTTCCTGGTCGGCAAGCTGTCCTTCGTGGGCGTCGATCATGAGAATGACAATGTGAGCATCATCAAGTGCCCTCAACGAGCTCTTGACCATCATAGTCTCAAGTCCCTCGTGGACTGAGCGCTTTCGACGAATACCGGGAGTATCGGTTACGACAATGTCGTGCTTGCAAAAAGCAACGCGTTCGGAAATTGACTCGCGCGTCGTTCCCGGCACGTCTGAAACGATGGCGCGCTCTTTGTTGACAAGGAGGTTGAGGAGCGATGACTTGCCGACATTGGGCTTGCCGAGGAGGACGACGTTGTATGCCGCCTTTTCTTCGTCGTGCGCGTGCCCTGCTGTTTGGGCTAGCTGTTCGACGATGAGTTCGAGCACATCGCCGACGCCCGTACCGTGCTGGCACGACACATCAATTGCCTCCTTAAAACCGAGTCGAGCGCACTCAAAGGCGTTTTCAGCCGAGGTCTTAACGTCGCTTTTATTGATAATGAGAATGACATTTTTGCGCTCTTTGTGCAGAAGGCGGGCGATCGCGCGATCTTCGGCAAGAGGGCCAACGGAGCCGTCGACAACAAAGAGGATAACGTCGGCATGCTCAATCATAGAAAGTGCTCTTTGGCGCGTTTTTTCAACAAGATCATCGTGAGCTTTCGTGAGACTGACGCCGCCCGTGTCGATGAGCTCAAAGCAGGCGTCCTGCCAGTACACCGTATCGGATACGCAGTCGCGCGTTACACCGTGACAATCGAACGTGATGGCTTTGACTGACGTCGAAAGACGATTAAAGAGGCTCGATTTGCCGACGTTTGTTCTTCCTGCTATGACGACCTTCGCACGTTTTTTCATGGGATCCTTTTTACTGGGAGCCTTCGTACACGATACCTGGAAAGGAGCGCACAAGAGCGCACGCCTTGGGCCACACGCTGGCGTCTGAAATATCAACTGTCATACGGCGCGCCGGACGCTGTGACGGTGTTTTTGTAGAGGTGCGGTACGCACGCGGCGGTGCCGCTTCTTCGTGCTCGCGTCCGCACGAAGTTTGTATCACCGGTGGTGAAACAGTACGCGGAAGAGCTGCCTCGCGAGCCTCGTGTTCCTGAACTGTTGCCGTCGGCGACGTCGGTACGATGTCGGGAACAAAGAGAGGAATGAGGCGCGCACCCGACCCGAAGATATCGCTAAGTGCCGCCGCCCACGATGCCGTTTCCCTCACAAGAAGTTCTTCAAAGAAAGCAAATTGTTGCGCAAAAGCGGCAGTGACTTTTTTGTTGTGCTCATCGTATGATCGGTACTGTCCGTGACCAAAAATTGAGCTCAAAAGTGTATTGTCAAGCGCTGCAATTTTATCAACAAACGTGCGCCAAAGTCTGAGCCCGGCATCGGCAGGCGTGATAGCGGTAGATACACCCACAGTGCGGATGCTGCGCTTCGAGTCCTCACTCCCAGTTCGTCGGTGCTCAACGGCGTCGCCTGTATTTCTGCGCAGCTCATCGGTCTGTCGCTGACACGAGGCGATCTTCAGAAGTGCGGCACGTGGGCGAGGGGGCCTGAGGGATGTGTGAAGGAAAATGCTGCGTTGCCTGCGGGGTCGCACATTCTAGCGCCTGCGATGCCTCCACGCCGGAAACGCGACAGCCATCGTGGCAGAGGCTCACGAGGAGCATTTCAAGCACAAGATGTTTGCTCGACGTTCGTGCAAACGCCCGTTCGTGGGCATACAGTGTTTCAAGAATCGTCATGAGACGCTCATGGGTGTATTTTTGTGCAAGGTTCTTGAGCGCGATAGCATGTACATGAGCAACGGGAACCTCAAGCCCGTGATGTGACCATACAAGAAAGCGCACAAATTCCATGGACCTCTTCCACACGTAATCAGCGTCGAAGGTTTCAAAGGCGATGCTTCTCAAGAGTTCGACGAGGCGTTG
Organism: uncultured bacterium; assembly: GCA_963754845.1. GTDB lineage: Bacteria > Babelota > Babeliae > Babelales > Vermiphilaceae > JAKASV01. The sequence goes on from CAVWHE010000006.1 coordinate 62,934, forward strand.
CTCATTGCGATCGGCGAGGATACTAAAAAGGGCAACCACGTAATCGTCGCTCATGTGTCCGAGGACAGCAAGCACCGTATCAACCGTTATGCGCCCTTTGGCAAAGCGTACGCGCTCGAGCATGTTGAGGGCGTCGCGTACCGAGCCCTGTGATTCACGTGCGACAATGTCAAGGGCCGGCTCATCCGCAGCTATCGATTCATTGGCGCACACGACCGCAAGATGTTTAACAAGCTCGCGCGTGCCGACGGACCCAAAACATACCTGAAAGCACCGCGATCGTACCGTTTCGATGATCTTGTCCTGGTCCGTCGTTGCTAAAATAAAGACCACCGCATCCGGCGGTTCTTCCAATATCTTAAGCATCGCATTAAAGGCCGCCTTGCTGAGCATGTGAGCTTCGTCGATCAGATAAATTTTTTTGCGGCCCATGAGCGGCAAAAACGAGGCTGAATCGATGATTTGGCGAACATTATCAACACCCGTATGTGAAGCGGCATCAATTTCGATAAAATCAGGATGTTTACCGGCTTCCATAGCCGCACATGATGGACATGCACGACAGGGCAGAGTACTGTTTTTAGGATCCTTTTGAAAGTGGACAATTCCTGGCAATTAATGTGCCGCGGCAAAAATACGAGCCATTGACGTTTTTCCCGTGCCCCGTTGTCCCCAAAAAAGATACACGGGAAAAAGATGACCGCGATACAAACTATTTTTGAGCATCTTCGCCGACAATTCCTGGCCAATGATCTGGTCAAAGTTTTGCGCCCGCCACTTACGTGCCAGGTTGAGCTGGATTTCATTCATGGCAGTACCCATTACAAAACACGACAAACGCGATCATCACGCCGCACGAGCCCATAACTTAAGACACGCAGCCAATTACAATCAACGACGTCACGCTCGGCTACATACAGTGTCATAACAAGAAGGGGAAAATATACAAGAATCATTGCCCCTGCTGCTTTCTTTCGAACCTGACAGATTAAACAACTATTCTTTATATAGTTTCCCCAATTTTTTAATTGCTGCTCATCCTGGCGGAGAGAGAGGGATTCGAACCCTCGATGCCCTTTTCAGGACATACACGATTTCCAATCGTGCTCTTTCGACCACTCAGACATCTCTCCTAAACTTTTGGCCGCGTCCGTTGAAAAACACCACCGGCAGGGGCTCCCCCGCGACGTCCACCCGTGCGTGGACCTTTTGGTCGCGCAACGCCGCCTCGCTCCTCTTCTTCCTCACCGCCTCCCGTCGATCCGGGGGTGGTATTTGCCGTGTCCCCGTCGTCCTGATCGAACTCACCGGAAGCACCCTCGGCCTTTTTGAGTTTGGCAGTTTGCTTGCCGCGCATCGTCGCTTCTTCAAGGTAGCTTATAATGAGACTGACCGAGCGCGGTGCATCGTCATTGCCGGGAATAACATAATCGACGAGGGACGGGTCGCCGTTGGTATCAACGAGGGCAATGACGGGGACCTTTGTTGCGGCAGCCTCGCGCAACGCCGAGGCCTCTTTGTTGACGTCAACGAGAACGATAGCTCCGAGTGGCCACTTGATCTTGACGATACCGCCGATGTTTTTTCGAAGCCGATCAACGGCTTTCTTAAATCTGTTGAGTTCTTTCTTTTTGTAAAATGTATCGCCGGCTTCCTTGGAGAGCACGTCTTCGTAGTGGAGCAGCTTGGTCACGGATTTCTTGACCTGCGAATAGTTGCTCAGCGTCCCACCGATCCAGCGATGGTCGACGTAGGGCATGTCCATGCGTTCGGCGGCGGAACGAATAACATCGTGAGCGGCTTTTTTTGTTCCGACCCACAAGACGGATTTGCCAGCTGCTGCCAACGCTTCAAGAACCTGCGCGGCCCTCTCAAGCTGAACGGCAGTTTTTGAAATGTCGATGAGGTGAACGTCGTTCTTGTGACCCCAAATGTAAGGCTCCATGCGCGGACACCACACCGACCGCCGATGTCCAAAGTGAACGCCGGCCTTAACAAGTTCTCTAAAATCAATCATCCTCAAAACCTTTCCGGTGGTTACGACAATCACCCCTCGGGCACGACAACGTCGGAGGCCACCACGCGAAGAGAGGGGCAAGAAGAATATCAATCTAGCTAGTATTTTAGCAATCGCCCGATTAAAAAGCAATTAAAAAATCGCACTCACTGTGCTCATGTTTTCCATGGATGGGTGACGGTATTTTACGGCCATCACATGCCCAGGGAAGTCACATCAAAAGTCATGTGGTATCATGAGCATGGTTTGCATACGGACCATTTTGTGCTAGATTTGGAACGTGTGAATGTGGTTGATTATTAGTGTTGCGATAGGCGGGGCGGCATAGCCAAGTGGTAAGGCATGGGTCTGCAAAACCCTGATCCCCGGTTCAAATCCGGGTGCCGCCTCCAAAATTTGGTCATCTTTATGTCAAGGTTGCCGGGATGGCGGAATAGGTAGACGCAAAGGACTTAAAATCCTTCGGGCTAATGCCTGTGCCGGTTCGAGTCCGGCTCTCGGCACCACTGCGTCTTTCTCGCATACGCCTGTCACATTTCTGTATACAGTGGCGCATGTGCAGATGCTCGCGTGCGCTGTGCGCACGCGTGTTGTACACTATGATTTCTTTCCTTGTCGGGACGGTGCGCTCTATCGGCGAACAAACACTTGTTCTTGACGTCGGTCCCGTCGGTCTTCAGATTTTTGTTGTCAACACGGCAGCCTTGAACGTCGGACAGCATGCCGCGTTTGTGACGTACCTTCACTGGAATCAAGAACAAGGCCCAAGCCTCTTTGGCTTTGAAAACGAACACGAGCGGACGGCCTTTATTCTCGCCATCGGATGCTCGGGCATCGGTCCCAAGGTCGCTCTTGCCATTCTCGCCCACCTTGGCTGGCGAGGTTTTGTCGGGGCTGTATCAAAGAGCGACATCGCGGCACTCGCACGCGTGAGCGGTATCGGACCCAAAAAAGCCGAGCACATCGTCGTACACCTTCGCCACAAGATTGAAAAATTCGCGCACGAGGCACTTGCTGGCGATGACGGTGCTGGCGTGCCCCTCGGCGAACTTTCAGAAGCTCTCACATCCCTTGGTTACACGCGCGCTGAAATAGCACACGTCATACGTGAATTAACGTCAGCAAAAACAATGCCCGGCTCCTCGTTTGATCAGCTCTTGCGCCGCGCTCTCGCGCTTCTTTCCCAGCGCACTCGTGCCTAAGGATATGCTCTTAATCGAGTCCACGACGCGCGCAACGTGTGCACGTTATGCGCTTTAAAAACCCCCGCATGCGGCCTTTACGTTCGCACGCAAACATTGTATGCTTACATGGCGCTGTTCTTGAGCGCGTGTTTGCGTGTGGTAACGTGTGCACGTAGAAAAATCATCATCGATTGCGTCGGCCAAGCGCCGTGAAGGAGTTGACTATGACCGGTCTTGGTACCGTCGGTGTCATCGGGCTTGTCGTGCTTGCGTTCGTCATCCTTGTCGTCCTCTGGGCCATCGGTTCCTATAACGGCCTCGTCCGTCTTAAGGCATTGTTGATGAAGCGTGGAGTGGGATTGACGTACAACTCAAACGCCGCTGCGACCTTATTCCCAACCTGGTAGCAACCGTCAAACAGTACAGTCTCCACGAACAAACAGTTCTTGAAAATGTTACGCGCTATCGTTCGCTTTCCATGGCGGCTACAACAGTGGAAAATAAAGCGCAGGCTGAAGCAGGCCTTTCGCATGCACTCAAAACATTGTTTGCCGTTGCTGAAAATTATCCAACGCTCAGAGCCAACGAAAATTTTATGTCGCTCCAGAACACACTCACCCACATCGAAGACGAGGTGCAGCTGGCGCGCCGTTACTACAACGGAACCGTGCGTAATTACATGAGTACGATGCAATCGTTTCCCACAAGCATCGTTGCCTCTTTTGGCAACTTTCAAAAAGCATCGTACTTTGAGCTCACGACTGCGGAGCAACGCGACGTTCCTCACGTAAAATTTTAGGATCCAGGTTATCATAATCATGGCCCTCGTGAGATACATTTTTTCACGACTCGCGTTGGCAGTGTTCGCTGCGTACACACTGCACGCGCCACGTACGCTTGTCGCGCACGAATGCATCGAGTCGTCGAAAACTTCACTTTCCGTACGTGCCGACGCGTCCCTTTACGTTGTCGAAACCATAACAGTTATGTGCGAGGGCAATGCAATCAAACGCGGCATTACACGCGACATTCCCACACGGTATCGCACGGCCATGGGCTTTCGATTCAACGTCGGGTTTACACTTCTCGAAACGCTCCTTGATGGATGCGTCATGAACCGTGTCGAAGAAAGATCCAACGGCGTACGCATATTCACGGGCAATCCCACGGCATGTGTACCGTACGGGCGCCACGTGTACACTATTGCCTATGAAACCGATAGACAAATAGGATTTTTTGAGGATTATGACGAACTTGCCTGGAACGTCACAGGATTCGATTCAGCCCTTGATATTAACGATGCCACTGCCTCCGTGGTTCTTCCTGTCGGCATCAAGGCCTCGGCGACGCACGTAGAAGGTTACACGGGTTTTTATGGCAGCAGAGGCCAGGATTACACAGCGCGCGTCGTCGACGGGCAAGCAGAGTATGCAACAACGCGCGCACTCGATCCTCACGAAGGTCTCACCGTCGTCGTAACGTGGCCCAAAGGATGTGTTGTGCAGCGGAACGTGTGGTGGCGCGCTCTCGTCGACAATGCCCACATTGCGCTATTACTTTTCATGCTCCTCGTTATTATTGTTGTCGACACGATGACGTATATGCGGACGCGTGGCGACCAACGATATGCGACGATCATTCCCCTTTTTCATCCACCCGAGGACGCCGATCCAGGAGCTCTTGACTATGTACTTTCAAGAACCTACAAAAGCACACAACTCGCCGCTGTCATTGTCAACATGGCGGTCCGAGGGTTTCTTACCATAGAGTACCGTGCGGCACATTTTTGGGGCAGCTCAACGTACATACTCAAACGACGTTCTGACGCAGCCGGCATGATGACCGACCTTGAAAAAAATATTCTGGAGACAGGATTTGCCTCGGGCGATACTCTCACTCTTTCATCACCCAGTTCCGCCTCAGCCGATACGGAAAAACTGAGACTCATGGCACAACGTCTGCGTAGCCACTATGAACTTACTTACAACATTCCCTATTTTCAACGGCCGCGCGGCACGAACACCATGGGTGGCGTGATGCTCACGCTCATGGCGGCCGGCGGAGCGTTTTTTATCGTACACGAGGGATACATCGATGCGTGGACGTGGATTCTCCTTGCCATCCACGGCATCGTTCACGGTATTTTCATGTGTCTGGCACCCGCATACACCGCCGCAGGTCAAGCTTTTAAAGAAAAGATCGAAGGATTCAAACTTTTTCTGGCAACAACCGAAACAGAACGCCTCAATCTCGTTGGAACACCGCCGACGCGGACACCCGAACTTTTTGAGTGTTATCTTCCCTACGCCATCGCCCTCGGCCTTGAAAAACAATGGTCGGCGCAGTTTGCATCAATGTTCCGTGAGCGTGAGCTGGCCGGTGAGCTTCGCGCTCCATCGTGGTACATCGCACCGCACGCCCTTAACGCTTTGGATCTGGCACTCCTGAGTCGTAGCCTCAGCAGAGGTCTTTCTACAGCTTTGCCCTCCGTGGATATTTCAGGGCCTATGTCATCGTCACGCAGGCCGCCAGGATCGTCATCGAGCTCAGGGGGTGGTGGTTTTGCCGGCAGTGGCGGTGGTGGCGGCGGCGTTGGAGGTTGGTGAAGGTTGTGAAATCAAAAAACTAAGTGCAATAAAATTTACTATTACATTTCTGCAAACATAGCTTCCTTTCCATAACAAATGTTTTTTGTTAGAATTACTTCTGCTTCCATATTTGGAAGCTCAATTTTGAGCGCAGGCGACGCTCTGCGATCCTTTTTTTCTTATTTGGGGAGGTTTCATACCAATGATACAACACTTTCTTATGGTCGTTGCTCTGTCGACGGCAGTGGCGACGACGTTTTTTTGTGGTATTCATGCCGCCGCAGCATGTGAAGGCACGCGAAGACCTGCCGGTGCTTTTATTACACTCATCGGGAGGCTTGAAGCAACGAGCGATCGCCTGTCCGAAGTTGAACGGTACAGAGCGTGGTTGCCTGCCAGCTCCTTAGAGGGGTATAGAAAGCTTATCGCCTACCAAAATCAGCTTCTGACGCACCTCAAAGAGAGCATGGCCATACCCGTCGCCCAGCTGGGACAGATGATTAACGAATTGGAATGGCACGTTGAGGCCGCGCGTTCCCACCGCACGTGCGTCGCCAACCCAACGAAACCCGCACCGGTACCAACCCCTCCTGCCGTACCTGCAGCACACCAGCCACAGTTTGCAATGAGCCGGTTAGACAGGAGATTAAGGGCGACAAATACAGAGCGGCCGGCGTTCTGCCGATATTTATTAAAGGCGACAAGCGCTTGTGCGTTCTTCACCGTGACGCAAGCGACGACATTGCCAGGGGCGCTGCTAGCCCCGCTCATCAACGCCAAGCGTCGCACTACGGTGACTTCTTTTTGTCGAAAGAGCCGCGAAGCGGAAGCAGTTCTGTCGCCGTTAGCAGGGGAAAGCATGAGGCGGCGACGCGGGCATTTTTTAGTCACCAGAACGTCTTTAACAAAACTTTTGAGGAGTTCTGCAGAATGCTCCGCACCGTTGACGTTGAAAAAGTAAAGTGTTTTAGCTCACGGAGCGGGCACCATGTGTACATGGTGAATTACGGCGACCGACCCTGTGACAAGGAAAATCCCCTGCGCGCCGTCAGCGAGGGATGCGCGCGCTTTGACAGCGTCGTCGTTGACATTGATCACCTTTATTACGGCCTCATTGACCCTAACCGATCATGTGTCGGCTTCCTGGTACCAGATCAGCTGAGTGAGTCGGACGTCTGGGAAGCGACGTGTGTCACGCTGGCACCTGACTTTTGCGAAATTGCGCGTGCTCATTGGGACGTCATCGCTGGGTCGCATATGTTTTCGTGACCGATGGCAATAAAATTTATTGCAATGTAGCTCTTTTTATATGAAGTTTTTTTGCTATAATTATTATTAGTTTCGTCATGACAAGCGAAATTTTTAAACAAAGGCAGCCGATGGCAATCACCCCGGACGCACCACTGAGTTTTTTATTTTTCTATGGAGGAGGTTTTATATCAATGAAAAGACAGTTTTTGGCAGTCATCGTTGTGCTGACGGCAGCGGCAACGATGCTTTCTTGCAGCATCCACGCCGCCGCACCGCAAGAAAACACGCAGGCATCAACCCCTGCTTTTAAGAACCTCTTTGATATGATTGCGGCAACAAGCGATCGCTTGGATGAGCTGCAGCACGAAGCAACGTTGTCAAGCGGCCTGATGGGAGAATATCGAAGGCTCGTCAACTATCGGGACACACTTCTTGCGCGAGTTTGGAACAGAGTTGCCACCGACACCAATGGACAAGAACGAGCAATTACCTTTCTGGAGCAACGTGTCAGGGGGCTTCGTGCCAACGAAGGACATTCTCCTTCAATGTCGGCGGGAGCGGCGGAACCACAGATGCCACCGAACGTTCCATTGTGCACCGTAATGCCGCCACATGGCGAACAACCAGTACTGCCGCCAGTGACTGCGACACCGGTGCCAGAGCACCAACACCAGGTGGAAGGCTCGTTGCAGTCGACGTCGCAGGCACGTAAAAGTACGCCTGTGCCGGCGACGACATCAGAAGTTCCTCAGGTGCAACGACAGAACACGCAGGCGCGTGCAGCAGCAGCAGGCTCAGCGGCCAATAAAGACGGCAAAATGACAGCTACCGTCCAGCGCTCTTCGACGGCGACGCTTCAACAGCCGCAGCCCACGAACACTCGTCGGTCATCTTGGGATTCCCAGCGGCAGCCAACACCACCTCGCCGTTACAGCATCGAGCCCTACGAGAAGGAGCAGCCCGGCACCATGGGAACAGCCGCGCCTAGTGACAATCTGGAATCATACTTACTTGGTGCATTTCCTTACGACGCGTATGGAGGAACCCAGGTGCATCTCATAGTTTGTGCTAAAGACTCGCGTGTTCTGCCGCGCACGGCGCCCTTGCGTGTCCCCTTGCGCCTCTTCGTTGTACCGGCACTTAATCAGTCGCACAATGGCAGTGAGATTTCAAACTACTGCGGCTACTATGCGCTTTTTAACGCCCAGCGTATTCTTGCCGAACTGAAAAAGTCGGGGTGTACACCTGACAGCATTCAGCAAGCATGCTACAACAGGCAAGCTTTTGGCGATTTTTTAAGAAGAGCACACGCTGCTGTAGCGAACCAATACGGAGGGCAACACGCTGACCGTTCCCTTGAACTGCGCGACCTGACAACGATCATAGGGCGTCTAAATTTGGAGTCGAAGGACGATGCAATTGCCGTCGTATGTCTTCAGGAAATCCTTGGCGCAGACTTCAGCGGCAGGGACCCGGACCTTGGCGCCATCATGGCGGATAATAAGCGGTCACTCCAGCACATCCATAATTTTCAGTCGGGTCGTCTTAACCAACTTGCCATCGTGCTCGGCACGGGTTACACCGCCAGCAGCAATCCCTCTGCACACTGGCTCACCGTCGTGGTAGTAAGGAATGGTGGCGGACTCGACATGTATATTGTCGACTCGGCCGCGGACAAACGAGACCTCACAAGCATGGCTCCCTGTCGCATCTTGCCACTCCATTTTCTTCTAACAAATCAAACTGATGCATTCGACAAGGATTTTGTTGCCCAGGATGGAATCATGCCAGGAAAAGCGCTTCATGCCCTCTGTGGACTGCGGCATAGTGACGATTACAACGCCGCCGGGGTCGTGCCGATCTTTTTTGACGCGCGGGGCACCCCTTACTGCGTCCTTCATAGGGATGATAGCACCAGTGCGGCAGGCCCAGCAGACCGCGCTGTACCTTACGGCGATTTTTTCCTGCCGAAGCGGAGGCGCCTCGCTGACAACAGTATCGAGGTTGACAACTACAAGTACGAGACGGCAGCAGCAGCCTTCTTCGGACATCAGAACGTCGCTAGCAGAAGCCTTCAACGACTCGGTGTTATAATTCGTACTGCCGACGTCGCGCATAAAAGGTGCTTTGGCTCAGGGAGTAAGCATTACGTGTATTTTGTAAACTACGGCAATCACAAAAATAATGCCGATAACCCTTTGCGCGCCGTAAGTGAGGGCGCCGCACAGCACAACAGTGCCATCGTGAACATGAACGACCTTTATGACGCCGTATTCGATCATAACGGGGTGTGCCATGGCTACATCGATTCACGCGAACCCGTTGACCTCGTGCTTTCACCCGACCTTCGCGAGATCCTCTTCAACAACTGGAACGATCTCGCCGAGAGACTTGGTCTCTAGGCCACATTAGGACACATTTGTTGACCACGCTGGCGGAGAGACAAGCGCTGACGACAAAAAGAAACGTTCCCATGCAACTGTCGTTGTTCGTTGATGCGCAGTATGTTTGCCAGCATGACGATGGTCGCTCACTTTTGGACTATTCACACGCGAGACCCCCTGAATTTCGGGGGGTCTCTTTGATTTGATGCGATGCGTCCAAGAAAAGAGTCCTGATTGTAACTTCGTTGCCGCGCACGCTCGTGCAATTTATTGCAAACTTGAAATGGCAATTGATACGCTCAGTATGACAAACAGTGGCGGGCTGGTGCAAACGTGGGACATACCACCCTCAAAAAAACGGGAAAACGTCGTCTACGAAGACGACTGATGCACGTGCCCGGCGGCGCGGAGGCGGAAGATGAACAAAGGGATGTTGACATGGTGTGAATGGTCGGTAGTGCTCATTGTTGCAATGTGGGGTATCGGCGTGGCTGCTCTCATCGTGTGTTGTGTTCTTCATGCGCGCGTGACACCACCGCCGTCCCGAGGGGAAGTTACAGCATCTGACACGTTCATGCACGGCAACGAACACGGAGTACGGACAAAAACCCAGGAATCCACCCGTGATTACAACGCGGGGGGCACGAGCGGGGCATACGGCGTTACGCATGCCCCTTACGCCGTTCTGCCCGCATGCGTCAACGAGTACGGCGACATTATCGAAAGCACAACCCCTTCAATCAACGGACCCGTCATAGAAAAAATTGTACTTTACCCTAAACAGTGCTCTGGGAGCAAGCGGCGCATAGTGCGCAATGCTCTTCTTGCGCGCTACAAAGGAGCCCAAGCTTCGATACTCATATGCCACGGGTTCATGTGCGACAGATTCGACGCCGGCATTCTGCGTTCACTTTTTCCGCGGGGCAAGTTCAACTTTATGACCTTCGATTTTAGAGCCCACGGTGAGTGTTGCGACGGCCAGTGCTGCACGCTGGGAAGAGATGAAAAGTACGACGTCATCGCCGCCGCTCGTTTTTTACGTGGCCATGAGTACCTTAAAGGTACGCCACTCATCGTGTACGGCTTTTCCATGGGAGCCGTCGCCGCCATCGAGGCCCAGGCAAAAGACAGCATACTTTTTGATGCCATGATTCTCGATTGCCCCTTCGAGTCCACGGAAAACGTTCTCAAAAGGAGCCTCGATAACATTAAGGTCTCTGCCTTTGGATACGAGTTTTCATTGCCCGGCAGAAGTTTTTTGCAACGCTACGCTTTTCACCCCTACGTACAATCGATGCTCAAACTCGTTCTCAAAGCCATAGCACATGTGGACTCCAAAAAAATGGAGATTCGGGCCTATCCCATCAGCCCTCTTGAATCGGTGAAAAAAATTTCCGTGCCCGTTTTTTATATACTGTGCAAAAATGACGAAAAAATATCAGTTACTGCCATACGCGCGCTTTTTGACCGGACGGCTTCCGAATACAAACAACTCTGGATAACAAACGGACGCCGACACTTCGATTCCTTTTTCTACAGCCCCGAAGTGTACACTGACCGCGTCCGTTCCTTTGTCTGCAAGTGCCTCGACCAAACGGCCCAGAAAACGCACAAGTGCGAAGTCCGCATAGACGCCGATGAACCACTGGGAAACTCAACAAATGCAACCGCTCACCTTCACAGACGGCAGACCAACGAAACTTCAGAGCACAAGGTCCTCGCGACCCTGTGAGATAAAAAAGTGGTCGCGATAGTACCTGAGCTCAGCAACTGATTCTTTTATATCATCGTACGCGCGGTGCGCGTCACGCTTTTTGAAATCACTCTGGGGGTTACGAGGATACCATCTCCTGATAACTTCTTTAAACGCTGTCACATCGATGAGGCGATAATGCAGGTAGGCTACCACGCGCGGCATCGCTCCGACGAGAAACGCTCGGTCCTGCCACACCGAGTTGCCACAGAGAGGTGCGATGCCGGGCAGACAATGCGCGCATAAAAAATCAAGCGTTGCTTGCTCGGCGTCCTCGGTGTATATCTTCGATTCTCGAACCTCGTCAAGAAGCCCCGACCGCGTATGCTGCTGAAGGACCCAATCGCTCATATCTTGAAGACAGTGCTGAGGATGATGAATCACGAGTGACGGACCTTCGGCAACGAGGTTGAGTTCACCATCGGTAACGATGGATGCTATTTCCAAAATTTTATCGCGCTCTGGCCGGAGCCCGGTCATTTCAAGATCGATCCACGCGAGCGCACGCTCTTTTTTTGCAACCACTGTTCACCAACCCCGGGAGACTTTGGCAGTTTCGGAGCCCCACTGCGGCAGCTATTTGCCGCAGAGCACTTCTTGTTCAACGCCTCACGTGAGTTAAGAATACCCTGATGCCCACATCGGTCAACACCCAGCAAACAGCCCTGTTGACATCATCCACGCGCAACGCGCTCAAAAAATTGCTCAAAAAATCGCGCCATACATACATTCTGGAATCACAACCTATTCATGGTGTTACCCGCGAACACCGCCGTGAGCCACAAGAAATTCATGCGCAACCGTATCGTTGCTTGTGATAGCATAGTCAAGCGCCGTTCGCCCTGCATTGTCGGTAGCATTGAGACATGCTGGATAGCTGGCGACAAGGAGACGACCAAGCTGCGCCGTGCGAGCATATCCACGAACATCTTCTGCTGATCGTACCCAGTGATGAAGCGCCGTCATGCCATTGCTGTCACGATCAATCAAACACGAAGGAGCCCTTTCAATGAGGGCGGCTGCTGTGTCGTACCAGTCGTGACGAGCAGCAAGATGGAGTGGTGTTTGGCCATTGACATGTCTTACATGCACATTGGCTCCGTTCCTGAGGAGCCAGCGCGTCATTGTTACGTTGTTTTCGGCGACAGCACGATAAAGGACGGTTGGTGCGTATGAAAATTCATCCGTCCTGAAGTTCACGTCAACACCGTGGCGCAGCAAAACATCCGCCATTGCCACGGCATCGCTGCCTGTCATGAGATGGGGTGAGGCGAGATCTGAGAGCTTATCGCCAAGGCAATCGGGGCCGACGTGAGCGTGATCAAGAAGAAAATCCATAACGTTGGGCTTGCTCTGAAAAAATGCAACCCTGAGGCAGGCGTTGATCGTTGTACGCCCGTGCATACAGGGATGATTACTGAATACATGACGCACGACGGGCATATTCTCCGTTGCGACTGCATCGCCGTAGATGCGCCACGCCGTAGCGTTACTGCATCGCCGAAGGCATGATGTCGCCATCCGCGGCCACCGGGTTGCTCTTGCCAAGCGGCCGAGCGTTTCATACTCAAGCCAGCGTCTCAGAGGCTTGATCGTGCTTGCAGCAAGAGCCACTACACCAACAACCGCCGAAACTGCCGAGAGTTTTTTGTGCCCAGCAATGATGCGCCCACTCTGTGAACCACATCGTTGGATCGTGTCCAAAAATCCCCTCGCCGCGTTCGCTCCCAGCGTATCGCCGACTGCGAACAACGCGCCAATGAGCACCAATGAACACCCCCATCTTGCACGCCGATATTTACATGATCGCTCGCACGCGGCAGGTTGTTGCGCCTTGTAAGGCCTGACAGAAACTCCGTCCATGGTACCTCCTGAGAATGAAAATCGCACTATAGGCAACATTTTGAACCACGCTACAGTTTATTGGAGGCTTTTGCTAAAGTACACCGCCCCCCGAGGTGTGAACAAAAGAGTCACCCGGTTGTTGTGCTGCTTGGTGAAATTTGAGTAGTCCGGTACTCGAAGTCATGCAGTGGGAAAAGTTTTAGGAAAATGAGGAACGGTTGTGGCTGGGAAAGACCAGGATTCGAATATCGATTTCAACAGGCGATTGCCCACGTACGCGTAGCGTGCGAGATCCGCTGATCTTTGAACTATGGCAGCGATTTTGTTTAACTCATCTCCTGATACCTCCTACGCATACTTGTGGCGGTCATTTTTTCAAGCAGAAGCTCGCACCACACGCTCAATGTGTTGGTGTTTTTGTCGTACGTGGCGATGCATTGGCCGCCGGCCGATACTGCCACGAGATTCTTTTTTTCCACATCAAAAAGGTTGCAACCTGTTAGGGGACTCACGACGTGGACGGTCGTGTCTCTCACTCTGCCCTTGCTTGCCGGAAAGAGTTCTTTGAAGCAGTTTACGAGTACGTAAGGCCCAGAAAATTCAACCGAAGCGGCGTTGGCAAGCCTCATATGACGTGCAAGGTCCGTTGAAACTTCGCGTATACAGAGAACACGCGGTGAGCCCGGCGTAGTAGCAAAGCCAGCAAGGTACTGGCCATCATCAACGGTTCCGTAATTCCAGCGATCGCGGGTATGTGGTACTACGAGGCTGTGCTGGCAAGGAGGCAGAAGATCCACGGTATCGTTGAGAGGATCGATGGTAAATACTTTCGATGAGCCACCGACAAGTGACATCATCGGGACAGCGATCTTTCCGCTTGCCAGTAACCCACACGGACTATCAAATGCCGGCATATTTTGCGGATCCCTCTGGATCATACGATCGTAGTCTTCGCCCCTCTTCAAGGGCCGACCCGTCGCAATATCCCAGAGCCTGACGTGTCCGTGCGAATAGGCGAAAATGGCGTTTTTGTGGCGTCCGGCAGAATATTCGTACACGTAGGGATTCCCCAGGGCTATATCGCACAAACGATGTTTTTCCACGAGTTTGGCAAGATCGACAACGCTTATGATGCCTGGTCCTCTGCCGATTACGAGATACTTGTTGTCCGCTGCCATAAAGTGGTTGACGTACGCCGCCGGCCCTTTGGCCTCCTGAATGAAGGTTCTTATGCGGGGATGCACTTTGCGATTGTCGGCAATGAAGAAAACATCGTATTCAGCGCGCTTGACTACGTTTCGCGCATGAATGATGACGATGCGTCCATCGACAGATATTTTCATTGAGTGAAAATCGAGGTCGCCAACGTGAGTACGGGGACGGCCTTCGGCCGCAGGGACTTCGAGGATAGGCAAATACAGCTTCCTTTCGCAGATGACTCGTGGCGTTCCCGACCATGCACTGTTGTGGCGATACGCCTGACATATTTTTTCACAGACGTATAACGGCACCTCATTGAGGCGCAAGTTTATTCTGAGGTAGCCCCACGAGGATTTTGGAGTGACATCACCAGAAATACCACGGGCAATGGCTGAGGCGGCGATGTCGACGAGACTCGCCACCGTTTTTTCGTCCGCTTCGACGGTAGCGACATCGTTATGGCGTGTGTGCAATGCAGCGCCACACAACGTGGTTGCCAGCATGCCGAAGACCATAACGTAGAGAAAGTGGGATACGTAGGACATAAAAAATCTCCCCATTGCCAACCAATTATTAAGCACGCTCTCCGCCATCGCAGGTGCGTGGTGCCAATCGCGACCCTAGATGTTGTTTTACACGCAAAAAGGAATATGTGAAAGTGCTGACAAGTCGGTGCGAGGCGCGAAGATGGCATCGGAACGGCAAAAGCAAACCGTATCATGCGTTTCTTCTCCGGTCTTGTTCGTGCTGCAAAGGAGTTTCAGGCTCCCTGACAACATCTGGCCGCACCCCGAGCATCATGGCGTCTTTCTATGAAGGTTGCGATGCGTCCCCGTGGGGCCTTTTGTAGTGGTTCTCCTGTACAGGTTGACATTTGGCGAACATACGGTCAGAATTAAGAAGAGTTCTTGTTGGCTGTATCCCAATTCTTCGGAGGGTCTGTCTGTCGGCTAGTTTGGTGGTGGCCGCTGTTCGGTTGTTTATTTGTTGTCTCCGTTCTGTTTCTCGTTGGATTTTGATGAAAATATACATTGGAAATTTGTCGCACTCCTCTACTGAGGATGGCCTGAGACAGCTGTTTGAGCAGTTTGGTGCCGTTGTGAGCGTCAAGATTATCAAAGATCAGTTCACCGGGAACTCTCGCGGCTTTGCTTTTGTTGAAATGGCAAGTGCTGACGAAGGTAAGCGTGCCATTGAAGGCCTCAACGGCGTCGAGTTTGATGGCAGGAGCCTCCGTGTAAATGAGGCTCGCCCTGTTGAAGCGCGCGATGGTGCTCGTGGTCCTCGTCCTGGAGGCGGCAGCCGACCAGGAGGATTCCCTCCAAGGGGTGGAGGCGACCGCTTCCGCCGTTAATTAATAATTATTTGTAATCAGGCCAAGGCGAGGAGCACATGTACCTCGCCTTGGTTTTTTTAATTGCGTAGCACGCGTTTACTCACTCGGGGAAATTACTCTGTGAGCACAATTATTTTTTTTGATTATTTTCTGTGCTCGCTGTAGGCTAAGGGCATGTGCGCATTTGTATTATAAACTTTTTGCGAATCTTTCTCATGCGAGGTTATACCATGTCGATTCGTTTGTGGTTAGCGTTCTTCGTGCTTGCGCCGCTCACGTTCGTTGAGGTTCTGTGTAGCCAACCGCCGGCTTGATCACCGCTACTTCCACCGCCTCGCGGCAAATTCAATTTGGGCTCAAGCTGCTCTGGTAATGGAATTTCGGCTAGGATTTTAGTAGCCCATGTTTACCCCGGCGCTCACTTGTATTGGCGGCAGGCAAGCTGGCTGTTCGGGCGGGCAGGGATTTATTCGGCGACAGACCTGGAGCACGTTCGGTTCGGATGCTGACGAAAGTTGAAGTGGTCGAGTTGAGGAATCAGCGGCCGTGAAGCCAGTTATCGAAAGCGGCTCGCGCAGGTGCGGAAGAGTCGGGGAGTGCCCGCTGCGGACTTGGCCCGCCACGTCCACGTCACCCGGCAGACGATCTACGCGATCGAGGCGGGCACTTACGTGCCCCAACACCGAAGTTGCTCTGTATCTGGCGCGGGAACTGGAGGTCCCCGTCGGCGAGTTGTTCGCGATTCGGCAAGGGCCGGAATCCTCGCCCGAATCGATGAAGGCGGCTGTTCTGAGCGCGGAGACGCCTGCCGGGGCCAGCCTGTTCGCATCTGTCAAGTGGGGAATCGCTGGGTCGGGATTCCGGTCTCGGCTTCGCCCTATTTGATTCCGGAGGCCGATGGCATCGTCAAACGGACGCGCCGGACCAGCGACGTCGCGGAGCTGGATGTTTTTTCGAAAGGCGATGCGACTCAAAAGCGGTTGGTTCTGGCCGGGTGCGATCCGGCCGCGGGCCTGCTGTCGCGAATGGTGGCGGACATCAGCGGCGTGGAAATCGTCCCGGTCTCCGCGTCGAGCAAGCTGGCGTTGGCTTGGCTCAAGGAAGGCAAGGTTCACATTGCCGGCTCCCATCTGGAAGATCCGAAGACCGGAGAATTCAACCTTCCCTTCATTCGCCGCGCGTTTCCCGATGAGGATTTCACGGTGGTTACATTCGCCAGATGGGAGGAGGGCCTCGTTCTGGCCCCCGGTAATCCCAACAGCATTCGGAAGATCGAAGATCTGGCGCGAAAGCACATTCGCTTTGTCAATCGCGAACCTGGTTCGGGAAGCCGGGCATTGCTGGATGGGCTGTTACAGAAGTCCGGAATCGACTGCCACCGAATTCGGGGATACGACCGCGTGGCCTACGGTCACCTTGCGGCGGCTCACTGTGTAACCGCTGGGGAGGCTGATGTTTGCCTGGCGACTCGTTCCGCGGCCAGGACCTTTGGTCTCGATTTTGTTCCGTTGCACAGCGAGCGCTATGACTTCGTGATGCGGAAGCGTACGGCCGATTTGCATGCGGTGAAGGCTTTCATGGACGTTCTGCAACGGGCCACGCTGCGGCGCAAGTTGGAAGTGCTTGCGGGCTATGACACCTCGCAAACGGGGACGGTACTGTGCTCGTGGTGATTGACGACGCGCTTGGCCGCCGAAGGCTGCTCCATCCGCATGGACCACGCGCGCGCACGTGGGCCGGGCCGGGTACCTGCTAGAATTGGAGTGGCGAAAAAACCATGACAGTCGAAGAATTGGACCGCGAATACCTGCCCCTCCGCGAAAAGGCCCTGGCCGTGCGGAGGTATCTTTGACGCTTCCGCGCAAAAACAGAAGTTAGCCCAAACCGAGGAACAGATCGCCCGGCCGGACTTCTGGTCTCAGCCCGAGACCAGCCAGAAGGTCATGCGGGACCGCAAGCGTCTGGAAGAGGCCATCGCCAACGACGCGCGCATCCGCGGCCTCACCGACGATCTCGACACCCTCTTCGAGCTGGCCCGCGAGGGCGAGAGTGTCGATGGCGATATCGAGCGCGACATGAAGTCGTTTTCCGAGCTGCTCGAGC